>NZ_JAZHSH010000001.1:3892500-4226722 GCF_040100845.1 Chengkuizengella sp. SCS-71B | reverse complement strand
TGGTAGATTCAATGTTTAAAGAAAAAGATCATTTTATTCAAACTCAGCTCCAGCTTTTGCGTTCCTTTTTTTCAAATAACTCTAGAATATGTTTGATCTGTAAAGTAACCCCGCAAGCTAATCATAATTTATCCTTATGTAAATCATGTACTGCAAAGATACCGTGGATAAGCAAAGTTTTATGCCTCAAATGTGGACGATTTGAAGTTTGTCAAGATTGTGATCGCAGATCAAACACCTATTATGAATACAGTCGAAGTGCAGTGGAATACAATGACATCATGCGTGAATGGTTGGCGTTATATAAATACAGAGGGGATGAAAGAATCGAAGATTTATTTATAAAAATGGTAGATTATGCATATCAATTTTTATTAACGTCCACTCCATTAAAGAATTACCCTATAAACTGCTTTACTTATATCCCGTTAAGTGAGCAAAGATTACAAGAGAGAGGTTTTAATCAAGCAGAACGATTTGCGAAAGGTCTGAGTAGACTACATCAAATTCCTGTCGTTAAACTCTTGCAAAGAGTTCGACATACCGAAAAACAAAGTGTAGGCTCTTGGTCAAATCGTTTTTCTAATATACAAGGAGCCTTTGTTATCAATGAAAAAGAATTGAAACGAATAAATAAAGGGAGAGTTATGCGTATCATTGTGATTGATGATGTATATACAACGGGCAGTACGTTAAATGAGTGTGCGAAAGTGATTACGTCTTACTTGCCTGCTAAGGTGTATGGGGTAACTTGGGCGAGGTGATGTTTAAGTATATTTTTCGTTAGGGAGTATAAATCTAGTATGATTCTCTAATCTTCTTTTAATAGGATAATACCATAAATTTCTGATAGGATCATAAAGAGAAATACCAAAGAAACGAGCAATTTGGAAGTCTTTTGTATTGTTAGTAATGATATCTAATTGCTCGTTGATTGCATCCACGGCAATTTTAGAATCTGCTAGTCCAGGTAACTTAGGTTGATAGGGTTTCTTTTCTTTTTGGTGCTGTGCTCTTATCTTCCTAGCCATTCTTCTATATGCGTGTGCTTTTTTATCTTCTGGGTCTGTGACTTCGATTTTAGGGAATGTTTTAATTAACCGTCGCAATGCTGGTCGATGTTTACTATTAATCTCAATGAGTTGAGATCTTAACTCTCCTACGGTTACCATAGAAATGAGAAGAATATCATCATTCACTTCACACTGTTTCATAAAAGTTTCTACTTGAGTATTACCTTGAATATAGAAGCGGACGATGTTAGTATCAATTAAATATCGTTTCATTTATTTTCTCCTATTTCTTTCTGTCTTCTTCAATTTTTTTCATGTTTTGAATAAATGCATCACTTTCTTTTAAAACTTCCTTTGCATCTTTAATATTTGACCACATCATTTGTTTGTTTTTTAACCAGCGCTGACAAAGTGGATTTCCAAATTGTTTTTCAGAAATAATCCAAGAATTTTTTTTCCCTTTAGTTGCTTGAATGTTTTTTTTGTCACACTCCCTGCGAACTAATTGCACTGAGACACCACAAATATCAGCAAATTCATTAGCACTGTAAAATTTTTCACTAGTATTTAAAGGGATTTTTGCAATCTCTGAATAGGGTTTATCAACTAATGAATTTAATAAATTTGCAAAATCAGGTGCACCTGCATCATTAGCTTGGTCTATTAAATCAATAATATCTTTTTTTGTTAAAGTAGTTTGAGCTGTTAAAAAAGTAGCAAGGGTATCTAAAAACAATTGTTGATTCGGATTAAATGAAGCGCTCTGCTCTCTAACCATTTGAATTTGTTCTTTTGGTACGTATTGAATCAAAATGATCACCTCTCTTTCACCTCCTATTATATCGCATATTTCCCTTTTTTTGAATATTCGAAACATACGAAATATAAGTAAATGAATTTTCACAAACTCTATAGTGTTATAATGTGGATAATAGTAAAAATCATTTACAACACACATAAAAATAGGTAAAATATTAAACCTGATTATAGAAAGCTTTATGTCTTAGATGGAATGGAGATACCAATAAAGGAGAATCAATATGCCATTCACTTTCTCACATCCACTATATGCCATTCCACTAAAATGGATTCAACCAAAGTATTTTTGTGTTACGGGTCTCGTCCTAGGAAGTATGTCCCCTGATTTTGAGTATTTCATAGCATTGGAACCCTATCGAACAATAGGTCACTCATTAACAGGATTGATTGTGCAGGCTATTCCTCTAAGTATTTTATTTGCTTTCATTTTTCATAAAATAATAGTTAAAACCCTATCATTACATTTACCCAGTTTCTATAACTTAGATATGAGGTCCTATCAAGTGTTCCATTCATGGCAGTTAAATACGTTTCGAAAATGGCTTGTTTTTTTAACCTCAGTAGTTATTGGCTTCTTTTCTCATATTTTTATAGATGCTTTTACACATACAAGTGGGTATTTTGTTTTAAAATTTTCTTTCTTATCAAATATAATAAATGAGATGTCTGTATATAAGTTACTACAGCACACATTATCTATATCGGGTCTTGTGTTGTTAACCCTCCTATGTTTCCAATTATTGCGTAAACAAAATATTGTACATAGAAAAAGAATCATTAGCCAAAATCAAAAACTAAAATACTGGAGTATAGTTCTATCCATTGCTTTGATAGTTACTATTTTAAAACTTGTATTCACATCAAGCAATAATACTATTGGAATCTTAGTTGTTTCACCCATTTCTGGAACGTTATTAGGCATATTTACAGCATCATTGTTTTATAAAATAAAAGGAGAAATATAAAATGATAGAAACTGATCGTCTCATCTTTCGAAAATACACATTGAAATATTTGAACTTCTTAATTTCAATGACCTCTGACCCAGATGTGATGAAATATATTGGTAAAGGGACAATTTGGACCGAGGATTTTACTAAAGAACGAATGAAATTATGGATGAACAAATATGAAGAAGGGTAATAACAGTTAAATAACAATTATGAAAGTCTATAAAACTTTTTATCTTTTTTATACTATAGTTGGTATAATTAGGATAAGGAGTTGATAGATTTGAAATACTACTCAATAGGCCAATTTGCAAAGTTAATTGGAAAAACAAAGGATACATTGCGAAATTGGGATAAACAAGGAAAATTTAAGCCTGATCACGTGTCAGTTAGTGGTTATCGATATTATTCTCAAGAACAACTTAATCACTTCTTAGGTATTAAAGGAGAAAAGCAATTAAACAAAAAAGTCATAGGTTATTGTAGAGTGTCCTCCCATAAGCAAAAAGATGATCTTGAAAGACAGATAGAAAACGTAAGAACCTATATGTTAGCAAAAGGTTATCAATTTGAAATCATTTCTGATATTGGCAGTGGGATTAACTACAATAAAAAGGGATTAAATCAACTCATAGATAAGATTACGAATTCAGAAGTAGAGAAAGTAGTCATCCTTTATAAAGATCGTTTAATTCGATTTGGTTTTGAATTAATAGAAAATCTATGTGACAAATATGGAACAACAATTGAAATTATAGATCACACGGAAAAAACCGAAGAACAAGAATTAGTTGAGGATTTAATTCAAATTGTGACTGTGTTTAGTTGCAGACTTCAAGGTAAAAGAGCCAACAAAGCTAAGAAAATGATTAAGGAGTTAGTTGAAGATGATCCTAGCCAAGAAAATTAGAATCAAGCCGAATGAAGAGCAAGAGCAGAAGCTTTGGCAATCCGTTGGTACAGCAAGATTCATCTACAACTGGACATTGGCAAGACAAGAAGAAAACTACAACAACGGTGGGAAGTTTATCTTAGATGGTACGTTGAGGAAAGAACTAACCCAATTAAAGAAAACTGAGTTGCAATGGCTAAATGAAGTGTCAAATAACGTGGCTAAACAAGCTGTTAAAGATGCTTGTAATGCTTATAAACGTTTCTTTAAAGGTCTGGCTGACAAACCAAAGTTTAAGAGCAGACGTAAAAGTAAACCATCGTTTTACAATGACACGGAAAAGTTGAAAGTAAAGCCAATGAAAGTGTTGATCGAAAAGGTAGGATGGGTTAACACAACTGAACAAATTCCGATGGAAGTGAAATACATGAACCCTAGAGTAAGTTTTGACGGAAAGTACTGGTATTTATCCGTTGGAGTGGAAGAAGAACAATCGAAAATTGAATTAACAGATGAAGTTATCGGTGTTGATGTAGGTATTAAAGATTTAGCTGTATGTAGTAATGGAATGACGTTTAAAAATATAAACAAAACAAAAAGAATCAAAAAGATGGAAAAGAAGTTGCGTAGGTTGCAACGCACCCTATCAAAAAAATATGAAATGAATAAGGAGGGAAACCGTTTCGTCAAAACATGCAACATTATAAAACTCGAAAAGAAAATAAAGTTAGTACACCGTAAATTAGCAAATATAAGAAACAATTATTTGCATCAAACAACGAATGAGATCGTGAAAACCAAGCCATCTAAAGTTGTTATGGAAGATTTGAATATTAAAGGCATGATGAAAAACAAACATTTATCCAAAGCGATTGCAAAACAATGTTTACATGAGTTTAAAAAACAAATGGAGTACAAATGTAAGTTTTATGGAATTGAATTAATACTCGCTGATAAATGGTATCCATCTTCTAAGACATGTAGTTGTTGTGGAGAAGTAAAAAAAGACCTTAAACTATCAGATCGTACATACCAATGTAATTCATGTGGTTTGGTGATAGATCGAGACTATAATGCAAGTCTGAATCTATCAAACTATCAACAAATCAGCGTAATATCACTTTAAAAGATATCGTTGATGTGTACCATTCGTTGTATGGGAATTTACGCCCTTGGATGTGTTATATCAAACGAGAGTAGCCATGGCAAAATCGGACACGATGAACAGGGAAATAAACATGACTTTATAGAGTTTTATAAGGTTTTGGCAACGGTCATATTAGTTTAATGTTAGCCATTAGAAAATCAAATCAATCTTTTATCGGACATGCAGGGCTTCTTCCACAAGAAGTAGAAGCAGAAATGTGGTCCATCCATCGAAAAATAAAGTGATGAGGAGTTATCCTTGAGGAAGGAATGAATGACATGAACAAATGGGTTTTAGTACCCTTCATTATCATAATTAGTTTTCTAACAGCCTGTCAGAGTGCTGATCCCATAGATTTAAGAGATACCCCACCCACAGGAATCCCAAAGTCTAATCCTTCGGTGGGAATAGATGCAAAAGATTCAGCTCCACCAAATGAGGATCAATCTTCTTTCATAGAAGATGAACAAGAACAAGATCCAATCATTCAACAACTTGAACAAATGACATTAAAACAAAAAATCGGTCAACTTTTTGTAGTAGGTTTTGATGGTTTGGTACCAAATGATCAAATTAAAACCTTGATTCAAAATCACCATGTTGGTGGCATTATTTTATTTAGTAGAAATATTGAAACAAGTAAGCAGCTTATACAGCTAACCAATGATTTAAAGCAACTAAATCAGTCCAATCAAGTCCCATTATTTATCTCTGTAGATGAGGAAGGCGGTAGAGTGTCTCGTTTGCCAAGCAACGCGACCAAATTCCCATCCAATTTATTTATAGGGGGAAAGGATAATCCTCTCCTAACTCATGATATCGGGCTAGTGATTGGTAAAGAATTGGCAGCACATGGTATTAATATGGATTACGCACCTGTTTTTGATATTTTCAGTAATCCCCAAAATACAGTTATCGGAGACCGTGCTTATGGAACAACACCAGAAATAGTTAAAGAACACGGAACCGCATTTATGTTCGGTTTGCAAAAATCGAATGTCATACCTGTAGTGAAACACTTCCCTGGACATGGTGATACTATTGTTGATTCACATATAGGTTTACCTGTAGTTTATAAAACGGTAGAGCAACTGAAAGAACTAGAACTTCAACCATTTCAAGAAGCAATACAGGAAGGTGCAGATGTAGTGATGGCTGCCCATATTCAATACCCTAACCTAGATGGGAGTGGAAGACCTGCATCATTATCAAAAATACTCATTACGGAGTTATTACGAAATGAAATGGATTTTCAAGGTGTTGTTATCACGGATGATATGGAAATGGGAGCGATTAAAAAACATTACAGAGCAGGAGAAGCTGCGGTATATGCTGTCCAAGCTGGGATGGATCTTTTACTTTATTCACATCAATATGATTTGCAATTAGAGGCAATACAATCAATTGAAGTGGCTGTTGAAGCTGGAGAGATTTCTTTACACCAGTTAAACGAAGGTGTAGAGAGGATATTAAGGTTAAAGGAAAAATATCGCATAAATGATGCTCCTTTATCTGAAGCAGGTCTTGAGGTTGTAGGTTCTGAGGAACACCAAGCTGTAAGAGATCAGCTAATAGATTAAATAGTGCATTTTCAATTACTGAGTGGTATAATATGTATATTAATTGATACAATAAAAAAGAGTCGGGTGCCAGCCGACTCCGTGTACAACTCATTTTGGTAGGAACTCCTTCCAAAGTAAAAAGTGAAGGGAATAACCCACTAGGCGTCAACCATAGAGTGGGGTTATTTCCTTTTTTCAATATATGTCAACAGTGCCAGAAGAAATATTCCGAACATGATCACATCGACAAAGGAAATGTTCATAAGCATCACCTCCTTTTCAGGAAGGAGCTTTCCCACTCAAGTTGAAGTTGTACAAGGAATAGTATACCATAATTTTCTACATTTTAATGCAATAATTGACAATATAGTAGTATACACACTAACCTTCTTCAGGTATGATATATTAATAAAAAATAGTTTATTTTGGTAGGATATATAGAAATCCGAGGTGTATATTATGTCTATAGATCAATTAAATAATTGTATAAATTGCGGTCGTTTATTTGTGAAGAACGTTAGTAACATCTGTCCAAGATGTGTGGAAGATATCAATCAACAATATGAAAGATGTACGGAATATATAAAAGAGAACCGCGCGTGTACGATTTATGAATTAAGTGAAGAAACAGATGTATCCGTGCGTCAAATCACACAATTTATTCATGAAGGTCGTATTTTAATTGGTGAATTGGTAAACTTAGGTTATCCTTGTAATTCATGCGGGCAATTAATAAAAGTAGGAAAAATATGTGATAACTGCAGCCTTAGAATTGCGAGAGAGGTTCGTGATGTAACAAGTAGAAATGCTGAAGAAGAGCAAGAGGAAGCAAAGGCTTCTTATCTACATAAGAACAGCAACATGAAAAAGAAATTATAAAATGATGAATAACTATAAAGTTTCTCAACAAACTCGCCGATAATAACAGTAAATGACGATCGGCTTATTTGTATGTAAAGAGATTTGTGAGGTGATTCACATGAAAATTAATAAAATCAATCCAGTAAACGCGATTCAAAACTATCGTCAACAGCAGGATATAAACCAAGAAAAGAAAGCAAGTAAAAAAGCTATGCAGCGGGATGAAGTGCAAATTTCACCTGAAGCGAAAGAATTGCTGGATACAAAACCAACGGAACGAGAAGAGAAAATAGAAGACTTAAAACAAAGCGTTTCTAATGGAACGTATCAAGTAGAGCCCAACAAAATCGCAGAGAAACTATTACCGTATTTCAAAAAACAATGAAAAAGGTGAGAGAGCATGTCAGTTTATGACATAGTACAACATTTAGAAATGTTGGATCAGCTTCACTTCAAATTAATAGAGCTTGGTAAACAGAAAAAACAAATCATAATTGATAATAATATAGAAGAACTTACGAAAATCATGAATCAGGAATCAATGTTGTTAAAACAAATTACAGAAATAGATTCTAAACGGGTGAAGACTGTTGAAACTACCGTAAAACAAAAAGGAATGCAGCCGAATCCAAACCTTACCATTACGCAGTTAACAAGATTCATCATTGATCCAGAGGAACAAAAAGCTTTGGAGGCTGCACAGAATAAACTTTTGAAAACTATGGATGAAATGAACCATGTGAATAAATTGAATCAACAATTAATCGAACAATCTTTATCTTATATTAATGTGACATTAGAAACGGTATTGGGTACAGCAGACGACAATGTGACCTATCAAAATCCATTAAAGAATCAGCATGGTTCTCGTAAAGGAATATTTGATGTGAAAGGTTAAAAAAGCTAGCGAAGGAGGGTACATATGGGATCTACATTCGGAGGAATAGAAATCGCCAAACGTTCTTTAACTGCACAGCAAACGGTAATGAATACGATTGGACATAATATAGCAAATGCAAATACAGTGGGGTATACTAGACAATCCGTAAATCTTGTCGCTTCTAAACCTATGGAAGCTCCAGGTTTCATGAGAAGTACAAACCCAGGTCAAATTGGACAAGGGGTAGATTTCGATTCCATTAATAGAATTAGAGACAGATTTTTAGACGATCAGTATCGAAATGAGCAAAAATATCTCGGGGAATGGTCTATAAAAGAAGATACATTACAAAAATTAGAAGCCATATTTAACGAACCTTCTGAAACAGGATTAACGCAAGTTCTCGAGAAGTTTTGGAACGCATGGCAGGATGTTAGTAATGATCCAGAAAATGTTACAGCACGTACTGCATTAAAAGAAAATGCACTGGCATTAACAGATACTTTGAATCAATTAGATAAACAGCTCAATGATTTTGCGAAAGATTTAACCGAAAATATGAACGTAAAAATGACAGAAGCAGATAATATACTGACGCAAATTACAAATTTAAATAACGAGATTTTTAGAATAGAAGGAATGGGCGATAATGCAAATGATCTAAGAGATCAGAGAGATTTTCTCGTGGACAAGCTTTCCAATATCGTAAATATCGATGTTTCTGAAACAGAAAATGGCTACTCAATCACTATGGGTAATATTAGTTTAGTAAATGGGATTAATAAAGAATTTACATTTGATGAAGCCTCTTTAAACAGCAGTATTTCTTCTGGAGATTTAAATAGCGGTGAACTATACGGTATGGTTCAATCAAGGGATGAATACGTGTCAGAATATGCTTTTCAAATAGATGCTATGGTAAAAGCTTTGGTAGAAGGTGACGTAGAAGTGACACTTCCAGAGGGTTCGGTAATTCCTGAAGGGACAACTTTAAATGGGATTACTTATACTGGAACAATAGAAGAAAGAACATTAGGAGCAGATACAACCGTAACCGTTAAAGGTTTGAATGGAATACATGAATTAGGTTATTCTCTTGAAGATCCTCCACAATCGGGCATTCCATTTTTTACTTTAAAAGAGGGTGCTACGGAATGGGATGCGAGCAGCATTACTGTAAATCCAGAGATTCAGGATAACCCTTCCAAAATTGCTTCATCGTCACGAGTTGACGAAAGTGGAAAAGTAATTTTTGGGAATAATGATATTTCATTGTTAATTGCGGGATTGAAAAATGTAGATTTAAGTTACACCTCAGGTACAGCAGGAGATCCAGTGCTGTCAAACGGAACCTTTGATGAATTTTTCCGATCCATGATTGGACAATTAGGTGTTCAGTCACAAGAAGCGAGTCGACAAGTAGATAATCAACTAGTGTTGGTACAGCAAGTAGAAATCAACCGTTTATCAGTTAGTGGAGTATCTTTAGATGAGGAATTAGCGGATATGATCAAATTTGAACAAGCATATAACGCTTCCGCACGGATGATGACAACGATTGATGAATTGTTAAATAAATTAATCAACGGAACAGGTCGAGTAGGACTATAGAAAGCTGATTGAAGGAGTCGTTGAAGATGAGAGTTACTTCAGGAATGATGAATGCACAATTATTAACGAATTTAAATAATAACCTTGAAAGAATGACGAAATATCAAGAGCAATTATCATCTACAAAAAAATTAAATAAACCTTCAGATGACCCAGTTGGTGTTACTTATGCACTAAGATACCGATCTGATCTATCAGCAAACGAACAGTTTACTGAAAATGTAAGCTCAGCACTTTCTTGGTTAGAGTATTCAGATTCGATCTTAGATCAAACAAACGATGTATTAGATCGTGTACGAGAACTAACAGTACAAGCCTCCAACGGAACGAATGATGATTCTGCTCTTAATTCCATTAAAGAAGAAATGGAAGAGCTGTATGGGCAATTAGTAACGATAGGAAACAGTGAGTTTAATGGAAAGTATGTATTTAACGGACAACAAACAAACATAAAACCGTATACTGAAGGCAATGCAAAAAATGAGTCCACGGATACAGGCCAGATCCTATATGCAATTGGAGAAGGAACGAAGATGGCTGTAAACGTAACAGGCGATCAAGTATTTGGTGGATTAAACCCGGATGGTACACCACAAGCAGATAACGCATTTAAAGTAATCGATGATATTATGACTCAATTGGAAATTGGTGATTTTGACGCTCTTTCAAATAGCTTAGGAACACTTGACTCTCGAATAGATAAGCTGTTGAGTGTTCGTGCGGAGGTTGGAGCAAGAACGAATCGAGTGGAGCTGACTAAATCTAGATTAGAGGACAACGATATTAATCTGCAAACTGTACTTTCTAAAACAGAAGATGCCGATTTGGCATATGTTATGACGAAATTAACGGAGAGTGAGTACGTATATCAAGCGGCACTTTCTGTGGGCGCTAATATGATCTCTGTAAGTTTAGTAGATTTTCTAAGATAAAAAGGTGGTAGGTTCACATGGCTTCCATTCCTCGTATTCAAATATTCCAGCAATATGCTCAGATTGGTTTAGACATTACACAAGGTAAAACCGAGATGAAGATGCCACGAGCTACATTTGAAATGAAATCGAACAATCCCAAGATGTTGGTTACTTCCAGCGGAAAAGCTGAATTAAGAATTAATCAAGATAGAGCTTGGGATGCAATGGCTATTGGAGACCATTTAGCCTATATGCAAAATGTATACCAACAAGGAAAACAGATTTCGTTGCAGGGAATAGAACGAAGGGTACAAAATGGGGATAGATTAGCCGCCATTCATTTAGGTGGAAATCCCATTGGGGAAATTGCCAAACAACAAGCATTTGCTGAAGTACCTGTATACACTACAGGACCTGCCTCAAGACTAAATGTGGACGTTCAAGTGAACCCAACCAAAACAGAGATCGGTTTAGAACGAGGTTCAGTAGAACTTCAATCACAGCAAATACCGTTTGAAATATCTCGTGATCGGAGTAAGGTGAATTTATATTTATTACAAAAGAATTCTCTAAATGTACAACCTCCACAAGTGGATATGCAAATATAATTTGAAAACTGTAGGTGTAATTTTCCTATAGTTTTTTTATGACTTAATAATTTATAAATTTTCCAAATTCTAAGTTTCAATAAAAGCTACCACTAATCCTCCAATAGAGCTTTTGTTATAATAGAATGAATGAAAATGGGATAGGAGCGTGTTTTAAATGAAAATAAGTACGAAACATTTTGGAGAAATTGAAATTGATGAGAGCAAGATTATGACATTTACTCAAGGGTTACTAGGTTTTGAAGATGTAAAAAGCTATGCATTGCTTCAACTAGATCAAGAAATCCCATTAACCTATATGCAAGCAGTCGAGGAACAGGATTTAAATTTTATTATATTAGATCCATTTCAATTTTTTAAGGATTACAATGTAGAGTTATCAAATGAAATACAAAAAGAGCTGGATATTAAAGAACCTTCGGAAGTTGCGATTTGGTCACTTGTATCCATACAAGATAACTTAGAAAACGCTACATGTAATTTAATTGCTCCTATTGTGATGAACATAAGAACAAAACAAGGTAAACAAATCATCCTTCACAATTCTAGTTATACTACAAAACATACCTTTATTCCTAAAAAAGTTGAAGTGGAGGGTGGATAAACATGTTAGTGCTGACAAGAAAAAAAGGACAATCCATCATGATCGGAGATGAAATTGAGCTAACCATCATTGAAACAGAAGGGGAAACCGTTAAAGTAGGAATTTCGGCCCCTAAAGAGGTACAAGTTTATAGGTCTGAAGTATATGAGGCCATCAAACTTTCGAACCAAGAAGCTGCGAATTTGAAGGTTGATCCGACAAAATTACATACGTTGTTTCAAAAAAAGACATAAATCAAACTTTTTTTTAAAATTTTTAATTTTACTATAAAGTTTTTAACTAGTTCGTTCGATATATATAATAAGCTTATTTTACTAGGTAATTTTACCCAACAAAATAGCAAACCACACGGATGTGGGAAAACATTACATTTCAAGGAGGAAGAATATTATGATTATTAATCACAATATTACAGCTTTAAACACGTACAACCAATTAAGTTCAGCAAACACCAGTGCGGGTAAATCCATGGAGAAATTATCTTCTGGTCTTCGTATTAACCGTGCAGGGGACGATGCAGCAGGTCTTGCAATCTCCGAAAAAATGAGAGGGCAGATTCGAGGTTTGGATCAAGCTTCTCGTAACGCTCAAGATGGAATTTCAATGATTCAAACAGCAGAGGGAGCATTACAAGAATCCCAATCAATTTTACAACGTATGAGAGAACTAACAGTACAAGCAAACAATGGAACAAATGCTGATGAAGATTTACAAAAAATACAGGATGAAATTGATGAATTAGTAGACGAATTAGACGGAATTTCTGAAAGAGCACAGTTTAATAAACAGAACCTTCTTGATGGTTCATTAGGTGCGGAAACAACTGCATCTGGAGATGCATTTGATTTTGAAAATGGTGGAATATTAGAAATAACGAACTTGAATGGTGCTGACCTTGATGACTTTATAATTTCTGCGGCTGATGGTGCAGCTCCTGCGCCAGATGAAATCATTTTAACAAATGTTAATACTGGTGAGTCAGATACTATTAATGTTGCTGACCATACTGCATTAACTGCTGACGAGCAAGTTTTAAATTTTGAAAAATTTGGTATTACAATAGAAGCAAAACATCAAGATTTATCAGATTTGGCAGGGGCAACACCTGCTTTAGATGGGTCTTTCACAGTTGGTACAAACGGTACACAATTCCAAATCGGAGCTAATCAATCCCAAACATTATCAGTAAGTATAGATAGTATGGGTGCTACTGACTTAGGAAACATATTAAACATGTCACAAATTAATGTAACTGATTTTGATAACACTGACTTTAATGATCAATTACAAGCGATTGATGAAGCAATATCTCAAGTGTCTGCACAACGTTCCAGTTTAGGTGCTTGGCAAAATCGCTTGGAACACACAATTAATAATTTGAATACATCTTCTGAAAATTTAACTGCGGCTGAATCACGTATTCGTGACGTAGATATGGCAAAAGAAATGATGTCATTTACTAAAGACAACATCTTAAGTCAGGCTTCCACTGCGATGTTAGCACAAGCAAATCAATTACCTCAAGGGGTACTTCAACTTTTAGGTTAATTAAAATAAAACATATCGAGACCTTAGAATTATTTTCTAGGGTCTTTTTCTTATAACATAAGAATTTATAAGTTTTAACAAATTCAAAGTTTTAACAAAAACTAAGAAGGATTTGAAGACATCTCCGAGAGACTCCAATAGGATTTTTTGTTCTATTTGCATTTTGAATTGACTTATTTATTTTGATTAACCTTCTAATAAATATGTTAATAAAATTCAACAAAAGTTCCGATATATAGATATATAGAATGATCGAGGAGGTTTTTTGATGAGTATGGAGCTATCACTTGATTCAAATTCGCCAAAGTTATCTCAATCCACTGATGAAGGAATAAATCAGATAAACTCTTTAAAGGTCGGTCCAACATCTGAATCAGAACAACTTGCTAAAACGGTTTCACAATTAAAAAAAGATGAAGCTGATGGGGATATACTATCTGTTAGTGAAAAGCAATTAGTTAATTTAGTGAAACTAGCAAATAAAGCGATGTCATTAGCGCCAACATCATTAGATATATCAGTACACGAAAAAACAAATGATATTATGGTAAAAGTAATGAACAAAGAAACAGGAGAACTGATTCGAGAGGTACCTCCTGAAATAATAGTGGATTTATTAGCTAAAAGTTTAGAATTGGCTGGCATCATTATAGACGAACGTAGATAGAGAGGAGAGATACTTATGGCAATTAGATTTACAGGGATTGCATCAGGAATAGACACTGAGTCAATTGTACGGGACTTAATGAATGTAGAACGATTAAAATTAACAAAAGTAGAACAAAAAAATCAGATTACAGAATGGAAAAGAGAAGATTATTTGGATCTTAATTCGAAAATATTAGATTATCGAAACAATAAAGTTTTTAATTATACATTACAAGGAACATTATCGAGTAAAAAGACCCAGCTATATGGGGATACAAGTTCTATAAGTGTAAATACAAATAACAATGCTTTTAATGGGACGATACAAATTGAAGTAATGGGTTTAGCAACGGCTGCAAGTAATTATAGTAGAGATTCTATTGCTAACGATGATTTCGATTCAGGCCAATCATTACAAAGTCAAGAATCTAATTTGAATGATGGAGCAACATTACCAGGTACATATACTTTTTCTATTAATGGTACTGAAATAGAGGTTAATACAGCTGAAGATTCTTTAGATGACATTATTAAAAAAATTAATGATAATACAGATGTAAGTGCTTTTTATAGTGATACAGAAAAAAAAGTATCATTTATTGCTAAAAATACTGGTGCTTCGACTATTCAGTTTGATGATTTGAATGGAGATTTTCTTTCAAATATATTGAGTATAAACCCACTGACTGATCCAGGTGATCCGAATAGTCAAGATACATCTAATGAACTTGCTGGTACCAATGCTGTAGTGAAAATTAATGGACTAGAGACACATCAAAGCAGTAATAAATTTGATGTGAATGGAGTAGAGATTACTTTACAAAATGTCGGATCTCCAACTACTATTGAGGTATCTAGTGATGTGGATGCAATGGTAGATTCAATAAAGCAATTTATAGAAGACTATAATGAAATATTAACATCTTTAAATGAAGAAGTGCGAGAAGAACAATATCGTGATTATGCTCCTCTCACTGAAGATGAAAAAGATGAATTAACCGAGACGGAAATTGAACTATGGGAAGATAAAGCAAGAAGTGGTTTGTTAAAAAATGATGATTATATCACGGGTGCAATAGATTCTATGAGATCAGTAGCAAGTATAGGAGTAGATACTGGAAGTGACATATATAAAACCTTAAGTTCTATTGGTATTACAACAGGGTCTTATGATGAAAACGGGATACTGCATTTGGATGAGGACAAACTTCGTGAAGCAATAGAAGCTGAACCAGATTCTGTTGTAAATATGTTTACTGCATCACCTTCCTCAGATGATAGTATGTCTGGTGCAGGAGTAGCAGAAATTATTTATGAATCTTTAGGGAATACATTAAGTCAAATAACAGAAGTAGCTGGCTCATCAACTACTTCGTTTGATGAGAGTATCTTAGGGAAAGAAATGAGAGAATTAGATAAAGAAATAGAGGAATGGGAAGATCGATTGATTCTAATTGAAGATCGATATTATGATCAATTTACTGCTATGGAAATGGCCATGCAAACTTATAATAGTCAACTCGAGTATATATTAGGCGCATTTGGAGGACAACAAGCATAATAGATTGGGGGAGTTAAAATGTACCAAAACCAACAAAACAAATACTTACAAACATCGATTCAAACCGCATCACCAGCAAAATTATTAATCATGTTATACGATGGGGCCATTAAATTTAGTAAATTAGCCATCGTAGCGATTGAAGACAAAAATTATGAAGCTGCGAATACAAACATTGTGAAAGTACAAAATATTATCAATGAATTTATGGTGACCTTGGATCAAAAAGCAGATATTGCAAAAGACTTAATGAAATTATATGAATATATGATGCATCGCATAACAGAAGCGAACATGAAAAAAGACGTGCAAGCTATGGAGGAAGTGATTGGATTTCTTCAAGAATTAAGAGAAACATGGGTTGAAGCTAATAAGTCGCTGAATACAAAATCTAAAGAGGTTCAATATGGATAGTTTGATCTCACAACTAGAGAGTTTAACAAAACAAACGTATGATCAACTTAGTTCCATGAACTACGAACAGTTAGCACAGTTTGTACAAAAACGGGAAGAAATCATCAACCAAATAAAGAATATTAAAATTACAGATGAACATATACAAAAATATCAGAAACTGATTCAAAACATTACGCAGTATGATCAACAAATTTTAGAAAAAATGAAAAGGTTAAAAGACGAAGCATCACAAGAACTTCATAAAATACAATCTGGGAAAAAACAAAAAACAGCATATCAAAATACGTATACTGCAGACAGTGTGTTTTTTGACAGAAAGAAATAATGTCTTTCGTTTATTTTAATCTTGTAATAAAATAATAATAATATAGATGAATTTGTAAGGAGTTCTGAAATGGACCAAGAGAGTAAACAATTATTAAAAGCGTTAGTGGATGGACAAAGAGAAGTAAAAGCTAAATTAGACAGTCTTGAGTTAAAACTTGCACATGAATCAGGTTTAATACGAAAAGAGATGAGAGAAGGATTTGAACGTCTTGAAAAAAGCGTTGATTATTTAGCAGGAAAATCAGGACAACATGAAATGGAAATAGAATTATTAAAAGCTCGTTAATTTCAAGAATAACAATATTTACGCGAGACGAATGGAAGCTCTACAAGGGGCTTTTTTTTGTTGAATTAACCACATAATTAATATCCCTTTAACATTAAGTGTGTCATAAAATAATCCACATTATCCACAAAACCTATATAAAAACCTGTGGATTATGTGGACAAATATGTGAATAACCAATGAAAACAAGCTTTCATTTATATAACTAATTGTTTATATCCAAATTTTCAAAAAACATTAACAATTTTAAGCTCCAGGGATTTTGAACAGATTATATGAATATGATAAAATAAGATTAGGAAGGAGGAGTTACATTATGAAATATAATATCCGTGGAGAAAACATTGAAGTGACAAGCGCATTAAGAGATTATGTAGAGAAAAAGATAGGTAAATTGGAAAGATATTTTGATGCTCCCCCTACATCAGATGTACATGTAACATTAAGTGTTTTAAAAGGTTTACAGAACGTTGAGGTGACCATTCCTTTAACGGGTGTGATTTTACGAGCAGAGGAAAAAAACGAGGACATGTATGCTTCTATTGATTTGGTATTAGACAAATTGGAGAGACAAATCAGAAAGCATAAAACAAAAGTAAATCGTAAATTCCGTCAAGAAGGTAGTTTGAGAACACTATTTAAGGAAAATGGAAACTTATTTTCTCAAACAAATTTAGAGGAAGAAGATGACCTCGAAGTTGTAAGAAACAAAAAATTCACTTTGAAACCGATGGATTTAGAAGAAGCAATTTTACAAATGAATATGGTAGGACATAATTTTTTCGTTTTCTCAAATATGGACACACAAGATGTTAATGTAGTATATAAAAGAGACGATGGTAAATACGGTCTAATTGAACCAGCAAAATAAAAACTAAATAATATACATGACTAAGAAGCTTGATCCTTTGGATCAAGCTTTTTACATACTCACTTGAAAAACAGTAGACATGGTGTAGAAGCGACTTTTGCAAAGATCATTTAAATAAATTAGAAATTGCAATGGAGTCTCGGAAACTGTTTTTCTTTCTTTGTATTCTTTTCTCTCTCTTCCCCGCCTGCATATAAATTGTATATTGTTGTGAGTGACTTTTGCGGGCTTAGCAAGTGGAACGAATGGCAATATACAATTTGTATGCTTTTCTTAATCTTATTTTAATCTTTTATTAAGGAACGTTTCATCTTCAATTTGTATAATGAACTTGTGAACAATAACAACCATTCCCTGAATCAACCACCTTTTATTAAGAAGACTCGCCCTCTCCCAAGGCGAGTTTTCTACTTTTATCCAGCTACATTTCACTTAAAATAGTTCAAATTTTCAAACATTACTCATATGAATCATTCATATTCTTGAACGCAATACTACAAACTGATACAATTTATACATTAATACAAATTTAAAAAGTTCCGTTTTCAGCACCGATGTTGTATTAACTCTACAATTTACTTCGTGATCAAAAGGGGACTTTTTAAATAACGTCATTATGTAATTTTAGGGAAAGGGGTTCTTCGACGATGATAGGACTCGTTAAAAAAATATTAGGGGATCCAAATGAGCGCGAACTCAAGCGTATCACAAAAAAGGTTAATCAAATTAACGAATTAGAACCGAAATTTGAAAGCTTGTCAGATACCGAATTAGCGAATAAAACAATTGAATATAAAGAAAGATTGGCTAAAGGTGAAACTTTAGATGATTTATTACCTGAAGCGTTTGCTACCGTCAGAGAGGCTTCAAAACGAAAATTAGGCAAACGTCATTTTGATGTACAGATGATTGGTGGAATCGTACTTCACGAGGGTGAAATCGCTGAAATGAAAACAGGGGAAGGTAAAACCCTAGTTGGAACACTTCCGGCATACTTAAATGCTTTGACTGGAAATGGCGTTCACGTCATCACAGTGAATGATTACTTAGCAACAACCCAAAGTGAAGAAATGTCTCAAATTCATGAGTTTCTTGGTTTAACTGTTGGTGTTAACTTAAATGGAATGTCACACGATGAAAAAAGAGCAGCATACGGTTGTGATATTACTTATGGTACCAACAATGAATTTGGATTTGATTACTTGCGTGATAATATGGTGTTATATCAAAATCAAATGGTACAGCGTCCATTATCTTATGCCATCATAGATGAAGTCGATTCAATTCTAGTTGATGAAGCACGTACTCCATTGATTATTTCAGGACAAGCAGCAAAATCGACTGAATTGTATATCACTGCAGATCGTTTAGTTCGTACATTTAAAATAGAAGAAGATTTTACAGTAGACATTAAAGTTCGTTCTGTTACATTAACAGAAAACGGAGTATCAAAGGTTGAAAAAGCTTACGGTGTTGATAACTTATTTGATCACCAGCATGTCACTTTAAATCATCACATTACACAAGCATTAAAAGCTCATGCCATTATGAAACGAGATACAGATTATGTTGTACAAGATGGCGAAGTAGTCATTGTTGATGAATTTACAGGTCGTTTAATGGCGGGAAGAAGATATAGTGAAGGGTTGCATCAAGCCATTGAAGCAAAGGAACATATGGAGATTCAAAAAGAAAGTATGACCTTAGCGACGATTACATTGCAAAACTTCTTTAGAATGTATCAGAAGTTATCAGGGATGACAGGGACAGCAAAAACTGAAGAAGAAGAATTCAGCAAAATTTACGGTTTAAATGTCATCGTGATCCCTACGAACAAACCGATGATTCGTAAAGATATGCCTGATGTGATTTATAAAACGGAAGAAAGTAAGTACAAAATGGCCGTGGAAGAAATCATGAACCGTCATCAAACCGGTCAACCAGTACTTGTGGGAACCGTATCCATTGAAAATTCAGAACTTATATCTAAGCTGCTTAAGAAAAAAGGAGTTCCTCACCAAGTATTAAATGCAAAACACCATGAAGAAGAAGCCGAAATTGTATCTCGTGCAGGTCAAGATGGAGCCGTTACAATAGCTACCAATATGGCAGGTCGTGGTACGGATATCATGTTAGGTTCAGGAGTAGCAGAAAAAGGTGGTTTGCATATTATAGGTACAGAACGTCATGAAAGTAGACGTATAGATAATCAGCTTCGTGGACGTTCAGGACGACAAGGAGATCCAGGGTCTACTCAGTTTTATCTGTCTCTTGAAGATGAACTTATGCGTCGATTTGGTGCTGAGAACATTATGAGTATGATGGATCGATTAGGATTTGAAGAGGATCAACCTTTAGAAAGCAAGATGATTTCTAAAGCCGTTGAATCTGCACAAAAACGTGTTGAAGGAAATAACTTTGACGTGCGTAAAATCGTATTGCAGTATGATGACGTTATGAATCAACAGCGTTTAATCATCTATAAGCAGCGTAGAGAAGTACTTGAATCTGAAAACATTCGTGATGTATCCATTGAGATGATTTATTCCGTCATTGATCGCATTACAGATGCTCATTGTCCTTCAGAGCAAGTTCCAGAGGAATGGGATTTAAAAGCCATTATCGACTATGCAAATGGAACCTTCTTACATGAAGGCCAGCTGACAGAAAAAGAGCTAAAAGGTAAAGAAAAAGAAGAAATTGTTGAATTAATGAAAGATTTAGTGAAACGATTGTATGACGAACGCGAAGTGCAATTAGGCGAACAAATCATGCGTGAGTTTGAAAAAGTAGTCGTGTTGCGTGCAGTAGACCGTAAATGGATGGATCACATCGATATGATGGATCACATGCGACAAGGGATTCATCTTCGTGCTTATGGGGGTACAGATCCATTGCGTGAGTATCAGTTTGAAGGCTTTGAGATGTTTGAAAGTATGATCGCAAGTGTCCAAGAAGAGGTTTCCACTTACATCATGAAAGCAAACGTACAGGCAAATGTTCAACGTGAAGCCGTTGCAGAAGGTCAAGCTCAAGATCCAAAAGCAGCACGAGAAAGACAGAAGCCAAAAACGCAACGTCGTACAGAAGAAAAAATTGGAAGAAACCAACCTTGCCCATGTGGCAGCGGTAAGAAATATAAACAGTGTCATGGGAAAGAACAAGCATAAATAAGCGAAAGAGAAAGCTACAAACAGATAGGAGAGTTTTAATATGATAGAACCTGAAGTGAAACAAGACATGCGAGAAATCGCAAACCGAATTACACAATTACGGGGGTCTCTTTGACTTAGATCTAAAACAAGAGCAGATTGCCAATTATGAAGAAAAAATGTCAGCCCCTGATTTTTGGGATGATCAGAATAAAGCACAAAAAGTCATCTCAGAGGTAAATGCTATTAAATCTGTAGTTGAGCAGTTTGAAGGTCTCGCGACAGAGTCTGAAGATACAATGTTGATGCTGGAGCTTGCTGAAGAAGAAAACGATGAAAGCTTAGTAAGTGACATTATAGCAAGTATCAAACAGCTTCAGCAAAAACTAGAAAGATATGAATTGCAATTATTATTAAATGAACCTTATGATAAATTCAATGCATATTTAGAGCTTCATCCAGGGGCAGGCGGTACAGAATCTCAGGATTGGGCAGAAATGCTGCTTCGTATGTATCGAAGATGGGCGGATAAAAAAGACTTTAAAGTAGATACTATTGATTATTTACCTGGTGATGAAGCAGGAGTGAAAAGTGTTACTTTATTAATTAAAGGCCATAATGCATATGGATATTTAAAAGCAGAAAAAGGTGTCCATCGATTAGTCCGAATTTCACCCTTTGATTCGTCTGGTCGCAGGCATACATCATTTGTGTCCTGTGATGTTGTACCAGAAATTGATGACGATGTAGAAATTGAAATCAATACTGAGGATCTTAAAATAGACACGTACCGAGCTAGTGGTGCAGGCGGACAGCACATTAATACAACGGATTCCGCCGTAAGAATCACTCATATTCCTTCTGGAGTCGTCGTGACTTGCCAAAATGAGCGTTCACAAATTAAAAACAGAGAGCAAGCGATGAAAATGTTAAGATCCAAGTTATATGAGAAGAAAATTGAAGAACAACAGAAAGAACTTGCGGAAATACGTGGGGAACAACAGGAAATTGGTTGGGGCAGTCAAATTCGCTCTTATGTGTTTCATCCATACAGTATGGTGAAAGATCACCGTACAAATGTGGAAACAGGGAATACTGACGCGGTGATGGATGGAGAACTTGATTCATTTATTGATGGTTATTTAAGAAAACAAATAGATCAAGACTAATGAAAACATCATCAGATAACAGAAAGATATCCTGCATATCTATATATGTAGGGTGTTTTTTTGTGTAATAAGGGAGGGCTCTTATACTTATAATAAGGGCATGTCCTCATAAGTAAATGAAAAAAACAAATTTTTAAATCATGATCTCATTATTGTGGGTATATTATTAAAGGAGAAATACATTCAAATGCAAAACAAAACACAAACGAAACGTTCACGCAGAAAAGAACCATTCATTCAATACGGGACTACAGTTTATCATATTATAGAATATCTTCAATTGTTTATAGGTACTTTTATTGTTGCTTTCAGCTTTAACTTGTTACTAAATCCGAATGAAATAGCTACAGGTGGAGTCGTTGGGGTATCCACTATCTTAGATTCTTTATTTAACTGGGAACCCGCAATAACACAATGGATTATTAATATTCCTTTATTTATAGCAGGTGTGATTTTAGTAGGAAAGAAGTTTGGTGTAAAAACAGCAATTGGCTCCATTATTACACCGCTATTTATTTTACTAACAAACGATTTAACACCTCCAACCAATAATTTATTATTAGCCACCATTTTTGGTGGAGTTGGTTTAGGTCTAGGATTAGGCATCGTTTTTCGAGGTCGCGGTTCTACAGGTGGAATGGATCTAGCTGCTCAAATCATACATAAATATACAGGATTAAGCCTAGGATTATCCCTTGCTGTTTTAGATGGATTAGTGATTTTGACAGCAGGTATTGTCATTTCTCCAGAAAATGCGATGTATGCTTTAATCGGGTTATTTGTCACTAGCAAAACGATCAATGCTGTACAAATTGGATTATCATATTCTAAAGTTGCATATATTATAACGAACGAAACAGAAGCCGTACAAGAGGCGATTATACAAGAGTTAGACCGTGGTTTAACAAAGCTTTCAGGATACGGTGGATACACAGAGGAAGAAAAATTAGTATTTATGGTCGTAGTTGGGCAAACAGAAGTTACTAAACTTAAAACACTTGTTAAAACCATTGACCCTAATGCGTTTATTATCCTGAGTGACACGAACGAGGTATTGGGGCAAGGATTTAAATTTACGTCTTAAAAATTTAGAAAAAAAGACCATTGAATTTTTATAACCATGAATGTATAATAATACATATCTTTGAATAAATAGACGGGGGAAACACGGATGAATAATGCAATCAGAGCAGCGATCATTGGTTCAACAGGTTATGGTGGTGTTGAGCTGATTCGTTTTTTAATCAACCATCCATATGTAGAGATTACTTCAGTTATCTCTTCCTCCAGTGCAGGGGAATCGATAGTTGCCCATTTTCCTCATTTGAATCATGTGATGGAATTGGATTTAGATCAAGTAAATATAGATTTAATCAAACAGAAATCAGACATTGCATTTACAGCAACACCTTCAGGAGTTAGCTCGGCGTTAATTCCTGATTTACTAGAAGCAGGGCTCAAGGTCATTGATTTATCAGGAGACTACCGATTGAAGTCTGGGGAAATATATGAAAAGTGGTATCACCACAAACCACCTTTAACCTCTCATTTAAATCAAGCCGTGTATGGTTTATCTGAAGTATTTACAGAGGACATACGAACAGCGGAGCTTCTTTCTAATCCAGGTTGTTATCCAACAGCTGCTAGTTTAGGTTTAATTCCTGCTTTGTTTATGAAAAAGATTGACCCCGAATCCATCATTATCGACGCTAAATCAGGTGCTTCAGGTGCGGGAAGAAAACTAGGATTATCTGTACATTATGCGGAATTAAATGAAAATTTAAAACCTTATAAAGTGAATCACCATCAACATATTCCAGAAATAGAACAGACATTAAGCAGGTTTGTGGGAGAACAAACAACCATTACATTTACTACCCACTTAGTTCCGATGACTCGTGGAATTATGTGCACGATGTATGCAAATTTAGTAGAACCTTGTGACGAACAACAATTGATAGATCAATATCGAACGTATTATAATGGTCGACCTTTTGTGCGAATTCGAAACAAAGGGAATTGGCCGTCTACGAAAGAAGTAGCAGGATCAAATTATTGTGATATTGGTTTTTCAATTGATGAACGTACTGGCAGACTGACGATAATTTCAGTCATAGACAATGTAGTGAAAGGTGCTGCTGGTCAAGCGATACAAAATTTGAATTTAATGATGGGATGGGACGAAACTGCTGGATTGGAAATGATACCAGTGTACCCATAATGAGGAGAAGAGACAGATGATTTCTGAACAGACATTTAAAATCATACGAGACGGTTCTATTACGACCCCAAAAGGTTTTAAAGCTTGTGGACTACATTGTGGAATAAAAAGATCTAAGCGATATGATCTTGGTTCTATCGTTTGTGAAGTTCCAGCAGAAGCAGCAGCTGTATATACATTAAATAAAATTCAAGCTGCACCTTTAGGAATCACTAAAAACAGTTTGCAAAAAGAGGGCAAACTACAAGTCATCGTTGTGAATAGTGGGAATGCAAATGCTTGTACTGGAAAACAAGGGGAAGCAGATGCACTTCATATGAGAACTGAAGCTGCAAATGTGTTAGGACTGCCAGAGCACTATGTTGCCGTTTCATCGACTGGTGTTATAGGAGAATGTTTGCCAATGGATAAAATTTTAGATGGAATCAGAAGCTTGCCCTCCAACGTAAGTACTGAAGGTGGTAGAGGTTTCGGCCAATCTATTTTAACAACAGATTTAACAGAGAAAAATGTATGTGTAGAAGTAGAAATTAACGGAAAACCGGTATACATCAGTGGAGCAGCTAAAGGTTCAGGTATGATACATCCGAACATGGCAACGATGCTTGGATTCATTACTACAGATGCAAACATACAAAGTGCTCAGCTCCAATCTCTATTAAATGAAGTGACAGATCTTAGCTTTAATATGATTACGGTTGACGGAGATACAAGTACGAATGACACCGTGATGGTCATGGCAAGTGGGTTAGTGAATAATGACTCTTTACATCAAAATCATCCAGATTGGTTCGTTTTTAAGACCGCTTTTCAATATGTATGCGAAGTTTTAGCCAAAGAAATTGCTAGAGATGGTGAAGGAGCTACCAAACTAGTAGAAGTTGAAGTCGTGGGAGCAGAAACAGATGAGGACGCTAGGAAAGCAGTAAAAACAATCATAGGTTCTAGCTTAGTAAAATCAGCGATTTTTGGTGCAGATGCTAACTGGGGAAGGATTATTGCAGCAGTAGGTAGAGCAGATATTCCAGTTAATCCAGATACCATCGATATCCGACTAGGTGAAATTAAGATGATGGAACAATCAACGCCGATTACATTTGACGAGCATCAGGCTGAATTTTACTTGAAGAAAGCAAATGAAATTCACATTCATGTCAATCTGAATATTTCTAATGGATGTGCAAAAGGTTGGGGATGTGATCTGACTTATGAATATGTACGAATCAATGCTTCCTATCGAACCTAAGTGAATAACCTCTAAAAATGAGAGGCTATTTCATAGCTTACTAGATTATAAAGGAGGTGCATCATGCGGTGTATCATGAATCCCAAAAGTTTTGTGCTTAAATGTGGAGGCAGTACGTTAGAGGAACTGCCCAAAACCTTTTTCCAAGAGTTAAAAATTCTTCAAGATGAAGGATACTCACCCGTGATAGTCCATGGTGGAGGTCCAGCGATCTCAAACACACTAACTAAATTAAATATTGAAACAGAATTTATCAATGGACTGCGAAAAACAACAAATGAAGTATTAGACGTTGTTGAAATGGTTCTTTCAGGAAAAATGAACAAAGAAATCGTTCGAAAAATTCAAATGAATGGTGCCAACACTTTAGGGATTTCAGGTGTAGATGGGAACCTGCTTGAAGCGGAACCTGTTCATAATGCAGAGGAAATTGGTTACGTCGGGGAAATTAAACAGGTAAATGCAGAACTCATCCAAAGTTTAACCAACTCAGGTTATATACCAGTTATTGCTCCTATCGGAATAGATCGCAACGGACAAAGATACAATGTGAATGCGGATACAGCCGCAGGTGCAGTGGCTTCCCATATAGGGGTCCATAAAATGATCGTAGTCACAGACGTACCGGGCATTTTGAAAGAGGTCAACCATCAAAGTGAAGTGCTACCTAACGTAACAACAAATGAAATTGAAGAGATGATTCACTTTGGTGAAATCTTTGGAGGGATGATCCCAAAAGTTCGAGCAGCCATGAAATGTATCCAAGGAGACGTACAAGAAGTCATAATTGTTAACGGATCAGAGCCTAACGTACTAACGAAAGTGCTGAAAGGCGAAACTATCGGAACGCGGATTACAAAGTAACTAATTAACTGACTCCTCACAAGTAGTTTGCTTTTGCGACTGACTTGTTGCGGTTTTTGCAAATGGAAGGAGTGAAAGCAAACTACTTGTACTTGAAATACATCCAAATTTTTTAAACTTTAATAAAGAGGTGAAAACGAATGAGTGAAAAAAGCTGTCTATTTCCAACCTATGCAAGATTTCCAAGGAGACGTACAAGAAGTCATAATTGTTAACGGATCAGAGCCTAACGTACTAACGAGAGTGCTGAAAGGCGAAACTATCGGAACGCGGATTACAAAGTAACTAATTAACTGACTCCTCACAAGTAGTTTGCTTTTGCGACTGACTTGTTGCGGTTTTTGCAAATGGAAGGAGTGAAAGCAAACTACTTGTACTTGAAATACATCCAAATTTTTTAAACTTTAATAAAGAGGTGAAAACGAATGAGTGAAAAAAGCTGTCTATTTCCAACCTATGCAAGATTTCCAATTACATTTGTTAAGGGGGAGGGAAGTCGATTATGGGATGACCAAGGCAACGAATACCTTGATATGATGAGCGGTCTTGCGGTGACAAACTTAGGGCATGCACCCAGGTCTGTTAAACAAAAAGTGAAAGAACAGCTGGATCAGCTGTGGCATGTATCCAATCTTTTTACCATTTCGAATCAAGAAAAACTAGCCTCTCTATTAACAAATATATGCTGTGCTGACGCAGTGTTTTTCTGTAATAGCGGAGCGGAAGCGAATGAAGCAGCTATTAAACTTGCTAGAAGATATAAACAAAAGGTTTTAGGTGAAGATAAATATGAAATTATTACATTTAAACAATCTTTCCATGGTAGAACTTTAGCAACGTTAACTGCAACAGGACAGGAAAAAATTCAAAATGGCTTTTTACCTTTACCAGAAGGATTTGTTTATGCTGAATATAACAATAGTGCTGATGTGAAAAAACATATAAATGAAAAAACATGTGCTGTAATGTTGGAAATGGTGCAAGGAGAAGGTGGAGTTATACCAGCGGATGTTACCTTCGTAAAGGAAGTTTCTGATTTATGTAAAAAACATGATTTATTATTGATCGTTGATGAAATCCAAACAGGGTTGGGACGTACAGGGAAGTGGTTTGCGTATGAACACTACGGAATTGAACCAGACATTATTAGCTTAGCAAAAGGACTAGGGAGTGGTCTTCCTATTGGTGCGATGTTAGGCAAGGGAAAATTAATAGAAGCTTTTAATCCAGGAAGTCATGCAACTACATTTGGTGGTAATCCAGTGATAACATCGGCAGCTATAGCAACCATTGAAACAATGACAGAATTATTTTTACCAGCAAGAGCGATGGAGCTAGGGGAATGGATGATCGCTCAATTAACTGATCGATTAAAAGATAATCCAATTGTAAAAGAAGTTCGAGGCAAAGGACTGATGATTGGAATTGAATGCGTCCATCCTGTTGCAGAAATTATAAAAGAAGCTCATGAGGCAGGGTTGTTAGTTGTAGGAGCAGGTCCGAATGTCATTCGATTATTACCAAATTTACTTGTGGAGAAAAAAGAATTACAAAAAGCCATTGATGTCATCTGTACGAAACTTGAGCAACATAAAACAGCTTGGAAGGAGAAGGTACAATGAGTGTATTAGAGAAAGATCTGATTTTTAATTTAAAAGGAAGAGACTTCTTAGCCCTTATTGATTATTCAACAGAGGAAATTCAATATTTAATTGATTTTGCTAACAAATTGAAACAAACACAAAAATCAGGAAAGTTATATCAACCGCTAAAAGGAAAAACTTTAGGGTTAATTTTTGAAAAATCATCCACTCGTACTAGAGTTTCTTTTGAAGTGGGAATGTATCAATTAGGAGGCTCAGCTTTATTTTTAAGTAAAAATGATCTTCAGATTGGACGTGGTGAGAGCATTTGGGATACAGGGCGTGTAATGTCAGGGTATTTGGACGGAATTATGCTTCGCACGTATGAACATCGTAAATTAGTAGACTTAGCTAGAGGATCAACCGTACCAGTGATCAATGGTTTAACCGATTTGTCACACCCTTGTCAAGTATTAGCTGATTTGCAAACCATTGTTGAACAAAAGGGGAAATTAAGTGGTTTAAAAATCGCTTATATCGGAGATGGCAATAATATGGTTCATTCGTTAATGATGGGAGCTGCTAAAGTAGGAATGAATATATCTGTGGCTACACCTTTTGGGTATGAACCAGACAGTGAAGTCATAAAATTATCTCAAGAGAATGGATTAGCTACTGGTGCAAATGTTGAGGTTCATAACGATCCAAAACTAGCAGTGGAAGAAGCGGATGTAATTTATACAGATGTGTGGGCAAGCATGGGATTTGAAGAAGAGCAAAGTGAAAGAGAAGAAGCCTTTAAGGATTTTCAAGTAAATGAAAACCTAACTCAATATGCCAAATCCGATTATTTATTTATGCACTGCCTACCAGCACATCGAGGTGAAGAAGTGACAGGAGATATCATGGACGGAAAACATTCCATTGTATTTGAACAAGCCGAAAATCGTTTACATGCACAAAAAGCAATTATGGCATCCATACTATAAGTTTTTTAATTTAATTTTGATCTTAGAAAATAGATATATATTGATTTGTTCTTTTTAAGTAATTTGCATCATATTTTTCATCATTATAAATTTTTAAGGGGATTGAAACATGAGTAAAGAGAAAATCGTATTGGCTTATTCAGGAGGTTTGGACACTTCCGTAGCCATTAAATGGATTCAGGAAAAGTATAATTATGATGTCGTTGCAGTTGCACTAGATGTAGGAGAAGGTAAGGATTTAGATTTTGTTCGTGAAAAAGCGTTAAAAGTAGGGTCGATAGAATCTTATGTGGTAGATGCTAGAGAGCGTTTTGCTGACGAGTTTGTATTGCCTGTCATTAAAGCAAATGCAATGTATGAAGGGAAGTACCCTCTAGTATCTGCTCTTTCACGTCCTTTAATATCACAAATCTTGGTAGAGTTTGCTGAAAAAACAGGGGCAGTTGCGGTAGCTCATGGCTGTACGGGAAAAGGGAATGACCAAGTTCGTTTTGAAGTCTCTATTGCGGCTTTAAATCCAGATCTAAAAGTCATTGCACCTGTACGAGAGTGGGGACTTTCTAGAGACGAAGAGATTTTATACGCTCAAAAACATAATATTCCTATCCCGGTAGACTTAGATAATCCATATAGTGTTGATCAGAACTTATGGGGGCGTGCCAACGAATGTGGTATTTTAGAAGATCCTTGGGCTGAGCCACCTGAAGGTGCCTATGATATGACTGTTCCATTAGAAAAGGCATTGGATACACCAGAAGAGATTGAATTAACTTTTGAGCAAGGGGTTCCAGTTGCGATCAATGGAGTGCAAAAACCATTATATAAATTAATTTTAGAATTAAATGAAATTGCAGGACGACATGGAATTGGAAGAATTGATCATGTCGAAAATCGTTTAGTCGGTATCAAATCTCGTGAAATATATGAAACACCAGGTGCGGTCGTGATTATGAATGCACATAAAGAGCTGGAGTTTCTAACACTACCACGTGAAGTTGCCCAATTTAAACCGATCATTGAACATAAATTTTCACAGGTCATTTATGAAGCTTTATGGTTCTCACCGATTCGTGAAGCATTGATGGCATTTATTGAAGAAACACAAAAAAATGTTTCAGGTATAGTACGCATTAAACTGTTTAAAGGACATGCAACGGTTGTTGGGCGTAAATCAGAGAAATCATTGTATGATCTAGAATTAGCAACATATAATTCGTACGACAAATTTGATCATAATTCAGCAGTAGGTTTTATCGAGCTATTTGGATTACCTACTAAGGTTCAAGCGAAAGTGAATAAAAAGTAGGAGTGAATTCACGTGTCAAAACTTTGGGGCGGACGTTTTACAAAAAAAACAGACCAATTAGTAGAAGCGTACACTGCATCGATCTCATTTGATCAAGAGTTAGCAGAGGAAGATATTCAAGGTAGTTTGGCTCATGTACAGATGTTAGGAAAATGCGGTATCATTCCTTCTGAAGATGCAGATAAAATTACAGAAGGTTTACATGCTGTTCTTAGCAAAATTCGTCGAGGAGAAGTTGAGTTCTCCGTTGCTGATGAAGATATTCACATGAATATCGAAAAACTGCTTATTGAGGAAATTGGTTCTGTAGGAGGCAAATTACATACAGGTCGAAGTCGGAATGATCAAGTTGCTACAGATATGCATTTATATTTACGCAAGAGAGTGAATGAATTTGTAGAGCTATTAAATAAATTGCAACAAGCATTGATTGGACAAGCAAAACAACATACCGAAACCATTTTACCAGGGTATACACATCTTCAACGTGCTCAACCGATTCTGTTTGCTCATCATATGATGGCTTATGTCTCTATGTTTCAAAGAGATATTGAAAGATTACAGGATAGTTATAAACGAATTAACACTTTACCTCTAGGTGCTGGAGCATTAGCGGGAACAACATTCCCGATTGATCGTCTGTTCGTAGCAAAGGAATTAGGTTTTGAGAGAATTTATAATAACAGCTTAGATGCTGTTAGTGATCGTGATTTTATTATTGAGTTTTTATCTAATGCGTCTATGATCATGATGCATCTATCTCGTTTGTGTGAAGAGTTGGTATTATGGTCTAGTGATGAATTTAATTTTGTAGAATTAGACGATGCTTTTTGTACAGGAAGCAGCATTATGCCACAGAAGAAAAATCCGGATGTTGCTGAACTAGTTCGTGGAAAAACAGGACGTGTATACGGACATCTTATAGGCCTATTGACATTATTAAAATCACTTCCATTAGCCTACAACAAAGACATGCAAGAAGATAAAGAAGGTATGTTTGATACCGTGAATACATTACAAGGTGCGTTACAGTTGTTTGCTCCAATGATTGAAACGATGACTGTGAAGAAAGAGCAAATGAGACAAGCAGTAAATGAGGACTTTTCTAATGCAACAGACATTGCGGATTACTTAGTAAACAAGGGTCTACCATTCCGACAAGCGCATGAAGTGATCGGAAAAGCAGTGTTACACTGTATACAAAACAAAAAGTACCTATTAAACTTAGAGCTTGAAGAATTTAAACAATTTTCTAGCTTGTTTGAAAAGGATATATACGAAACTCTTCAACCTGAGCAGGTTGTAAATGCTAGAAACGTGTACGGGGGTACGGCCTGCAATCAGGTAATAGAAGCGATCAATCGCGCGGAAGAAGCAATACAAGAAACAGAGCAATGGATTGACAAGTATATTGAGAAGAACTAGAACTAGAACTAAAATAAAATACTAGATTTGTTACCGTCTGATTAAATTATTCACATGTGTTGTATTTCTTGAATATGATAGTTAGAGGTGGTATGGGTGAATATTAAAAATATTGAAGAAAGACTTGACTTTATTGAGTTTAGACAGCAGTTATTATTTTATAATTCTCCATCAAATCGACTGTTTTTCCAGTTTGAAATTACAAGGAAACAAAACGGCAAGATTATGGAGTTGATGGATAAGTGTAGAGATATGATCCAACAAGGCAAAGATGTTACTAGCTCAAATTTTGAAATGAGAATGGAAGAAATTTGTCCACAACTTAAAAGAAATTACCATTTTTCAGAACATATTACACAGGCATTTCATGAAGAAGGAAGGTGGAGAGAAGTTTTTGAAAAATTGTATGGACATAAGGCAAAATCTTAAAATTGTATGAAATAAAGGTTAAATAGTGCACCCATTTTGGTGCTTTTTTTATTTTGCGCGTTTAGCCAAGCTAATTACAATTAATAAAAGTCTTATTAAGTAAGATTTAAGTCACCTTATAGCTGAAAGGAAACTGGAGAAGGAAATCCTAAGGTTGAATCCCTGAAAAGAAAATATTATGTAGATCAACAGGAAATACACATATTATGCATTAATTTCATGGACATTACAGTTATTCTATATTATTCTATCAAAATTGGTTACATAATTTACTATAAGGTGGTAGAAAGATGAAGAAGACATTTAAGGTTATATTTTCAGTTATTTTAACTATGGTGATGTTGGTATCTGCTGTTCCTGTTTTTGCAGAAGAAGAGGGATTTTGGACAGAGGTTGCTAGTTTGAATCAAGTAAGAGACACTTTCCAAACAGAAGTAATCGATGGGAAGATTTATGTTATGGGTGGGTCTACTTCAATTATAGAAGTATATGATCCCCAGACCAATAGTTGGACAGAAATAACTAGTTTGAATCAGGAAAAACACAGCTTTCAAACAGAAGTGTTTAACCAAAAAATCTATTTATTTGGTGGATACGACGATACTGTTTTTGATGCTACTTCAATTGTAGAAGTGTATGACCCTCAAACAAATACTTGGTCAACATTAACTAGTATGAATCAAGAGAGATATAATTTTCAAACTGAGGTAATTGATGAGAATATATATGTAATAGGTGGGCATAGTGGATCTGGAGGAGAGTATCTTCCAAGTTTAGAAAAATATAATCTTCAAACGAATAGTTGGACAAGTTTATCTAATATGAACCAAGAAAGAGCTCAATTTCGAACGGAAGTAGTCGATGGGAAAATTTATGCGATAGGTGGACGTAATGATAGTGGTCATCTTTTAAATGTAGAAGTATATGATCCTCAAACGAATAGTTGGATTGAACTAGCTGGTATGAATAGTGGGAGACACACTTTCCAAACAGAAGTAATCGATGGGAAGATTTATGTTATGGGTGGGTCTACTTCAATTATAGAAGTATATGATCCCCAGACGAATAGTTGGGCTATTTTATCAAGTTTGAACCAATCAAGATCTCAATATCAAACTGAAGCAATTGAAGGTGAAATCTATGCAATTGGAGGGGCAAGCAATGGAACCGCTTTGTCAAACGTTGAAATATATGACCCTCAGACAAATACTTGGACAGAAATAGCTAGTATGAATATTACTAGATTTTCTCATCAAACGAATGTAATCGATGGGAAGATTTATGCGATAGGTGGACGTAATGAAGGTAATTCCTTATCAAGCGTAGAAGCTTATTCTCCAATAATAAACTCAATCCCTAACACTCCATTAAACCTAACAGCAGAAGCAGGGGACTCACAAGTAACTCTTTCCTGGGATGAGGTAGCAAACGCAGAATATTACATCTTAAAAAGATCAACAACATCAGGTGGACCATATGAAGTAATAGATAATGAAATATTTGATTCATCACTAGTAGATTCACAAGTAGAAAATGGAACAACTTACTATTACGTAGTATCAGCAGTAAACTCAGGAGGAGAAAGTGAAAATTCAAATGAAGCATCAGCTACACCAGAAGCATCAGTAGTCATAAATAATAATAGAGCAATCTTAGTAATTGTATTAGAAAACGGACAAGAGAAAGAATATGATGTAACTATGAGTGAAGTTGAGGAGTTTGTTATTTGGTACCAAGGCAACTTAACAGTAGCTTATGCTATAGAAAAAACAGGTAACAAGGGACCATTTTTAAGTAGGAAAGACTATATCATACATGATAATATACTTACCTTTGAAGTAAATGAATATGAAGTAACTCAATAATTATTAGCTTAGGAGTCTCAGAAATGGGGCTCTTTTTGTTTGGGGAAACATTTATGTGAGCTAGAAGAGTGAAATAAGATGAAAAAGAAAATATTATGTAGAGTAACAGATAAAATACATATCATGCATTAATTTCATGGACATTACAGTTATTCTATATTATCCTATCAAAATTGGTTACATAATTTACTATAAGGTGGTAGAAAGATGAAGAAATCATTTAAAGTTTTATTTTCAGTTGTTTTAGCCATGGTGATGTTGTTATCTGCTGTTCCTGTTTTTGCAGCAGAAGAGGGAGTTTGGACTGAGGTTGCTAGTTTAATTAATGGTAGATATGATCACCAAATGGAAATAATTGATGGTGAGATTTATGCTATAGGGGGAACTGAGTATGGAGTAGGTTACCGTACAAGTGTTGAAGTATATAATCCGCAAATTGATACATGGGAATCAGTGGCGAATATGAATATACCCAGGAGTCAATTCCAAACGGAAGTGTTAAATGGAAAAATATATGCACTTGGAGGTGACTCAACTGCAGAAGTATACGATCCCCAATTAAATTTGTGGACAGAAGTTACAAGTTTGAATCATAGTAGGATACGTCATCAAACAGAAGTAATCGATGGGAAAATATACGCTGTAGGTGGAGATTTTTTAACTAGTGCAGAAGTATACGATCCCCAATTAAATATATGGACAGAATTAGCGAGTATGCGCAGAGATAGGTACTTATTTAAAACAGAAGTAATCGATGGAGAAATATACGCTGTAGGTGGAAGAAGCAATGGAGTTGAAATACCTCATGTAGAAGTGTATAACCCTCAAACGGATACTTGGTCAGAAGTAGCAAATATGAATCAAGCACGAATGGATCATCAAACAGAAGTGATTGATGGTAAATTATATGCAATAGGTGGAAGAACTCAAGAAGGTCTTAAAATCTCAAGTGTAGAAGTTTATGATCCTCAGTTAAATACCTGGACTGAGTTAAAAAATATGATTACAGGAAGGTCTTATTTTAAAACGGAAGTGTTAAATGGTAAATTATATGTGATAGGTGGGATAAATCAAGAAAATGTTAAGATATTAAACGTAGAAATGTATGATCCGGAATTTAACACCTGGACTGAGCTTGATAGTTTAATTGTAGAAAGATCTGGTTTCCAAACAGAAGTAATCGATGGGAAAATATATGTAGCTGGTGGATTTAATAATGGAAGTCTTTTTAATGTGGAGGCAATTTTAATTTCTTCTTTAGACACTCCAATAAACCTAACAGCAGAAGTAGGAGATTCACAAGTAACTCTTTCATGGGATGAAGTAGAAAACGCAGAATATTACATCTTAAAAAGATCAACAACATCAGGAGGACCCTATGAAGTAATAGATAATGAAATATTTGATTCTACACTTGTAGATATGAATGTTGAAAATGGAACAACCTACTATTATGTAGTATCAGCAGTAAATGCAGTAGGAGAAAGTGAAAACTCAAATGAAGCATCAGTAACACCAGAATCAACAGTTGAAGAAATCAACAATAGAGCAATTTTAGTCATTGTTATGGAAAATGGACTAGAGAAAGAATATGATATAACCATGAATGAGGTTGAGGACTTTATTAACTGGTACCAAAGTAATCTATCAGTAGCATATGCCATAGAAAAAACAGGTAACATGGGACCATTTTTAAATAGAAAAGACTATATCATACATGATAATATCCTTACCTTTGAAGTAAATGAAAAAACTATATTAGCTTAGGAGTCTCTGAAATGGGGCTCTTTTTGTTTGGGGAAATATCATCCAGTGTGCTAGGTGAGGGAAATAAAAGAAAAAATTATGTAGAGTAACAGATAAAATACATATCATGCATTAATTTCATGGACATTACAGTTATTCTATATTATTCTATCAAAGGTTATTACATAATTTACCTAGAAGGTGGTAGAAAGATGAAAAAGTCATTTAAGGTTTATTTTTAGTTGTATTAGCTATGATGATGTTGTTATCTGCTGTTCCTGTTTTTGCAGCAGAAGAAGGAGTTTGGACTAAATTATCTAGCTTAAGTAATGCGAGAACAGATCATCAAATAGAGGTCTTAGATGGTAAAATATATGCAATAGGTGGACAAGGTGATGACATATTATCAAGTGTAGAGGTATTTGATCCCCAAACAAACGCATGGACAGAAGTATCTAATATGAGATTGGGAAGACAGTATCATCAAACAGAAGTCTTAGATGGTAAAATATATGCAATAGGTGGACGAGATGATATTACTGGTAATCGTCTTTCAAGTGTAGAGGCGTACGATCCACAAACAAACATTTGGACTGAATTGGCTGGTATGAATCATACAAGAGAAAAATATCAAACGATAGTCTTGAATGGTAAAATATACGCAATAGGTGGGTATGATAATGCTAGTAATCGTCTTTCAAGTGTAGAGATGTACAATCCACAAACAAACATTTGGACTGAATTGACTAGTATGAATCATACAAGAACAAGACATCAAACAAAGACCATAGATGGTAAAATATATGCTATAGGTGGTTCAAGTTCAAGTTTAGAGGTGTACGATCCACAAACAAACATTTGGACTGAATTGGCTAGTATGAATCTTACAAGAGTAAGTTATTTTCAAACAGAAGTAATTAATGGGAAAATTTATGTCATAGGTGGGCAAGATGATGCTGGAGTATATCTTTCAAGTTTAGAGGTGTACGATCCACAAACAAACATTTGGACTGAATTGGCTAATATGAATCAAGTAAGGGGTATTCATCAAACAGAAGTAATTAATGATAAAATCTATGCTATAGGCGGGCGAGATGATGCTGGTGTTCGTTTTTCAAGTGTAGAAGTATATGATTCACAAATAAATACTTGGACAGAAGTTGCAAGTATGAATCAAATCATAAACGGTCATCTAACAGAAGTGGTTAATGGTAATATTTATTCAGTAGGTGGATCTGATGGTGTTACCCGTTTACCAGTCGTAGAAGTTTACACTCCAATATCTAATCCGATCCCTAACACTCCACTTAATCTAACAGTTGAAGCAGGAGACTCACAAGTAACTCTAAATTGGGATTTTGTTGAAGGAGCTGAAAGCTATACAGTAAAACGGTCAACTACATCTGGTGGTCCATATAACATTATAGCTGAGAATGTAATAAACACCACGTACCTAGATTCAGATGTGGTAAATGGAATAACATACTACTATGTAGTATCCGCAGTAAATATAGTGGGGGAAAGTGAAAACTCAAACGAAGTATCAGCAACACCAGAATCAACAGTTGTAGAAATCAACAACAGAGCAATTTTAGTCATCGTTATGGAAAATGGACTAGAGAAAGAATATGATTTAACTATGAATGAGGTTGAAGACTTTATTAACTGGTATCAAAGTAATCTATCAGTAGCATATGCCATAGAAAAAACAGGTAACATGGGACCATTTGTTAATAGAAAAGATTATATTATACATGATAATATACTTACATTTGAAGTTAATGAATACAAAGTAACTCAATAATTGATATTAGCTTAGGAGTCTCAGAAATGGGGCTCTATTTGTTTGGGAAAATATCACCCATGTGTGCTAGGGAGACAGGATGAAAAGAGAATATTATGTAGAGTAACAGATAAAATACATATCATGCATTAATTTCATGGACATTACAGTAATTCTATATTATTCTATCAAAAGTGATTACATAATTTACAATAAGGTGGTAGAAAGATGAAGAAATCATTTAAAGTTTTATTTTCAGTTATTTTAGCTATGGTAATGTTGTTATCTGTTGTTCCTGTTTTTGCGGAGGAAGCAGCTTGGTCAGAAGTTGCTAGTATGAATCATTCAAGAGTTGACTTTCAAACAGAAGTAATTGATGGAAAGATATATGCAATCGGTGGTAGAAATAATAATGGAACTCTATCAAACGTAGAAGTATATAATCCACAATCAAGTACATGGACAGAAGTAGCCAGTATGAATCAAGAAAGATATTATCATCAAACAGAAGTAATCGGAGGTAAAATCTATGCGGTAGGTGGTACTGATGGTTCAGTAGATTTTTCAAGTGTAGAAGTATATGATCCAGAGGGAAATACATGGACAGAGGTTGCAAATATGAATCAAGGAAGACATTATCATCAAATAGAAGTAATTGATAGAAGGATATATGCAATCGGTAAAATAGGCTCAGGTTATACAAGTGTAGAAGTATATGATATAGAGGAAGATACATGGACAGAGATTACAAGTATGAATCTAGGAAGATATAGACATCAAACAGAAGTAATTGATGGAAAAATTTATGTAATTAGTGGTAGCCCAGCTTATACAAGTGTAGAAGTATACGATCCAGAGGCAGACACATGGACAGAAGTTGCAAGTATGAATCAAGGAAGATTAGATCATCAAACAGAAGTAGTAGATGGAAAAATATATGCAATTGGTGGATATAAACCTAGTAGTTCTTCTATAAGAGAAGAAGTATATGATCCAGAGACAGATACATGGACAGAGATTGCAAGTATGAATCAAATGAGAGAATCTCATCAAACAGAAGTAATTAATGGAAAAATATATGCCATCGGTGATGGTTTAAATAGTTCAAGTGTACAAAAATATGATTTAGAAACAGATACATGGACAGAGATTACGAGTATGAATCAAGGAAGAAACTACCTTCAAACAGAAGTAATTGATGGAAAAATATATGCAATTGGTGGTAAAAATGGTTCTCTGTATTTATCAAGCGTAGAAGTATTAAATTTAAATTCATTTTCAAGCCCTGATACTCCAATAAACCTAACAACAGAAGCAGGAGACTCACAAGTAACTCTTTCATGGGATGAGGTAGAAAACGCAGAATACTACATCTTAAAAAGATCAACCACACCCGGAGGGCCATATGAAGTAATAGATAATGAAATATTTGGTTCATCACTTGTAGACACAAGTGTAGAGAATGGTACAACCTATTACTACGTCATATCCGCAGTAAACGCAGCAGGGGAAAGCGAAAACTCAAACGAATCATCAGCAACACCAGAATCAACAGCTGCCATCAACAATGGAGCAATATTAGTCATTGTTATGGAGAATGGACTAGAGAAAGAATATGATTTGACCATGAATGAGGTTGAGGACTTTATTAACTGGTATCAAAGTAATCTATCAGTAGCATATGCCATAGAAAAAACAGGTAACATGGGACCATTTTTAAATAGAAAAGACTACATTATCCATGATAATATACTTACCTTTGAAGTAAATGAATATGAAGTAACTCAATAATTATTAGCTTAAGAGTCTCAGAAATGGGGCTCTTTTTGTTTGGGGAAATATCATTCATATGTGTTAGGGAAGGAAATTAAGATGAAAAAGAAAGAATATGTAAAGTAACAGATAAAATACATATCATGCATTAATTTCATGGACATTACAGCTATACTATATTATTCTATCAAAAGTGATTACATAATTTACTATAAGGTGGTAGAAAGATGAAGAAGTCATTTAAGGTTTTATTTTCAATTGTTTTAACCATGGTGATGTTATTATCTGCTGTTCCTGTATTTGCGGTAGAAGAAGGGGTTTGGACAGAGGTTGCTAGTATGAATGTAGGTGTATATGCATTACAGACAGAAGTTGTAAATGGAAAGATATATGCTATCGGAGGAGCTGGTGAAGTTTTATATACTAACAAGGTGGAGGAATACAATCCTATTACTAATACATGGGTAGAAGTCGCAAGTATGAATTATAAAAGAAGATACTTTCAAACAGAAGCTCTAAATGGGAAGATTTTTGCGATTGGTGGAGATCCTAACGGCACATCAGCAGAAGTTTACGATCCTGCGACTGATACGTGGACTTCACTTCCACCATTAAAATATAGTAGGAGATATTTTCAAACAGAAGTTGTAAATGGTAAGATTTACGTCATTGGTAATTCTGAAATAATGGAGGTTTATGATCCTATAACAAATACTTGGGATGAAGTAGCTAGTCCGATGAATTATTTGAGAGTAAATGTGCAAACTGAAGTTATAAATGGGAAAATATATGCTATGGGTGGATATAACGGTGAATTTTTAAATAGTGTGGAGGTATATGACCTTATATCCAATACATGGACCCAATTACCTAGTATGAATGATGCAAGGAATTATTTCCAGACAGTTCTGTTAAATGGAGAAATTTATGCAATTGGTAGTAGTGGGAATGCTAGTAATACATTAAATACAGTTGAAAAATATAATCCTATCACTAACATATGGGCAGAAGTTGCTAGTATGAATAATTACAGAGGTGAATTTGAAGCAAAGGTAATTGATGGGAAAATATATGTTTTTGGTGGAAGTGACCAACGATTTAGTCCAACACAATATTTAGATAGTGTAGAAGTATATGATCCAACAAGTGATACTTGGACTGAACTTTCAAATATGAACTACTCAAAAGGTAGATTTCAAACTGAATTATATAATGGTAATATTTATACAATAGGAGGATATAGTGTAAGCGGTACTCTAATAAATAATGTAGAAGTATTAAATCTCTATCTACCTCAAATTCCTAACACTCCATCAAACTTAACAGGAGAAGCAGGAGACTCACAAGTAAATCTATTATGGGATCTAGTAGAAGGTGCTGACAGTTATACAATAAAAAGATCCACAACACAAGGTGGTCCATATGACATCATAGCAGAAGGTATAACAGGTACAACTTATTCAGATTTAGATGTAGAAAACGGAATAACCTACTATTACATGCTATCCGCAGTAAACGCAGCAGGTGAAAGTGAAAACTCAAATGAAGCATCAGCAACACCAGAAGCAACAGTTGTAGAAATCAAAAATAGAGCAATTTTAGTCATTGTTATGGAAAATGGGCTAGAGAAAGAATATGATATAACAATGAATGAAGTTGAGGACTTTATTAACTGGTACCAAAGTAATCTATCAGTAGCATATGCCATAGAAAAAACAAGTAACATGGGACCGTTTTTAAATAGAAAAGACTATATCATACATGATAATATCCTTACATTTGAAGTGAATCAATATGAAGTAACTCAATAAATGATATTTATTTTAGGGGTCTCAGAAATGGGACTCTTTTTTAGTTTATACGAACCATTTACATACGCTAGTAAAAGCGTGAAAGAGGAAAAATTCTGCTTAAATCAACATAAATTACTCAAATTATCCATTAATTACATGGACATAGCAGTTAGTGTATATTATTCTATCAAAAGTTATTACATAATTTACTATAAGGTGGTAGATAGAAGAAGGAGTTTTTGTAGGTAATTGGACAGAGTACAAAGTTAATATAACCTAACATATTTGAAGTGGCTAGTATACAAATGCATAAGGAGAGAAATGAATGATCAAAAAGGTAATGAATGGGAATCGTTCAGTAAAAACATTAATTTTAATATTCATTATAAACTCTATGTTCAACTTTAATATATATGCAACAGAGTTAGAGAATGGTGGATTAATTGATGGGGTTTCGACAGGAGCGTTTTCCACAGATATAGGAGTTCAATTATATTGGGATAGTATAGAAAATGCAGAAAGTTATCATGTGAAAAGGGCTGAGGTTTCTGGAGGTCCTTATGACTTAATACTTGAAAATACGAATATCCTCTCTTACTTTGATTTAAACATAGAAAGTAATCGTACATATTATTATGTTGTTACACCTATAATCAATGGTGTTGAAGGAACGGACTTAAGTGAGATGATTGTTCATGTTGGAGAATTAATAAATCAAAACAGAGCATTTCTAGTGATAACAAGTGTTGAGGGATTTAAAAAAGAATATGATCTCAACATGCAAGAAGTAGAGGAATTTATAAATTGGTTTGAACATAACCTTCAGCAAGGTAATAATCAAGCGATATATACAATGAATAAGATAAATGAAAATGTTGGGATAGAATATGAAATCCAGTTTAGACTGGATGAGATATTAATGTTTGAAGTGAAGGAGTATCTCGGTCCTCCTGAAAATTTTAGCTTCATTACGATGGATGATGCTATTAAAGTATCTTGGATGGAAGTGCCTCATTCATTAAGTTATGAAATTGAAATTGATGGACAAGAAATAGTACAGGTAGATGAGCCATTTTATATACATGAGAATCTGTCATTAAACAAGCAACACTATTATAGAGTTCGTTCTAAATCTGAAAACTTTAAAAGTGAGTGGTCTACTGTTCATTCCTACATTAACTGGGGCGATCAACCTACTTTGGTATTTAGTATTGAAGAATGGGTTTTTGATACTTCTATTAGGAAAGAGACTAAAATTGCTTTAAAAGGAAACAATTTACAAGATGTTTATACAGCTCAATTTGAATTAAATTATGATCCAAAATTAATAAAGATAAATGAAAACACTGTAAAAAATCTATTTAATTTAGAAGAGTTGAGTTATCTTTCTTATGAAATAAATGAAGGTTCAGGTAAGATTAAAGTTCTCGTATCTAATTTAGGGAATCAGATTGGTAAAGATGGAGAAATAAACTTTTTCCAAATTGACGGTACATTATTATTGAATCAAGCAGCATTAAGTATGTCAGAGGTTATACTCGTCACATCTCAAGGTGAATTTATTGAAATAAAGCCAGCACAACCATTAATAGTTAATGAGCTGATTCGTGATAGATAGACAATATCTTACTTGTAGAAGGATATAATAGGGGTACCCAACTTTGAAATACTTTTTAAATAGAAAATATATTACTACGAGAAATACTTTATTGATCATCATCATGACTTTAATTTTTATAGGACAATTATTTTATATCGAGGATAGTATAGCTAAAGTCATAGATATAGATGAGTCATTAGAGCATAGCAGTACTACAAATAAACAATATACTAATGATTTTGAAGAAAAAAGAGAGTTTACAAATGGACAGTATTCAGGAGTAGAACAACTTGTAAATGTTGAAGAAGGTTCAGAAACTCGTTCTGATACATACGATGTGAGTAAGACATTTAATAAAACTAAATCCAATACAATAACTAATTATTATGATGCAGAAGGAAATCTCACGGATACTACTTACTCTCAGGATAAACCGAATGTTGGAAATAGCTACACTATTAATGAAGATAATTATTCAGGTAGTATCCCAAGAGTAGATACTACATGTACTGATCCTATAACAATAACTCTTTCAGATGGAGAGTATAAAAAAGTAAAAACTTCCACTATTTTAGTGGAGAATTGACTAAGACTGTTACACAATATTATCTAGTGGTATTTTACACAGGTGAATATAAGGGTAGCAATAGTTACTATGATATTGTAGCAGCTGAATACATGCCACAAAACACTAATGATATTGGACGTTTAACAGGAACTATGCAAAAAGCAATTAATTACGAGAATTGGGATTTTGAGACGACATGGTCAATCGAAGAAGGCGTCTCGTATCCTTATTTAACGGGATTATCTGTACCAGATAAAGTAAGACCTCTTAAAACACCAGTATATGTTGAAATGATAACTACTGATTCTTCAATAGAACTAATCTGGGACAATGTAACTAATGCTACAGGATATCAAATTGAAGTTAATGGAGAGGAAATCATAGAAGTATTAGATCCAACTTATATACAGGAGAATCTTCTAGCAAATACTCAATATTACTATCGTATTCGAGCAATAAGTGAGGAGAAGAAGAGTGAGTGGTCCAAAATTCATTCAACTATCACTTGGAATGATGATCCAGTTCTCGTCTTTGAAAATAAGAAATGGATTGTTGACGATGAACTAGATCAAAACTTCGAAATAGTATTGCAAGGAAATGCTTTAGTTGATTTATATACAGCTGAATTCACTTTAAACTATAACCCTAACATTAAATATAACGGAAGAGAATTTGTACAATTTGTTTAATGAAAATGAAAACAGTTATTATGCGATAGAGGTTGACGAAGAGATCGGAATTATAAAAGTAATCTTATCGAATATGGGTAATGTGGAAGGATCGCATGGAAGAATAGAACTATTTAAAATGAATAATACAATCATTGGTGCAAATGCTACGATTGAAATGGCTGAAATTACATTAGTGACATCCTCTGGAGATATTTTCACTATCAACCTAGCAGAATCTATTAAATTTCATCCTTTATCATTATTTTAAAAAAGAAGGTAGTAAACTAGTAAACCCATAAAGAAATTTGCATATATAGTGTGGATACCAAATAGAATTGGTATCCACCAGAATGCAATGCTATTCGGAAGACATTTACACTTAGGAGGAGTATCAATTGAGTCAGAATTGGAAAAATAACAAGATGGAAAGACTTTGTTCATATATTTTATTAATTATCATCACGACTTTTATTTTTTTAGGACAATCATTTTTTATTCAAGATTCTATCAGTGCAAAAATTGTAGAAATAGAACCGGGTTTAGAACAGAGTAGTACTACAAATAAACAATATACGAATGATTTTGAAGAAAAAAGAGAGGTTACGAATGGGGACTATAGTGGTATAGAACAACTTGTAGACGTTGAAAAAGATACAGAATTAAAAACGAATACGTTTAATGTGAGTAAGACGTTTAATGAAACAGATTCCAATACAATTACCAACTTTTATGATGCAGACGGTAACTACAAAGGTGTAGAATATTCAGCTGGAACGGATAATATAGGGAATACTTACGAAATTAATGAAGATGGTTATTCAGGAAGTATTCCAAGAGTAGACACTACCTGTACTGACCCTAGAACGGTAACTAGCTCAGATGGATCATATAAAGTGATAAAGACTTGTACAGCCCATTATAGTGGACTATTAACTAAGACGGTTACTGAATCTGAGCTAATAGATTATTATTTCGGTAAATACGAAGGGCTAATATTTCATATAAATACTAAAGAGCAAAACCTAGGAACCCCAGTGAATTCAGAAGGTGTAAATGAACCCGTTAATATCGTTACAGGTAATTACTACGCTTCCGCATCCGATCTAACCATTCCTGATTTAGGACTAGCTTTAGAAGTAAATAGATTCTATAATTCATTAGACCAAGAAAGTGGTTTAATAGGGAAGTCATGGAAGTTTAGTTATGAAAGCTTCTTAGAAGTAGATTCTATAGATAATGTCACCATTACATATCCTGATGGTCGTAAGGGATATTTTATGTTGGATGAGGAAACAGGATTATATATTGCACCTCAAACAATTTTTGATACGTTAATAAAAAAGACAGATACGTACGAATTGACATGGCAGTCTAATAAAGCTACATATATTTATGATATGGATGGTAAGTTAATTGCCATTCGTGACCGTAATGACAATACGGTTACACTGGAATATGATGAATCAAATCAATTGAGTAAAGTAATTGGTGCGAGTGGAAATCATCTTTCCATCAACATTGTAAATGGACGAATTCATGCTGTTACAGATGCGATAGGAAGAACGATCGAATATACGTATGTAAACGACGAACTTAGACAAGTGAAAGGTATAGGTGGAGGGACAACAACTTATACATACAACTCACACGGTTTAACGTCAATAACAGACGAAAATGGGAATACTTTCATAAATAACGAATACGATCCATTTGGACGTGTCATCCGTCAGTTAGATGCTGATCAAAATGTGATAACGTATGACTATGATGATGTTAATTATATCAACACTTATACTGTTCAAGCGACGGGTCGCAGTGTAAGTTATGAGTACAATGAGAGGTTGTATATCACTAAAAAGAGTTTTGATGATGATACTTATGAGCAGTATGGATATGACGAATGGGGAAATCGCATTTCTGTTAGAGATCGCAATGGAAATATAACTCAATATGAATATGACGAAAGAGGAAACTTATTATTAAGTACTTCTCCGAGTCCATTTTCATATCAAAATATTTATGAATATGATGCATTCAATAATCTAGTATCCGTTACTAGACCTAATGGACAACAAACCACTTTTGGTTATGATAATAACCATAATTTAATTAAAACAACGAAACAAATAGATGATAATAATCAAGCAATCACAAGTTATACCTATGATTTATCTGGAAGACTAGAAACGATCACTGATGCTGAAGGTAACGTTCAAACCTATACATATGGTACTAGTAATCAGCCCATTGAAGCCATTGATCGGGAACAGAATATGGTAAGTTATGTTTATGATGAAGTAGGGCGTATTCAAACATCCACCAATGTTGATGGTACGATAAGTTTTGAATATAATGACAACAATAAAATTGAAAAAATAACAGACGCTGAAGGTCATATCACTCGTATGAAATATGATGTGCGAGGGAATTTGATCAAAACGATTTTTCCAGAACAGTATGATGAAAATACGGATGATGGCATAGGAACTTCATACGTTTATGATGCATTAGACAATCCGATTCAAGTGATTGATCCGTTGGATAATGTCATTGCAATGAAGTATGATGTCGATGGAAATAAAATAAAAGATATTAATCCGAATCAATATAATGCAGCAACGGATGATGGAACTGGAATTAGCTACAAATATAATGACAAGAAGCAAATCACTCATGTGACTTATCCGTCCGGTCAGCAGTCAAGCATTGTATATGATGGTGTCGGTAATATTATTAAAACGATCGATGCGAATCATTATGATGAACAATCAGACGATGGAAAAGGGATGCAATATTTTTACGATGAAATGAATCGTTTGATCGAAGAGAGAGATCCTGAAGGAAATGTAATCAAGCGTTATGTGTATGATGAAAATAATTTTGTAACAAAAATCATCGATGTAAAAGGGTATTTAAGCGGGAATGATGATAGTTTCCGTTATGGAACCCTCTATACATATAATTTAACGGGATGGCTATTAGAGCAAAGAGTTCCTTTAAAACAAGATGGAGACACCGTATTATATCGTATTGCAACCTACGAATATGACAAATTAGGTCGTATTGAAAAAGAAAAGAAATCAACAGAATATGTCACAGAAGATAGTGAGCCAACTTCATGGCATGAGATCCAATATACGTATGATGGGAATGGTAAAGTGACATCAGTAGTGGATTCAGCTGGTGCTCATATGGAATATGTATATGATGCTTTTGGTCGTACGATTTTAGAAAAAGTTAAAATGGATGACCAGCAATGGGGGATAAAGGGGTATGAGTATAATGCTGCAGGCAGATTAATTCATACATGGAATGAAATTGATGCAGAGGATGTCATTCATGGTGGTACTGAATCTATTAAATCCCAAACAACCAGAGATTATGACGGTAATGGAAATCTCATCAAAGTCACCTCTCCAGAAGGATATGTAACAGAATTTATTTACAATGAGGCCAATCGATTAATTGAGCAAAGGCAAGAGGTACAAGAAGATCAAATTGATGTACTAAGTACAAAAGCTATCATTGATGGCAGAAAAATAGTATATCCTGAACAAACTTATGAATACAAGCTAAAACTACAACCTGATGGTGAGATCTCTTCATACTCAATAGATGTAGAGTACGATACTCGTATATTGGAATTAGTAGAGATTGGTTCCATAGAAGAAAATACGAGTGTGAATAGTGATACGTTAGGAAAAATACATTTTCAAGCCGAAAATGCAAATTATACTGAAGAAAACATACTGGGTTCTATGGTATTCCGAGTAAAAGAAAATACATTAGGGACAGGTTATGTTACGATTTCTCCTACTTCCACTTATGTGGATGGAGAAGGAACGAGTTATCAGTTTACAGAAGTGATTGGACAGGCTGCAGAAGCAAGAATACCGGACATGAACGATAACAGCTTAGTAGAAACAAACGATTTTACCTTTACGGCATTGTTAGATCAAGTCCAAATCAATCAACCTGAATATGAAGAAAAATATGACATCAATGGAAATCGTCTTATTGACGTACCTGACTTAGATTACATTAAAGATTGGTTGTTTGCAGACAAAACGAATGTCATGCAAGATCTTTCACGAACTTATTTTGCTGAAAAACAAACATCAAGCGTCTATAAGGTGGATACTGCAACAGTAACCCGTACGATTCAATATGAATATGATAAAGCAGGGAATTTGATTAAAGAAATTGACCCCAACGGACATGTTACAACCTATATCTATGATGCTTACAATCGTTTAATTGAAGTAATAGATCGAGAAAATGGAAGAACAAAACTTGAATATGATGAAGTAGGTAATGTCACCAAAGAAGTTCTTCCAGAACAATATGATGAGAATTTAGGTGTTACCTATAGTTATGATAGTTTAAACCGTTTAGAGATGACTACGAATGTTTTAGGGAATGTCATTCAGAAAAATATCTATGATGTCAATGGTAATCTCATCAAAGTGATCGATGCTAATGGATATGATTCATCTGATAGCGATGACTTAAGGTATGGATTGGAATATACATATGATATTGGAAATCGTTTGTTGACATTAACCACGCCTGAAACAAAAAATGAAGGTATAACTAATAGCCATTACACATATAACGCATTAAATCACGTACTTACTTATTCAGACGGATTAAATAACACAACTACCTATGTAAGAGATATTTGGGGTAATCCTTTAACCGTCACGAATGCAGAAGGTTATACATCTGAATTTAAGTATGATTTGGCTGGCAATTTACTTTCATCAACAGATGGTAATGGGAATACAATGAATTATGAATACAACCAGTTTCATTTACTTAAATCGATTACAGATCCATTAGGTCAGACAGTGAGTTATGTGTATGATTTAGAAGGTCGTCTTCGTACAGAAGTAGATCGTAACAATCAAACAATAGCCTATGTTTATAATCGTGATCATCAGCTAGTCACTCGTTCAATCGAAGGTGACGAAAACAGAGAAAAGTTCCTTTATAATAAGGACGGAAGTATACTAGCAGCTATTAATGACAATGGAGTGAATGAATATCGCTATACTGCAAATGGATATTTAGCATCAGAATGGAGAAATGGTCAACAAATCCTGACATACGAATATGATCAGAATGGGAACATTGTTGGATTCGTGGAGCCCAGCGGAGATTGGACTCGGTACTCCTATGATGATCACAATCGAATTCAAAAAGTATTTGATGGAGAAGAACTATTAGCAACATATAACTATAACAAGGATAGTACAATTGCAAACACACAGTATTCAACGGGAATACAATCCGATTACACCTATGACAAGGATTTAAACATCTTAGGTTTAACTCACAAAAATACTCAAAATGAGATCATATCACAATATGTGTATACCTATGATGTCAATGGAAATCTGTTAAGTGAGATAGAAAACGGAGAACTAACCGAATACACGTATGACAAGTTAAATCAGTTACATACCGTATTCAGAAATAACGAGTTAGAAACTTATACCTATGATGCTATAGGAAACCGCATAGAAAAAATCAAAGGAACAGACACGACGACATACCGTTATGATCCAAACAATCGTCTGTTAGAACAAATTCTCAATGGCACTCAGACTACGTTTACCTACGATCCAAACGGAAACTTGTTAAAAGAAATCACAGGTGAACAAGAAAAAACGTATACGTATGATGGATATAACCGATTGATCCAAACGTTTATGCCAGATGGAACATGGATGGATTATGATTACAATGCACAAGGATGGCGTCATGCGATAAGTGAAAATGGAATTCGTTCTGAATTCACAGAACATTTTGGACAAGTGATTCTTGAGCAAAATAATGTAGGTGAAGTAGTAAATAGAACCCTACGTGGTTATAGCATCTTAGCACAGCAGGATCACAAGGATAACTCTGGTTATTACTTGCAAAATGGTCATGGTGATGTTGTTAGCATCGTAGATGGAACTGGAAAAATTCTTAATGCTTATGAATATGATGCGTTTGGAAATACAACCAACGCCATAGAACAAGTAGCCAATCGATTCCTTTATGCAGGGGAACAATTTGATGCTATTACAGATCAATACTATTTAAGAGCAAGATACTACAATCCACAAATCGGACGATTTACACAAGAAGATACCTTCCGTGGAGATGGATTGAATTTATATGTGTATGTTTCGAACAACCCATTGAGATATATTGATCCTTCGGGGTATTGGAAGGATGATATTACATCATATCTTGTAACTTCAATGGACTTTAGTAGTAATTTCATTCCATTTGCAAATTCAATTCCAGATACTTATTTTGAAGGTGCAGCTAATTCAGTTTATGATTCGGGTGAAGGTATTGTATATATGTTTATTCATCCAAAACAAACACTTGATGGTGCCGTATATGCTATTACAAATCCAGATGTAATAATTATTGAAGCATATGAAGGTTCAATAGAAACGATAAGTGATCTTCCGAATAAAAGTAAAGAAGAAATTGAAGAATTGATAGGTTATTCACTCGCTGATTTAATTAGCCCGGCTAAGAAAGTAGATGCTGTTGGTGATGTGGCATCTATTGGTAAAAAAATAAATGATAATGATAGTGGAAGTAATAATGATACAGATAGCAATATTGATATTGACTGCATCATGAACTGTTTTACTGCTGGAACGAAAGTTCTTACTGAAGATGGAGAAAAACCGATAGAAGAGATACAAGTAGGGGATAAAGTTCTAGCTAAAGATGATGTAACAGGTGAAATGGGATATAAGGAAGTTGTAGGACTTTTCCAAAGAGAAGCCAATGAAATCTATTCTCTATATATTGAAGATGAGATCATCGAAGTAACAGCTGAGCATCCTTTCTGGCTTGATGGTGAAGGTTGGACGTTGGTTAAAGACTTACAAGTGGGTGATTATCTTGTAAGTACTGATGGTTCAATTAAAGTCATTGATAAAATAGAAATAGAACAGCGTAACGCAACAGTGTATAATTTTGAAGTAGAGGATTATCATTCTTACTTTGTATCTAACCTTGGGATTTGGGTTCATAATTGTAGTCCTACATGGAATGGCTCTGGTCCAGCACCAGGTGTAATTGGTGTAAACGCTAACTCTAAATCTGTAGAGGCTTTAAAGAATTATTACCCTAAGAACGATGGGGTAGAATTTGTTTTTGATGCAAAAACTAATACGTTTGTGGTCGGCAGTCCAAAAAGTGGTTCATTCGAAGGTTCTCCACATCAAAAGTTAGCACAAACAATAGGAGCTGACGGTGGGGAAAATACACTTGGAGGGACATTTAGTAGAGGGAGTAATGGTGAAATTATTACGACCGAAAATAGTGGGCATTACGGCACGAATTGGACTTCTGAATTAAGGCAACAGTATCAGGATGTAATGAAAAGTTATGGTATAGAAGTACAACATGAGAAATGGGTGAACCCTTAATGAGAGATGATTTAAGAAGCATATTTTCAGAATTATCTTCTGAAAAACATATTACTACCGAATTAATTAATACAGATGTAGTAAAATGGATTCCAATCCTTCCTATTGGCAAGTCTAGTAGGAAAATGGGTATTTCAGAAAAGGGGTGTTGGGTAGTAGAAATAGCCACAGGGTTATGTGAATTATTAGAACCTCGCTCATATTTGTATGTATTGATTATACTTGAAGAAAATATTGATGAAATTCGAAGTAAGTTAGCTGAATTTTTCTATCGTTTAAATATTTCAGCCAATATTGATACTATATTTCCATTCGCAGAGATAATCAAATTCGGGTTCCAGCAGCAAGATGAATATTGGGTAAAATTGGCTTTTGATTGGTACAATCATCTTTCTTTAATAAAAAAGAAATCATTGAAGAGTACTTTAGAAAAGTTATCAATGTCAAAAAGAACCACTCAAAAGTTACGTAATATGGCGAGAAAAGAGGTAAAAAATTTAAATAACATTTAGATAATTAATTAGATAGATTAACAACTTCTTGGTTTCAGAAAATCCCCCTTCAAGTAAACAGTATAAAGAATCTTCTCTTTATGGAGTAAGTTATACTAATACTTGGAGGGTATTTTTTTGGAAAAAGTAGTAATATATTTTAAATTATAGGTGAAGTTGAGAAAGTTATTATCATGACATGATGATAACGCTGTCCTAAAGGTTTCAGAGGAGACTTCAAGGTAACTCTAATGTTACAAAAATTACTAAAATTGACCCAATTGTAATTCAGACGGAAATGGGAATGATCAGTATTGGAAGCAGTATATTGAGGAAACTGATGACGTTGTTAATATCCCTGGGTAGTACAAAACAGAATAAACATATCGAATGGACCAATAAGATTTAGTCCATCTGAAAAAGCAGGTTGGGAACATGTTGTTGATAAACACTTTAATAACGAAAAAAATGCCATATAAGTCAAGAAGAAACAAAAAGTATCTTGCAGCGAAATGATGTTATTCAGAGTCCTGTAACTGCACTAGATTCAGGACAGTATTCAAGAACAGTTAATACTGGTCAAGTTATTGGTACATCTAAATCAAGTATCCCTGTAGTAGGGGGTAAAGAAACTACATGGATTAAAATTACTACTTATCCAATACCAGAACCCTAACATACTTTTTTTATAATGAGGGGCAGAAAAATACTGCTCCAAAAGATAAAAGTGAAATATGAAGAAAGGAAATTGGTTTATGACTAATAGAAAAAGGGAAATTGATTTACTATGGACAGATATATCGGATGTTTTTTTACAAATCAAGAATATAGACCATATAACTTTATTAAGTAGTTTAATTGAGGTTGTAAAAAGACATGAGGAAGCTATTAACAAATTGTTAAATGATGAGCACCGAACACAAAAAGTATATTTTTTAGAAGATGTAAAAATGTTTTTTAATTTCATTTTAAAAATGGATCCTAAGAAGTATATACTAGGTTCAACAGGAGATAATTTTGAATCCATAGCGATTAATTATATTAACCGATTTCCAAAGTCAGACATAGAGGTTTGGAAAAGGTTATCTAATTTTATTAAAGATCTAATAACCTTTACATCAACAGAAATTTGTCCACAATGCAAAAGCGATCATTTAAGAATATATACGGATATTAAAGGTTTAGGAATATATAAATCTTGTGCAACATGTTTTTCCATAAAGTCAAATGGAAATAACGTTCTAAGAATTGATTCACTTATTCCAGTAGATAAAATATTACTCAAAAACGAAGGGTATATATAAATGTGAAATCAGAGAAGGAATCTAATCGTGAGATCTTTGATCCAATAGAAATACCATCTCCTAAATAGGATGTGTGGCATTGTCAGAATTGTCAAGAGTATATGTCTTTGATGGAGACATTATAATTAAAACTTTTGTTATAGAAAATAATTAATTATGTAGTAATCTCATAGAATAATCACTCAGTAGGGTTACTTTTCTATACATTCTCTTGAATCTAGAAATTTTATCCTGTAAATCTAGTAGTTTAATATCAAATTAGGAGGTATAGAATGCCAAAAATTAAATGTAGTTGTGGTAATGTACTATCTTATGGAGATATTCCTTGTGAAATTGAATTTCTCTATATATCTGATAATGATTTTGATAAATTACAAGAATTTGTTGATGTAGAAAAACTTTATATGGAAATGAAAAGTGTATTGAAATGTCCAAATTGTAATAGACTATGGGTATTCTCAGATGGTTATAATAACCAGCCTAAGGAGTATATTGAGGTAAAAAATAATTAATCTTACAATATTATCAATAATCCAAATACTGAAGTTTAAGTGTTAGCATTAGTAAAAATTAAGGTTTATAAAAAAATATGTAATATATTAATCGAGGAAGACGATGTCTGGCAAGCTGTCATTCCATTGCTTCCTTAACTATTTTGTAGACTTTATTTACACTAAGACACCTGATACCCCAACTTCTCTATCTTACTTAACCATTTCCGTTTTCTCTTAACCGTAGATTTCCTAACCTGATCCACAGAAGTTATTTTAACAGGTTTAATACCACAAAAATTTAAAATACTTTTTTTCATAGAATTATGCCCTGGTTTTCCTTGAAATAAAGTATAGTACCATTTAGGAGAATCCATAGTTACGATAAGTCTTGCTGTTTTTTCAGTTAATAATTGATCAACCATTGCAGAATTTTCTTTGTACTTAAACGCAAATCCAGGTAAAAACACTCTATCAATAAATCCTTTTAATAGGGCTGGCATCGTTCCCCACCAATTTGGGTAGATGAAGACAAGATGATCCGCCCATGTTATTAATTCTTGAGCCTTCATTAAATCATCTTCTAAGTCTTTTCTATCGTATGTATATCCTTTATATATGGGATCAAATATCAAATCAGCCACTCGTAATTTTTTGACTTCTGCTCCTTTTTTGCTTGCCCCAGTTTTGTAAGCACTTGCAAGAGCAGTACCGAAACTATCTTCATTTGGATTTCCATTAATGATCAATACTTTTTTCATTTCAGTTTCACCCCTTCTATTTTATTTACGTTGGGATTGATCAATCCGTTTCATAAGATCATTATAAAATCATCTAATTTTTGTTACAATATGGAAAAAGTCATTTTAACATATGACAAAAGTAAAGTATTTGGATACACCAGCAAAAGGTATTAAAAAGTTGAAATTATGCAGAGGATACTATCTTTATATGGATTTTATCGAACATGATAGTGTATAATGTATTTAACAGATTCATATACTAAATAAAGAAACCGCAGGTGCGGCTAACACCATACGGTTTCATACAATAGTCGTTAAAATAAGAACGGTAGGCTTTGGTTTTAAGTACAAACGGACCGCGACCTTGGAGAGGGGCGGTTCTATTTCTTGTTCTTAACAGATAACAAAGCTATAATTAATAACCCGAAGGTTAACATTAAAGAAATAGCTTGAAATACTGTCATGGGACATCACCCCCTAACGTTACAAAATGAGGGATCAGCCTACCGCCCTTCCAACTATTGTATCATTTCTATCATACTACTTTATTCCTAAGAAGGAAATTATTATATTTATTCTTGTAATTTATGACAAAAGTAAAGTATTCCGGGAGTTTTGATATGATTCAAAAAATGAAAACATATAAAATATTAATCTTCGCAGGATTGTTTCTATTTGCTTTAATGATAGGGATATATGTATATATCATCAACCATCCTCCACTCTATTCAAATGGACTTACTTCAAACATAGATAATACAAAAGTAACCTTAAATATAAAGAACGATGGAATAAGAAATGTTGAAATTATAGACGTGTTTGTAAATGGAGATAAAGTCACTAAATCGGTGGAGTTAGGAATGAGTTATTCAGGAAAAATGGTTCAACTAAAAAATGAACCTGAATATGATATCGTTTTTGTACGCAACTTTAAGGAAAATGTAGTATATCCTAAAACAGATAATATTGATGAAGCAATAAAAAGAAATGAATCTACAGGTTATGGAATTAGAATCGCCAATAAAAAACCGATTCAAACGATAAAGATAAAATATAAATATTTGGGCATGTCATGGGAGTTTATGAAAACTATAAGCTGAAAGTGGGAACAACTAGGAAGCCAACACCTATTCCCAGCGCAGAGCGCATCAAAGAACCGTCCGATGATTTCTTCGGACAGTCCTTTTAAAATCTATGTTATTCCTTAGATTTTTTCTCTTTTTTATCTAATAATTCATTCGCTTGATTGATTTCTGCAGAATTGGAAGGAATTGGTTTATATATTTCAGAAACATTAAATCCTCCTATCGCAGAAACCCCCAATAAATAAGATGATAATGCAACGGTTGAGACTAATTTTTTAAATGCCATCTTAACTTCCTCCTATTCCTTTTAAATCAAATGTTATGTGTTTGTATAGCATATCCCTCTTTGCTTAAGAAAAAGTTAGACAGACATTAAAATTACATAAAAATTTGAATTTTATACGCTCAAAAATGAGGATCATGACGTCTGTTTTTCAAAATAGGATACTTTTTATATTTCATCTAAAAAATACTAAATTTTCTGTGGAAAAAACTACTTAATTTGCCGTAATAGATGGTATAATGTAAAAAAAGCTGGTTTTTGTGTGTCATCTATTCTATTTTTACGATTTTAAGAGTAGATAGATACATATTTTTCGATGAAACGACATCTTTTTTATGAACTAGCCTTTTTATGCAAGGATTTTTATTGTTTATGTCGAAGTTTATAATTTAATGCATGTTCAAAAAGTTCAATTTTCAGCACCGAGAAGATTGTGCGAATATGTAGAAGCCGGAGTGGAGTGTAGTGATTTGTACATGAGCACCGGACTTCAAATATGAGCGCAATATTCGATGTCGATATAACTTCACGGGATACTTCGTGATCAAAAGGGTACTTTTTGAACAACCTCTAAGACTACCAAGAATCGGGAAGTGATAAAGTGATAGAAATGCAGGGTGTTTTTAAAAAATATCCAGACGGTAATGAAGCGTTAAAAGGAATTAATTTAAAAGTTGATCAAAATGAATTTGTATACATAGTAGGGCCATCAGGTGCTGGTAAATCCACGTTTATGAAACTCATCTATCGAGAAGAAAAACCTACCAAAGGACAAATAGTCGTAAACGGCTTTAATATAGGGAAGTTAAAACAACGAAAAATCCCATATGTGAGAAGAAACATAGGTGTTGTATTCCAAGATTTCCGCTTGCTTCCTAAACTGACAGTTGCAGAAAATGTCGCTTTTGCAATGGAAGTTATAGAAGAACCGAAAAAATTCATCAAAAAAAGAACAAATGAAGTATTAAGTTTAGTTCGATTAAAAGGGAAAGCAAACGCCTATCCTTCACAGTTATCAGGGGGGGAACAACAAAGAGTAGCAATTGCTAGAGCTATTGTAAATAACCCTTCTCTTATTATTGCAGACGAACCTACGGGAAACCTAGATCCAGAAACCTCCTGGGGAATTATGGAGTTGCTAGAAGAAATTAATTTCAGGGGAACAACGATCATCATGGCCACACATAACAAAGATATCGTAAACAAAATGAGAAAAAGAGTCATAGCCATCGAAGACGGAGTCGTTGTACGTGACCAAGAACGAGGTGAATACGGTTATGAAAATTAGCACAATCGGTCGTCACTTTCGTGAAGGGTTCAAAAATGTCAGTCGTAACGCATGGATGTCATTTGCATCAATAAGTTCTATAGCCATTCCTCTTTTTATACTAGGTGTGTTTTTATTGTTAACCTCGAATGTAAATCAATTTTTAGGTGATATAGAAAGTCAAGTAGAAGTCAAAGTTTTCCTCAATACGGAAGTGCCGGAAGAAGAAATTATTTCCATTAAAAACAATATAGCTACGATTGAAGAAATCAAAAGAGTAACACATATCACAAAAGAACAAGGCATAGCTGAATTGAGAGAAAAGATCGGCGATCCATTGGAAGGATATGATGGGGAAGATAATCCACTTCCAGATTCCTTCGTTGTTGAAGTATATGATTCAAGAGAAGTAAAATCCGCTGCTGAAAAAATTGAAAAGTTATATGAAGGTGAGTTCTTAACAATTGAGAGAGCAGCTTCTGAAGAAGTGGCACAACCAGAAGAAAATACATCTGAAGGACAAGACTCAACAGAAAACACAACAGATGATCAGGGAATTCAAGAAGATCAATTGGTAGAAGAAATACAAATTCCAGTCATAGACAGTGTGAAATATGGACAAGGATATGTAGAAAATCTACATAAAATTACAAGTACGATCCGTAACATTGGTTTCATTATTGTTATCGGTTTAGTATTTACAGCGATGTTTTTGATCGCAAATACGATTAAACTTACGATTATGGCAAGAAGTAATGAAATCGCGATTATGAAACTAGTAGGAGCAACAAATCAATTTATTCGCTGGCCATTTTTCGTAGAAGGGGCTGTGATTGGATTCATTGGTTCATTTATTCCAAGTGCTATTCTATATTTTGGATACGCTGAACTAGTTGAAAGAAGTCAACTGCAGCTTGGAATTCTAGGAATGGAAATGATACCTCAAAATGAGGCTACTCCAAATATATTACTTGCTTTGTTTGTTATCGGTATAGTCATTGGCGTTTTTGGAAGTGTTTTATCTGTAAGAAAACATTTGAAAGTTTAATCTATTAATTATTTATAAATAGGAGGAACGGACGTTGAAGAAGGTTGTATTAGTATTGATATCATTTTTATTTATTTTTTCCTCAATTATATTGCCAGAGCAAGGACAAGCGGATAATTCAGCTGAAATAAAAGCAATAGATGCTCAATTGAAAGAGCTAAAAGCTAAAGAAGCTCAAGCCAAAGCAAATAGACAAGTAGCACTAGATCAAATATCTAATTTAAAAACTCAGATTGCCAATACAGAAGAAGAAATACAAGAGCTTGAACTTCAAATCGCAACTAAAAATAAAGAAGTAGAAGTACTTGAGGCTACGATTGCTCAAACAAAAGAGGAGCTTGAAGCAGCGAAGCTTGAACTTGATAACGCAATACAACGAGTAATAGATCGAAATGAACTATTGAAATCTAGACTTCATATTATGTATACAAACGGTTCTGTTTCCTATTTGGATGTATTATTAAGTTCTACTAGTTTTACAGATTTCTTAGATCGTTTCCAAGCTCTAAACTCAATATTAAATAAGGATAAGGAATTATTAGAAGCACGTAAACATGATCAAGCAGTCATAGAAAAAGCAAAAGAAGAAGTAGAAACTAGAATTGTAGCACTAAATGATAATCTAGACGAATTAGAACAATTACGAACTGAATTATATACTCAGGAAAAAGAAAAAGAAGTTGCAATTACGAGTTTTAAAGGTCAGATAGAGGTTCATGAAGAGATATCTAAAGAAGCAGAAGATGCAATGGCGAATATGATATCACAAAGGTCTAAGTTATTAGCTAAAAAAGCAGAGTTGACTTACGATGGAAAGTTTGGATATCCACTCCCTACGGATAGAAAATATCGTATAACCTCCTATTACGGAACGAGAAAGGATCCGTTTACTGGAAGAACATCAAGTCATACAGGTGTGGATATTGCAGCACCAGGTGGAACTAATATTCTAGCATCTGCTGGTGGTGTCGTGATCGTAGCAGAATATATGAGCTCTTACGGGTATGCTGTCGTAATAGAGCATGGGGATGGTATAAAAACGTTATATGCACACATGCGTCAGATCAATGTTTCAGTCGGACAAAATGTGAACCGTGGAGCTAAAATAGGCGAAGTAGGTACTACAGGAAGGTCTACAGGGAACCATTTACATTTTGAAGTGCGTAAGTGGGATTCACGTGTAGATCCTAATAAATACGTTAAATTCTATTAATTGTATTAATTGTGTTAGAATTGACATATACTAAAAAGATGATTTTCAAGATCCAAGGTTAGGGTGGTGAGTTGATGGTTTTAAAACGCCGTACGGTTATATTACTAATCATCTTATCGATGATTATTGGAGCTGCACTATCCATTGCAATTGTGAATTGGAGCAATTCCATTTTTCTAGAGCTAGATGAAACAGGACAAGAAGTGTTACAAGAAGAGACAGGGAATGCCACCAGTTTTACAGATACGGATCTAAAAAAGATGTCAACCGTATTTGAAATCATTGAAAACGCGTATTACAAAGAAATGGATAAAACTGAAGTCATAGATGGTGCAATTCGAGGGATGCTTGCTTCTCTTGATGATCCATATTCAGTATATTTTGATGCAGAGCAATCTAAAATGTTTCGAGAGGCAGTTAATTCATCCATTTCTGGGATTGGTGCCGAAGTGACAATGGAGGATAATAAGGTGACAGTGGTTTCTCCGATAAAAGATTCTCCAGCAGATGAGGCTGGTATTCGAGCTAAAGATCAGATTATTTCTGTGAATGGAGAAAGCCTAGAAGGTTTAAGCTTAAATGATGCAGTTTTAAAAATTAGAGGACCAAAAGGGACGCAAGCAAAGTTGAAAATACTAAGGGCGGGATTCAACGAGCCGATTGAAATTATTGTTGTCCGTAATAAAATTGATTTAGAAACGGTACAATCTGAAATGTTAGAAAATAACATAGGATACATTGAAATCAAGCAATTTGCAGAACAGACAGCAGAACGATTCTATGAGGATTTAGAACAATTAGAAAGTGATGGCATGGCATCTTTAATCATAGATGTTCGTAATAATCCAGGTGGATATTTGAATGTAGCAATTGATTTATTAGATCCATTGTTAGAAAAAGGATCGGTGCTCGTATATGAAGAGGATCGTGAAGGTAATCGTAAAGAACATATTACCAAGTCAGATGGGAAACCATATTCCATCGTCATACTAACGAATAGTGGAAGCGCTAGTGCTTCAGAAATTTTAGCTGGTGCTATTATAGAAGCTGAAAATGGAACTGTCGTTGGTGAAACTACATTTGGAAAAGGAACAGTACAAAAAACATTTTCCAGTGGTGTAGATGATGGCAGTGAGTTGAAAGTGACGGTTGCCAAATGGCTTACTTCTAGTGGAGCCTTTATACACGAGGTCGGGATTGAACCTGACTATAAGGTTGAGCAACCAGCATTTTTCACTGTTGCCCCTTTGCCAAAAGATAAGGTATTAGCTCTTGAATCTGTTGGCGAAAGTGTGAAAACCTTACAAATTATGCTTGAAGGTTTAGGGTTTAACTCTGAAAGAACTGATGGATTTTTTGATGTAAAAACAGAAGCTGCCCTTAAAAATTTCCAAGGTAAAAACGGTTTACTTGTTACAGGTAAATTAGATGAAACCACGGCGAATGAAATTGAAAAGCAAATTATTGATAAATTTAGAGATCCAAAGAATGATTCGCAATTACAAAAAGCGATTGAAGTATTAAGTGAGAGTTAATCCACAACAGATTGCATAAATTGGGTGACTTAGAAGGATTTAATTAACTTTGTGTCGAACTGTTTTTAGGAGGATTGGGTCAGAGTGCTCAGTCTTCCTATTTTTTTCAGCACAAGATTTAACTTTTTAATGTCCATGCAGCAATAAAATTTTATTTCAGAGTAGATTACAAGGAGAACATGTGAATGGAATTATTAATTCAGATTTCGATGGGATTTGTAGAAGCTTTAAAGCTGTTACTCATTCAACCTTTTTATTACATAGGTATTTTATTTGTAATCTTCCAATATCGTAGGCAAATTTACTTGGAAAGGAAATTATTCCATACTAAATTGCATTCACTTATGAATGAAACCTGGAAAACCATTGGCTGGGGGATTGTAGGTGGTTTTGTATGTTCTTTATTCATCATATTTATAGGGGTAAGTATATCATTTGATATATTGATTCTTATTTGGGTTATTTCATTGATTTTGATACTGTTCCGGGTTCGATTTTTATGTTTTTCATATTCAGTTGGTATTGTAGGGATTTTACATGTACTCGTGATTTCATTTCCATTTTTTGATTCACTTAAATCCACGTGGTTTTTAAAAACATTAATAGATGTTAATGTACCTTCCTTACTTAGCTTAGTAGCGATTTTACATTTATTAGAAGCCTTTTTATATTATATGAATGGGGCAAAATCCTCTACACCATTATTTGTTAAAGGGAAACGCGGTAAAATAGTAGGTGGTTATCATTTTCAGGGGTTTTGGCCTGTGCCATTGTTTTTATTAGTTCCAACAACCTCCTCTGGTATTGTGCTGCCTTGGAATCCAATATTAAGTAATGAAATTTTCACAAGCGGTTGGATGATGATCGCATTTCCAGTTGTTATCGGATTTTCTGAAATGACCAGAGTGAAGCTGCCTATGCACAAGGTGAAATGGAGTGCAAAGTGGCTTACTATTTATAGTGTAACATTATTGGGATTGGCATTTCTTTCTCATTATTGGTCTATCTTCACTTTCTCTGCTGTTTTATTTTGCATATTGTTTCATGAGGGGATCGTATATTACAGTAAAAAACAAGAATTTAGCCAAGTTCCAATATATGTACATGACCAACGTGGTTTGTTTATTTTGGGTATTTTACCAAATAGCTCTGCTGAAAAAATGGGCATAGAAGTTGGAGAAATCATTCATAAAGTGAACGGCTTGGAAGTGCACACGAAAGAAGAGTTGCATCAGGCTATTCGTATGAACCCAGCATATTGTAAGTTAGAGATATTGAACCTTGATGGGGAGAGCAAATTTGTCAAGGGTGCTCTATTTTCAGGAGAACATCACCATTTAGGTTTAATCTTGGCCCCAGATGAACAAGCGATGTATTATTTAGAGTTAAATGAAAAGCCGATTTGGGCTTATATAAAAATGAAACTGTCTGGTATTTTTAGAGTGGATTTATCATCCAATAAAAATATAGATATTTAAATAAACTTTAAAAGCCTGTAGAATTAGCCCCAAAGGCTGGGAAATTTTATTACAAGCAGATGTATTTTAGGGTTGGAAGACATTGAATATATTATTCAGAACAAGCACCTCATTATGAATCTTAATAAATTTAAGAAAAAGTAACCTTAAAATTGGTTACTTTTTTTCTTTTTGTAATTATAGTGTTCAACTAACTTCTCGATATTTCCTTATAGTTCTGTTCCATCTCGAACAGTTAAGTACGACCAAAACTGTGATAAGGATTTTATGAAAAATTGACCAATATATTTCTTATATCTATTGTATTTAACTAATTTTTTTGTAACAAAAATTATTAATAAGACTATTTTAGGGGGGTGAAATAAATTCATCCTTTTTCCAATTATGTATAAATATTATTATATAATAAAGCTGGCCAGTATTAATATGTTTTGTATTAGGAAATGTTAGAATGGTATTCCATAGTTAGTAGGAATTATGAAATTAATTCAAATACGGTATTATTATACATGTATAATTTTTCTTAAAAATTTTGTCAGAAGGGAGGAATAGTTTTAATGAAAGCATTTAAGCCTATATTATTGTGTCTATTTTTTTTCATGGCGCTAGGAACGAATATTTTTGCAGCAAATCAATATGTTCAAAGTGATGTTTCAATAGATGTTGACTTCCCAGTACCTTATTATTACAATTTAACAGCAACAGCTTACTCAAATGAGACTGCTAGAGGTTCAATTGATAGTCTTGGAGTATACTTATCAGTATATAAAAATATGGTTCACGTCGTGACAAGACAAGATTATAAATCTGATGGATCCAGATATGCAAAGAAGAGTTATGAGACCACAGATGGTGAATCAGCAAATTGGCTTGTATATTCAAAGGCGGAAGTATGGTATGAAGATGGAACGTACTACTCTGATAATCAAAACACAAGTAGATATGTACAGCCTGCTAATTAGTTGAAGGAGTTGAATAATATGAAGAAAAATATTTCTGCTTATATTATCATTCTGTGCTTAATTATAACGAGTTCAGTGGTATATGCCAATGATGGTGAAATCATTATTTATCATGATAATGATATTACATTGGGTACTGTCAATGCACCTTTTAGTTATAATATCGAATATATAGCTTCTTTTAAGACTGAAAGTACTCAAGATGAATTATATATTAATAGCTACTTATATTTTAATAGTGTTCGAAAAGCGCAATTTATTGAGAATGTTGATAATGATGATTACATTAAACAATCAGGTAAATATACTCCAAACACAGGATTTAATACTCCTGGAAAGTGGTTATTTGTTAGTGATTATGAAGTTAAAAGAGCTGGAAGTTCTGGAGTATTAGAAAGACATACTGAACAAAATGAAACCTTATATTGGGGTAGCAATTAAAAGGAGGAAATATAGAAATGATAAGAGGAAAATTATTTGTAACCTCTCTAGTTCTTGTATTAATGTTTGTTATTGGAGCAGGTTCTTTAATTGCAGACCAAAATTATTTTTCATTTGAAGAGATGTCAAATGAAACTGAAAGACAGATAAAAGAAAAAATAGATAATGCAAATAAGAAATACAAAAATGATGTTGATAATGATATTAAAAACACACACAATGTTAATTTAAATGGGTATGATCTTATTGATATAGATCAAATTTTGGGTGGTAATTCAGAAGAATTCGATGTATTTATTGAAGTTATGCATACACAAACCCCTGGAGATACTTTACCTTCTTTATATGTTAAAGGGAAAAAAGGTTATATATTTGAAAAAAAATCAGACGGAACTAATTTTCTATATGAATTAGAAAAAAATGATGGAAAATGGGAATTAAAAGATAAAAAAGAGAAAAAAGGTAAAAAAATAGATCATCCTTTAAATAATTCTTAAGAATTTTATTAGGATTACATTAATTAACAGAGGCTATTTCATCAGATTAGATAAGTCCCTTTTTAAGGGTTTAAAAAATGAGATAAACCTATTTTTATACTATTAAAACATTAGAAGATCGCATACTATTTTGCATTCTTGGCAGAGTAGTATGCGATCTATTTTCGTTCTGGCAGATTACTCATCATTTCAATAGGGAAGCCCATGGATTTCTTTATATCTGTAATGACATTGCATTTATAATTCATTGTTCGATTATTATCAAGATAAAAAAGAACCTACAGGTCCCTCACCATTATCCGCTTTTTTCATCTGTTATACTGAGTTTTGTTATTAATTACTTCCTAGTATTCTAAAGCTTTTTCCATGAACCAAACGATTTTTCTGATTAGCTACCACTAATAAATCTAAGTAACTTTCGTTGAGTCTTTGGCATTAAACCCAAAGGCTTTTTTTGCATTATAATTCTCAGGTAACGACGATCTTGAATGAACTGGAGTCAGTGAACATTTAATTACGACAGTACCTGACGTAATTAAATGTTATATTAAATATAATGCGCAATTGGAATGAAATTAGATGAATGAAGTGGGCTTTAGTTCCATTTGCATCAACATAAATTTCAAGTTATAATATGAAATGGGAACAAATATTCCTATGAATATAAATTAGGCAGGTGTCTACATGAGTGATATGGTTCAAAGTGATAAAAAGTTTGAGCTGATTTCAGAATATTCTCCACAAGGTGATCAACCACAAGCGATTGAACAGCTTGTTGAAGGAATTCAAGCAGGAAAGAAACACCAAACATTATTAGGAGCAACGGGTACAGGTAAAACATTTACGATTGCCCAAACTATTGCTAAATTAAATCGCCCTACGCTTGTCATTGCACATAATAAGACACTTGCAGCCCAACTGTGCAGCGAGTTTAAGGAGTTTTTTCCTAACAACTCTGTTGATTATTTTGTTAGTTATTATGATTATTATCAACCTGAAGCGTATATGCCAGCTTCAGATACGTATATAGAAAAAGATTCGAGCATTAACGATGAAATAGATCAGCTTCGACACTCAGCTACAAGCTCCTTATTCGAAAGAAGGGATGTTATTATTGTAGCTAGTGTTTCTTGTATTTACGGCCTTGGATCTCCAAAAGAATACCGTAATTTAGTTTTGGATTTAAAGGTAGGCATGGAAAGGTCTAGAGATGAAATTTTACACAGGTTAGTAGACATCCAGTATCAAAGGAATGATATCAACTTCATTCGAGGCACTTTCCGTGTGCGTGGAGATGTAGTAGAGATATTCCCTGCATCTGGGATTGAACAAGCGATTCGAATCGAAATGTTCGGAGATGAGATTGAAAAAATAACGGAAATTGATGTATTAACAGGTGAAATAATGGGTGAAAGAGAGCATGTTGCCATATTCCCAGCTTCTCACTTTGTGACACATGAAGAGACGATGAAAGTGGCTTTGAAAAACATTGAACGGGAATTAGAGGAGCGATTAGAGGAATTTCGCGCTCAAGGTAAATTGCTTGAAGCTCAGCGTTTAGAGCAACGAACTAGATATGATATTGAAATGATGGCAGAGATGGGTTTCTGTTCTGGAATCGAAAACTATTCTGGTCCGCTTACCTTTAGAGAAAGAGGAGCTACTCCTTATACTCTATTTGATTATTTCCCTAAAGACATGTTGATTGTAGTAGATGAGTCCCATGTTACCCTGCCGCAAATACGTGGAATGTATAACGGGGATAGAGCTAGGAAAAACATGTTAGTAGATCACGGTTTTCGTCTTCCATCTGCTTTGGATAACCGTCCTTTACGATTTGAGGAATTTGAAAAAAAGATTAATCAGATTATTCATGTTTCAGCAACACCTGGCCCTTATGAACTGGAACATACTCCGGAAATGATCCAACAAATTATACGACCGACAGGATTGATTGATCCTAAAATTGAAGTCAGACCTACAAAAGGTCAGGTGGATGACCTCATTAATGAGATACAAGAACGTATTGAAAAGGAAGAGCGGGTGCTAGTTACAACACTAACAAAGAAAATGGCGGAAGATTTAACCGACTATTTAAAAGAAATAGGAATTAAAGTAAGGTATTTGCATTCAGATATTAAAACACTAGAACGTATGCAAATCATTAGAGATTTACGTTTAGGTACCTTTGATGTATTGGTAGGAATTAACCTTCTAAGAGAAGGTCTCGATTTACCAGAAGTATCGTTAGTAACGATTTTAGATGCAGATAAAGAAGGCTTTTTAAGATCAGAGCGCTCGCTTATTCAGACGATTGGTAGAGCGGCACGGAATGTGGATGGATCGGTGATTATGTATGGAGATAAGATCACAGATTCAATGGATAAAGCCATAAAAGAAACAGAGCGAAGACGAGAAATTCAATTGGCGTATAATGAAAAACATGGCATAACGCCAAAAACGATACGTAAAAAAATTAGAGATGTTATTGAAACGAGTAAAGTTGCAGAACAGAAAGCAGATTATATTACTGATAAACAAACAAGTAAGATGTCCAAGAAAGATCGGAAGACATTAATTGAACGTTTGGAATCAGACATGAAAGAGGCTGCAAAAAACTTGCAGTTTGAAAGAGCAGCGGAACTTCGCGATGCTGTATTAGAATTAAAAGCACAGGATTGATTAAAAGGAGCGTTTAAAACAATGTCAAAGGATCATATCGTAATTAAAGGGGCACGTGCTCATAATTTAAAAAATATAGATGTATCGATTCCTAGAGATAGCTTCGTTGTACTTACTGGATTAAGTGGGTCAGGGAAATCCTCGCTAGCTTTTGATACGATATATGCTGAAGGACAAAGAAGATACGTTGAATCATTGTCTGCCTATGCAAGACAGTTTCTAGGACAGATGGATAAACCGGATGTAGATTCTATTGAAGGATTATCTCCGGCTATTTCTATTGACCAAAAAACAACCAGCCGTAATCCGAGGTCTACAGTAGGGACGGTTACTGAAATTTATGATTATCTTCGTTTGTTATATGCACGTATAGGCAGACCCCATTGCCCCAAACATGGAATTGAAATTACGTCTCAGACTGTAGAGCAAATGGTAGATCGAATATTAGAATACCCTCACAAAACCAAACTGCAAGTATTAGCACCTCTTGTTTCTGGTCGTAAAGGTGAGCATGTGAAGTTGTTAGAAGATATTCGCAAACAAGGGTTTGTCCGTGTACGTGTTGATGGGGATATCAAAGATTTGTCTGAAACCATCAAGTTAGAAAAGAATAAAAAACATCATATTGAGGTCGTCATTGACCGCATTGTGATTAAAGATCAAATTCAAACAAGACTGGCAGACTCCATTGAAACAGCTTTGAAATTATCTGAAGGACAGGTCATTATTGATATTATTGGGCAAAAGGAATTGATGTTTAATTCGAATCTTGCTTGTCCTGAGTGTGGATTTAGTTTAGAGGAATTGTCACCACGTATGTTTTCATTTAATAGTCCTTATGGTGCGTGTGCTGAATGTGATGGATTAGGGTTAAAGATGATTGTAGATCCAGACCTATTAGTTCCAAATAAAGATAAATCAATAAGTGAAGGTGCATTTGAAGCATGGACTGGAAGTACATCTAATTATTACCCACAATTTTTAGCTGCTGTATGTGCACATTTTAACATTCCTATGGATGTACCTGTTGCAGAGCTTTCAGAAGAGCAAATGAACACGTTGTTATACGGAACAGGTGAGGAAAAAGTTAAATTTGTTTATGAAAATGATTTTGGGAAACGTCGGGAAGCGATTGTTCCATTTGAAGGGATTATTAATAATTTAGAGCGAAGATATAGAGATACAGCTTCTAATGGGATTCGTGAGCACATTGAAGGTTTTATGAGTGCGAAGCAATGTAATAAGTGTAAAGGCCAACGTTTAAAACCTGAAAGCTTGGCTGTTACGATTAATGACAAAAACATTGGTTATGCAACGAGCCTATCCATCAGTGAAGCCTGTGATTTCTTTGATTCTTTAACATTGACGGAAAAAGAAATCAAAATTGCTCAATTGATTTTAAAAGAAATCAACGCTAGATTAGGTTTTCTTAATAATGTAGGGTTGGATTATTTAACCTTAAGCAGAGCTGCAGGTACGTTATCTGGTGGTGAAGCACAACGAATTCGATTAGCTACCCAAATCGGATCAAGTTTGATGGGTGTTTTATATATATTAGATGAACCAAGTATTGGATTGCATCAGAGAGATAATGATCGTTTATTACAAACCTTAAAACATATGCGTGATATAGGGAATACACTTGTTGTTGTTGAACATGATGAAGATACGATGAAGGAAGCCGATTACATTATTGATATAGGACCAGGAGCAGGTATACATGGCGGAACAATCGTTTCTCAAGGTACACCTGAGCAAGTGATGGAAGATGAGAATTCTTTAACTGGTAATTACTTGAGTGGTAGAAAGTTCATTCCGGTTCCCGCAAATAGAAGAACACCGAATGGAAAATGGTTAGAAGTAAAAGGAGCAAAGGAAAACAACTTGAGAAATATAAATGCCAAATTTCCACTAGGTGTGTTCAGCTGTGTAACCGGAGTTTCAGGATCTGGTAAAAGTACTTTAATTAACGAAATCTTATATAAAACATTAGCAAGAGAGTTACACAAAGCGAGTAAAGTAAGACCAGGGAAATATAAAGAAATCAATGGTTTAGAACATGTGGAAAAGGTTGTTGACATTAATCAATCTCCAATTGGCAGAACACCGAGATCAAACCCAGCAACTTATACAGGGGTATTTGATGATATAAGAGATGTGTTTGCTGCTACTTCAGAAGCTAAGGTAAGAGGGTATAAAAAAGGAAGATTCAGTTTTAATGTAAAGGGTGGACGTTGTGAAGCCTGTCGCGGTGATGGAATTATTAAAATTGAAATGCACTTTTTACCTGACGTTTATGTACCTTGTGAAATATGTAAAGGAAAACGATACAATCGTGAAACTTTAGAAGTGAAGTACAAAGGGAAAAATATATCTGACATTTTGGATCTGACGATAGAGGATGCCTGTGAGTTCTTTAAAAATATTCCTAGAATCCAAAGAAAATTACAAACATTACTTGATGTAGGGTTAGGATATATGGATCTAGGTCAACCAGCAACAACTCTTTCTGGGGGAGAAGCTCAAAGGGTAAAACTAGCCTCTGAACTTTACAGAAGAAGTACTGGCAAAACCATATATATATTAGATGAACCAACTACAGGTTTGCATGTACATGATATAGATCGTCTGTTAAAGGTATTACATCGATTAGTGGATAATGGGGACAGTGTATTGGTAATTGAACACAACTTAGATGTCATAAAAACAGCGGATTATATTATCGATTTAGGACCTGAAGGTGGAAAAGGCGGAGGACAAATCATTGCAGCTGGATCACCTGAAGAACTTATTAAAGTGAAAAAGTCATATACAGGCAAATATTTAGCACCTGTGTTGAAAAGAGATACAGGTCGGATAACAAGTAATGATAATATAGATGTGAGTGAAAGTGTTGTTTTATAAATAAAAAATGATAATTATTCAAGAAAAAAAGCATCTCATTTTGAGGTGCTTTTTTCCTTTTAGTAGATTCCACAAACAGATCGGAAATAACAGTAAATTTTGTAATAAGATACTATGTATTTTCTTTGAATTTAGTATTACAATGGTTATGTAGTGTTGGACAAGTCAGCATTATTAATGCTACTAATCATACAGTATAATGATATACTTTACCCTTGTTTATAGTCTGAAAGACCCTGTTTCAGATATTTCTTCATGGGGTTATAATTTTTACTGAAAAGAAGTATCGCTACTGCTTATCTTGTTCTAACAATGCACAAACTATTATAACTATGGGGGAGGAAACATAATGTATATGAAAAAAAGTGTATCTATTTTCATGGCATTTGTTTTAGTAATCAGCTTATTCAGTACAAGCATTATGAACATTAGCTCCGCGGAGCAGCAAACATTTATTGAAACCTTAAGTAACTCAGATGCACCAGGGAACACCTATGCTGACGGATCTTTTGTAGGTGACAACGGTATTACATGGTCTTACGTAGCAGCACGTGACGAGTCTGGTTACGAGATTAATGAAAACGGTTTAATGTTAAGAAATGCTGAATCAAACAGTAGTATCGTTTCAGAAGTCATTCCAGATGGTATTGGTTCATTCTCAGTGAATCTAAAAAAAGCATTTACGGGAGCTGGAAATCGTCAAGTTGAGTTATTTATAAATGGGGAGTCAAAAGGAACATCTGAGGCTTTCGATGATACTGATGTTCATACATTTGCAGTGGATGAAATTAATGTAGCTGGAGATGTAGAAATTAAAATCGTTAACACAACTGCGAAACAAGTTGTGATTGACAACATTACATGGACAAGTTTTGATGGTGATATTACACAAGTTTCTCCTGTGAAATCTTCTCCAGCAGCGGGTGAAGTAACAGTGGGGACTGAAGTAGCTCTTTCTACTTCAACAGCAGATGCACAAATTTATTACACGTTAGATGGCTCTGAGCCAACGGTTGAAAGTACTTTGTATGAAAATCCAATTGTTGTTGAAGAATCATTATCCATCAAAGCGATTGCAATGAAAGATGGACTTGATTCAAGTGAGGTTGCTTCATTTGATTATACAGTGAAACCACCATTAGCATTAAGTAACATTTTAGATGTGAGAAGTAATGTTGGCATGGAAGCCAAAATTGAAGGTATTGTAACTGCTTCTTTTGAAGCAGGAGGAAAAACAAACCTATATGTACAAGATAATAGTGCAGGTATTATTGTAAGGGGTAGTGGATTAGCTGCTTCAATTGGCGATAAAATTACTGCCGAAGGTGTAGTTAGTGAATATTATGGCATGTCTCAATTTGAAGTTGATGAAATTGTAATAACTGCACAAAATGAAGGTACACCAGAACCACAAATTGTGATATCAACTGATCTTACAAGTGAAAATGGTGAAGCAGTAGAAGCTGAGCTTGTAACAATTAAAAACATTACAATTCAAGAAGTAGATAACTTTGGTAATTTTACAGCAGTAGATGGGAATGGAACTTTTAAATTATATCCTGAAGATGAAAGTTTATTAGAAGTAGGGAAAACTTATGAGCAAATTATAGGTGTTGTAAATTACAATTATAGCGAATATAAAATAGTACCACGTTTTTCATTAGATGTTATTGAAGAGTACTTTACAGTATACGCTCAACCTGGAGCGGGTAAAATTGAAAAAGGAAATGCAGTTTCATTAATGACTTTAGTTGAAAATGGTACGATTTATTATACATTAGATGGATCTGAACCAACTTCGGAAAGCAATGTATATGATCAACCAATTCAAATCAATGAAGATACAACGATCAAAGCTATTGTAGTAGAAAATAGCAATGTAAGTGATGTTGTTACATTTGAATACACTGTAGTTTTACCTTTAGATTCTTTAAAAATTCATGATATACAAGGAGCATCTCATACTTCGTTATATGAAGGTTTAATTGTAAAAGATGTACCTGGAATTGTGACACATTTAGATGGATCGTCCGTGTTTTTCATGGAGTCTGTTGTAGCTGATGATGATATTCGTACATCAGAAGGTATCAAAGTATATATGCGAAACTCAAATGTGCAAGTTGGAGATTTGGTTTCTGTAACAGGGGAAGTAGTTGAATACCAAGAAGATGGATATGATGATGCAGCTGATTTATTAACAACTGAAATTAGTGCAAGCTCTTTAGAAGTGGTTGCAAGTGATCAACCATTATCAACACCAATTGAGCTTGGTGTAGATCGCATGATTCCAACTTCAGTTATTGATAATGATGCATTTAGTGTTTTTGATCCAGAAGAAGACGGTATTGACTTCTATGAAAGTTTAGAAGGAATGAGAGTCACTATAAGTAATGCTTCCGTAATTGCTCCACCTAAATATGATGAGATCCCAGTTGTACTTGAAGGATCAGTGGATGCAAACCGCACTCCAGCTGGTGGAATATTAATTTCGGAAGATGAATTAAATCCTGAACGTATTATGGTTAAAGTATCAAACGAACCAACTGTAAAAGTGGGAGATCGTTTTGATGGAACCATTACAGGTGTTTTTAGTTATGATTACAGTAATTATAAGTTACTAGCTACTGAAGATTTGCCAGAGGTGATTGGTGGGGGTACTGAACGTGAAGTGTCAACGATTCAACCTACTGAGGACAAATTAACCGTAGCATCATACAATGTTGAAAACTTTTCAATTAAAAGTGGACAAGAGAAAATAAATACAATAGCAGAATCAATCATTACAAATTTAAATACACCAGACATTATTGGACTTGTTGAAGTACAAGATAATGATGGTCCAACAGATAGTGGTGTGACGGATGCTAGCCAGAGCTATGAAGCATTGATTGCAGCGATAGAAGCTCATGGAGGTCCAACGTATAAATTTACTGAAATTGCACCGATTGATAAAACAGACGGTGGTCAACCAGGTGGTAACATCCGTGTAGGATATATTTACAATCCTGAACGTGTAAGCCTTGTTGAAAAACAAGCAGGAGACGCTACTACTGCTGTAGGATATGATGAAAATGGATTAACATTAAATCCAGGTCGTATTGATCCAACTAACGAAGCTTTTGCAAGTTCTCGTAAATCATTAGCAGCAGAATTTGAATTTAATGGTGAAAGAGTAATCGTAATTGCAAACCACTTTAATTCAAAACGTGGTGATGGTGCTCCATTCGGCAGTGAACAACCAGTAGTTTTAGGAAGTGAACCACAACGTTTAGAAATGGCTAAAGCTGTTAATGGTTTTATTAAAGACGTATTTACAGTAAATCCTGAAGCAAACATTGTTGTTTTAGGAGATATGAACGACTTTGAATTCTCTAATCCTTTAAATGTATTAAAAGGTAATGAACTAGTTAATATGATTGATCAGCTTCCAGTTGAAGAAAGATACACGTACAATTATCAAGGAAATTCTCAAGTATTAGACCACATTTTGGTAAGCAACAATTTACTAGATCAAACAGTGGCTGACATTGTAAACATGAATGCGGACTTTACTGAAGAGCATGGCCGTACTAGTGATCATGATCCAGTAATGATTCAAATTGACTTTAATGATCCAGTAAGAGATTTAACAAATGTGTTTGATAAATTAAAGAATAAAGCAGTTTCAACTCAAGAAGTTGCTGAACTAATCGTTTCTAAAGTTGTTTCTGGAGAATTTAGTTCAAATGAAATAACTACTTTACTAAAAGAAGTCTTTTTAACTAATGTTTCAGATCATAAGGTCATTAAACATGTAGAAAATACAACAGACCATATTGAAAGAGATTTAGATCGTATGTTGAAAGACTTGAATAAACCTAATAAAAAGAACTTTGATCAAGCTAAGTATGTGAAACTAGTTAATAAAGAATTGGTAAAGCTTTTAAAATAATAATTCTAACAGAACAGTTTTAAACTAATGCTATAAGTAAACCCTCTATGCAGAGCATGGAGGGTTATTTTTTTAACAAGTGTTTATAAGTTTCCTATTATCTCCCATTTTTTTCACTTGTTCAACAAAAAGTACACATTTTTTATAGATGTGTTAAAATAAATGTGACAATAAAACGCATTAATTGATCATAATGTCTAAAATGTTTAGAGAGTATCAATGGGAAGAGGTAGATATCAATGACGAACAAAATAAAAGATGTATCCGCAAAAGCAGGAGTGTCTCCCACAACCGTTTCTAGAGTGCTAAATAATAGTAAATTAGTAAATGAAAAAACAAAAAGAAAAGTATTAAGAGTAATAGAAGAAATGGGATACATTCCAAATGCCTCTGCTAAAAACCTGCGCTCAAAAAAAACGATGACCATTGGTGTTATTGTCACAGACATTTTGGTTTCATATAATGCGGATATTATTAAAGGCATAGAAAATATGGCAAATTCCCTGAACTATAAAATTATCATTTGTGATGCACAAGATCAGAAAGAAAAAGAAATTGATTACTTAAATTTATTATATAATCGTACTATTGATGGGATGATCCTTGTGACGTCTACGTTAACAGATCAAGAGATCATTAAAATTGCGGAACAAGGATATAACATTGGTGTAATTGGAAGGAATATAGACAATGATCTAGTATCCTGTGTATATAACGATAACATTAAAGCAGTCCAAGAAGTAATAGATCATCTAGTACAGAATGGTCATAAAGAGATTGCGTTTATAAGTGGTTTGAAAGATGCAGTAGATAGTCATGAACGTTTAGAAGGTTATGTGGATGCTTTAAAAAGGCATGGTATTCCATTTGTCCCTGAACTTGTTGATAATGGAGACTTTTCAGAGTATGGGGGATATGAAGCCATAAAGAGAATCATAAAAAGAGATAAAAAGTTTACTGCAGTTTTCGCAGCAAATGATGAAATGGCATTAGGAGTTTATCATGCTTTCAAAGAAATAAATATCAAAATCCCAGACCAGGTTGCTGTAGTAGGAGTTGATAACATAAGAGTATGTAGTTATGTCAGTCCTAAATTAAGTACGGTAGCGCAACCAAAGTATTCTATGGGAGCATTGATGACAGAAAAGCTTATTGATCAAATGAACGAAAATAAATATACTTCTTCAAGAACTTTTAAAGTTTCTTCAACTTTGTTAGTTCGAGAATCCTCAAATTATCAACTACAGACACTTAAATGATTTTTGATGAAATGCCAGATTTAATTTTATAGCTCTACAATGACGTATATGAAGGAAATGGATTAACCATTTGAGGTTAATCCATTTCCTTTTTTCTAACTTAAGCGAACTATGTCAAATAGTTTTTTCATATTTTGAGTAAGATAATACTTTTAATTGATTAAACGTTATTTCTTCCTTTTTTTAAATTATATGAAACTTTTTATAGAAAAGCGGGTCTAATAATACTGTGGGATAAGTGAAATCATAAAATAAGTACAACTGAGAGGATGAAATGAAAATGTTAAAGAAATCGTTAGCTATGTTTTTAGTCGCAGCGTTGTTAGTTATTTCTACTCCTGTAAGCACAAATGCAGCTTCACCAGCGACAAAACAAATTATTTTATATTTAAATGAAACAGATGCCTTTGTAAATTTTGAAACTGTAACATTAGATACAGCTCCTGTTGCTGTTCATGGAAGAACATTTTTACCTGCTAAATTTTTAGGAGAAGCTTTGGGGTTTAATGTTCAGTGGATTGCTGAGAGTAAAACGATCATTTTGGAACCGTCCGACGCTTATATTGAAGTTAATTTAAAAGAAATGACCATTACAGAGAACGGTACTAAGATTCCTTTTGATGATAAAGTATTTATTGACAAAGGGAACTCATTAATACATATGGGCTGGATTCTTGATACAGTGGGTGCTCATTATCAATATGATAGTATAAATAAAAAAATTGAGATTAATTATTCAAACCTGCCTTATACATTTACGGATGGGAATCATGCCAAACCTGTGGCTAGATTTACATCATCAAAATCTCATTATCGAATTGGTGAACCCATCAAATTAGTTGATTTAAGTTATGACCCAGATGGAGAAAATTTAGCAAGAAGTTGGATGGGGAAAGAAGAAGCCTATTTTACAGCTGGGACGTATCCTATTACTTTAACAGTTACAGATGGTAGTGGGATTGAAAGTGAACCTTATACAAAATATATAACGATTGTAGATGATGTATATTTAACAAGACAACACTATCCTTTATACTTTCAAGAAGAAGGGACCTCTTTTCATACGAATTTGAGTTTGTTGACATTAGACCAGATTCCGCATGAAATGGAATATGATTTTGAAAGAAAACTGCTGATAAGTGATAGCCCTGAGATGATAAAAGAATTTGGTATTTTATATCAAGATACGATCAATGGGAAAGGTCGTTTATATGCAAATCATTTAAATGTGATGGATCAAAATGTAACTTTTGCTATACTAGCAACGAATGATACTGATGAGGATATTAAAATTAAAACGACGAACAGTGGTGAGGTGAAGCCTACCCCTCTAGTTAATTTGATGGGACATATTGCTTCTGTGGACTTTTTATTAGATGAAGCTGCTGACTCACAAAGTATTGTGAAACCAAATGAAACTATTTTTTATAAAATCTATCCTGATTTTCTGCCTCAATATGGTGTAAATACATTTTACGATGTTGAAACGGATGGGGAACTAACTTTTTCATTTGTTGCCATGGATGATGTAAATATTGATGACTTTGAAAAAGGAGTTTACGCTCCTCTTGAGGGTGATGGGCATGTTCGTGGGACCTTTCCATCTTCAGAGATTTATATAGAAGCAAATCAAAGTGGAATACCTTTCACACAACCGTACCGACTATCCATTGGTGATCAGACGATTTATCCTTCTATTCAAGGTGTTGACGTTTTTGACAATGATAGTGTGGCTTTAAATAAAGGACATTATGGTATGGTTTATCATATATCTATTGATAATCCTGGGGAAGTTGTCATATTATTACGTGCAAGAGCAGGTATTTTTAAAGGTCCTATAAAAATAAACGGGGAATTAGTTATGGTACCAAACTCTGGAACGCTTACACATTTAAGTGGTGTTCATATAATTAAAAGAACTACAGGCGAAGAGAAAACATTAGAAATTGAATTTACGCCTCCTGCAGGTTCTGCGTTCCCAATCGATCTTATTTTTTACCCTTTAGATCAATTAAAATAATAGGAATGTCCCAATAACGATTGTATAACAAATGAAAAAGGAGAGGAATGATTATCCCCTCCTTTTTCTTTTCTAATTCAAATTATTTTTAAGCTAAAAGCCCATTTAATTTTTCCTGGAATGCAGGAACACCAACACGATGAACATATTGATGGAATGTTTCTTCATCAGAACGATTATCGTTATAGAATTCAATAAGTTGTTGTAACACAGGAGCGACATCGTCCCCTTTAACTCTTCCTTTTAATTTATGGTTAAACTCACCATTGCCTTCAAGTGTTCCACCTACAGCAATGTCAAACGCATCAACCATACCTTCAGGTGTTTTTACAAGTGAACCTTGAAGGCCGATATCTGCAATGTGTTTCTGACCACAAGAGTTAGGACATCCGATAAAATGAATGCGAACAGGCTCTTCCATGTCGATGTGATCATCTAAATATTGAGCTACATCCACCGCTCTTTTTTTCGTTTCTACAATAGCCAGATTACAAAATTCATTTCCAGTACAAGAAACGGTGCGGCTCATAAAACGTTTTGGGTTTGGAGTCAGTCTTTCTAACACTTTTTCTTGCAATAATCCCTCAACTTTTTCATTTTTCACACCAGTGAGAATCAAGTTTTGTGCCATAGTTGAGCGAAGTGTTCCATCCCCATATTCATCTGCTAACCGAGCTAGCTCAGTAAATTCTTGTGCATTTAACCTTCCTACAGGTAAGTTTAACCCAACAAAGCTATAACCTTCCTGTTTTTGAGGATGAACACCGTCAAAATATGCTGCATTCCAAGCTTTCGTTTTATCTTCTCCTCTTGTTGGCAGTTCCCCATATTGCTTTACTAGTTCTTCACGAAATTTTTCCACACCCCAATCTGCTACTAAGAATTTAATCCTTGATTGATGACGTTTTGCACGGAACCCATGATCTCGATAAATAATCGTGATCGCCTCTGAAACTTTTAACACTTCTTCAGGACGAACAAAAATATCTAGTTGTTGTGCTAAGAAAGGTTTTGCAGATAATCCTCCACCTACCCATACATGGAAACCAATAACTTCTTTTCCATCAATGATTTTCGTAGCAGGAGTAAAGGCCAAACAGTTTATTTGAGCATGTGCTGTATTATAAATATTGGATGAGATGGACATTTTATATTTTCGAGGTAAGTTTGAAAAATCTTTATTCATTAAGAAAAAGTCATTAACCTCATTGACAATATCTGTTGTATCCATTAATTCATTAGGATCAATTCCAGCCAAGGGATTACCTACAATCGTTCTAGGGCAATCTCCACATGCTTCGAATGAATACAATCCTACGTCCTCTAAACGTTTAAAAATATCCGGTAAGTTTTCAACCTTTAACCAGTGAAATTGGATCGCTTGTCGAGTTGTAACATCTACTAAATCTCTTCCATAATCATGAGCAATGCTTGCTAGGGCTCTAACTTGGTCAGCGGTCATAATCCCGGAATTGATTCTAACCCGCATCATGAAGTGTCCGTCCTTTGGTTTCTGCTCGTATACGCCTGCCCATTTAAATCGAAGCAATTCATCCTCTGGAATCGATTCATAACCTTCATTGGCATATTTCTCAATAATCGTTCTAATAATATCTAAACCATCTTTTTCTAATTTCATTAGCTCTGTTTTATTTAGTTTAGATGGATCATCAGCCCACTTAGCTTCATAAGCCATGCTTAATTCCTCCTAACTGTATAATTCCGATAAATTTAGTATGAATAATCTATTTTGATAGTAACATATTAAAGAATAATCGTAAATCATAAAAGAAATAATTAATTATAAATAATAATTATAAATAACATAGGGAAAGATTATACAATGTTAGAGTCTCATTAAGTTAATTTCATTTGTTCGCTTAATCGTGACAAAGTTGTTAACTTATTATATAATGACTTGTATTCAGTTCAGAACAAAAGTATTATATAATTAATGTGTTATGCGTAAAAGGGGGTACCTTCATGTTTCTTGCAGAAGAAGCTGTTGAAAAAGTAGGTCAATTCTCTTATTTTGACCTTATTATGATTTTGTTCTCAGTAATCATTGCAATAGGTTTTGTTCGATTAGTATTAGCTAAGGAAAAAAATTTATTTGCAATTGGTTTTGCACTTGTTTGTTTAGGTGTATTTGTTATTATGGATGTATTAATTGTTATAGCTTGGACTGGTGGTTTGTAAGCTTAAATCCATTAAAAATTGAAAATACATAAAAAAACACCCTTTAAAGGGTGTTTTTTTGTTGTTATAATTTAAAAATTTTCAAATGGATATGTATCATTCATGAACCAGAGTACATCCGTTTTTCCTTGCGAAATCCCATTATCCAGCAAATATTGGATAGCTTCATCTACATTAGATATATATTGACCAAGTGTGTTTGTAAAAAGTACAGCAAGATCCCCTCGATTTATCTGTATGTTTTTCAATTTATCATCAATTTCAGATGGCAGATAACTTCAAAAATACGCCATGCAGGTGTAAAAAAATGTACAGAGGACCTGAAAAGGATTGTTCTGTATGAAAAGTCTTGATTGTCTGTTGATGTTATCACGTCCCTATTGTTTGATGTATCAGTTTATAAGTCTATAAAAATAAATTGATATAGAGAATTAATCTCCATAGGCTTATGTAACGGGTCTTCTTATTATGAATTTTTCCAATAGTAAGAATGATTATTTTTAATTGTCAATTCATTAACTATTCTGATAGCATAATATTGTATAGTAATCACCAACTTTAATTACTATACTCCTTTAAAAACAGTCCATTATTTGAGGGAATTAATGGACTGTTAATAATACCAAAATTCACTACAAGTTATATTTCTCATCCCAATGTTGCATTTATTCACTTAGCAAAACAATTAGGATTAGGGGCTAAATTATTACCAGTTTTTTCTCTCGTATTGGGGATAGCAACTGGTATTTTTTATGTGGCTCCAGGTGATCCAAAACAAGCTATTTTAGTGGTATTGTGTTGGGGTTAGCAGCTTGTGGGTTATGGAGTGGTGCAAAGAATATAGTACAGAATTGAGTGTGCTACATTGGCTTAGGTAGCTGGTGGGGCGATAGATGATTTTTAAACATACCTGAATGTGAGGATAAGAAAAAAAGCTAACCGTAAGTGTACGATTAGCCTAAACATATTTAGTTGATATACTAATTTCTGTTAAATTCCTCTTTTCTTTAAGGAAATAATCTAATTGTAGAGACTCCCCAGTTAATTTCTGATGATAAATTAGGACTGGATGGATCGCTATCGAATTCAAATGATTTGTTATTCCCAGTAAAGTCTCCATTATCGTATATTGTAGCATTATATTTCCCGATTACAAGGATAGAGTTAGTGTTATTATTTCCAATATGATCATTAACCCAAGTACCGTCATAATCTCCCATAGTATCCATTAAGGCATATCTCCCACCGAAATTATTCATAGATAATAAATGGACACCTGCTTCATAAACTCGAAGAGAGTTAACTTGACCCATATCCGGAGTAGTCGCAGTGCTTGAATTTTCATTACTAGTATATGTGAACCTTGTATCAATGGAACTAGACATATGACCTGACTCAGATAATGTAACTCCATAATCTCCAACTATCAAGACAGAATTAATTTGTCTAATATTTGTCTCAACCGATTCGTTACCATAGAATCCTTTAGTATTCACTGATGCAGGCTCGCCAAAATATCTTTCTTCACAGGAAATAAATGGACACCTGCTTCATATATTTGTAAAGATGAGGTATTATAGCAATTTCATTATTACCTAAGTCCCTGTCATAACCATTATTAACATTACTTGAATATGTTGATCTCTATGGATGATAACTTGGAGTACCACCATTGAACAAGGTAACTCCATAATCACCGACTATCCTGACAGACTTAATGTTATCATTACCAATATTGGCTTGAACCCACTCGATGTCATAAAATCCTTCTGCATCTGCTATTTCTTAAAGCGTTTACATTACTTTGGTACATTTGTTGAAAAAAACTCAAAATGAACGGATAATGAAACGATTTATAGATGTGATAGTTAATTATTTACAACTAACTTACTATAAATAGTGAACATCATTCTTTATTGATTGGAACAGTGGAGTAGACCTGTTTCTGTATTCTCTTCTTAACGATTATTATTGGTGAAGGCTTGTTCATATTTTAATGAAAGGTTTCATAAAAATATCAGAATCTGTCGAGACTGAAACATGTTAAAGGAAAGACTTATATAAAGTATATTTAAATAGATACTACATCTATAGTACATGTATACTACATCTATAGTACATTATTGTCAATAGTAAATAATGACAAATAAACTTATTATTCAATGATTTATTAATAGGTATACACTACTGTGTCTAATGAAGCAGTTGCTTCTTCTAAAACAGTTTTTAAGTTTTTAAAAACTTGATGGGTTTGTTCTACAACCCCACCTTCAACCAAATCTCCACCAGCTGTTAATGGAAATTGTCCTGAGCTGTAAAATAAATTGTTAACTATCATTCTTTGTGAGTATGGACCTATAGCTTGAGGTGCATTTTTTAGTATTAATGATGTTCATATGATGATCTACTCCTCTCTAATCCTCTAATATTTTATAATTTTATATTTAAAACTTGATAACTATCTTACGAAGCGACTAACATATAAAAGCCTGTAAAAAGAAGTATCACATAAGTGATCATTCTAAAAACTCTTTGGTTAATCCTTTTAAATAAAAGTTGTCCTAGTATGATACCAGCTAACAAAGGAATAAGAGCAATGAGGGACGAAGTCCAAACTTCTAAATAACTCCCACCAAAAGAAACTTGCATGATCAAACTAACCAAATAGATAAATAAATAATAAGCTAATGTAGTACTTCGCAGTGTCATTTTATCCATGCTTGTACTTGAAAAATAAAGCAGAAGCGGTGGACCTGGCACCCCGATACTTGTTGTTAGTAGTCCGGACATAGTACCTGCAGCAAAGTCCCTTTTGTCTGTTTGTCTGATTGTTACTTTTGCAAAAAGGAGTATGGTTAATATAATAATCAGCACTCCAACTATTACTTTAAAGATGTCCATATTTAAAAACAGATACATTAACAAACCAGGAACAATTCCAATGAGGCTTCCTAATACTAGTTTCTTTAGTAAGGGATAATTCACTTCATTTTTTATCTTATAGATCATTATGATGGATAGACAAAGTGATAGTATAATGTTAATTTGAATTGCGCTTTGGGGGGGGTAAATCAATAATAGAAACGGTGTACCTACTATTGAAAAACCAAATCCCGTACTAGATTGTAAAAGTGAAGTAAAAAAAACGATAAAGATCAAAATCATCCAATTGTCCATTATCTCTCTCGCTTTCGAGTTAATTATGCATTTTCTACTGGGTGTACTTTAATTGAAATACCAGTTGAAACATCAGTTAATTTACGTCTAAATAAAGATTACTATGCTCTAAAATATTTGATGCATTGGCGTAAATTGATGGTGTTCCTCCTGTATGAAGAAATAAAATATTTTTCTGTCCTTCAAAATAGCCTTTTTGCACTAGATCTATTAATCCTGCCATTGTTTTGCCAGTATAGACGGGATCAAGTAAAATTCCTTCTGTTTGTGCCAGCAGTTGAATAGCTTCAAAGGTTTTATCAGTTGGTATTGCATATCCAGGACCTAAGTAGTCATCAAAATTTTTAACTGTTTCTTTAGGAATTTCTTCATTAAAACCTATACGCTGCCTAGCTAGATTCACAATGTTATAAACCTTTTCTTCTTGAGCAGCTTTATCTCTTCGGACATTAATTCCTGTGACAGGAATTCCAATTCCACTAGCACAAAATCCAGTCACTAAACCAGCATGAGTCCCACCACTACCACTCGGTGAAATGATATGGTCTAGCGAAATTCCCATTTCAGAAGTTTGTTTTAAAATTTCTTGAGAACCGCTAACATAACCAAGAGCTCCGAGGTCATTACCACCGCCTTCAGCAACGATATAACCTTTTCTTCCTTCTTTGTTTAACTCTTCATTAACTATTTCCATCTCTTTCACAACATCTGTACCGTCTGGAACAACCTTTATTTGTTCTGCACCCAGCAAATTGTATAAAAAGACATTTCCATTTTCCTTTGGATTGTATAAGTGATTTCTCTCTTCAATGACCAGACGACATTTTAACCCTTCCTTAACCGCAGCTGCCAAAGTCATTCGACAGTGGTTCGATTGAACTCCCCCAGTAGTAATTAGTGTATCAACATCTTGTTTTAAAGCATCTGCTACTAAAAATTCAAGTTTTCTTGTTTTATTTCCACCACCTGTTAAACCAAGTAAATCATCTCTTTTTACATAAATATTAGGCCCACCTAACATATTAGATAGTTTTTCAAGGTGTTGTATAGGGGTTGCAAAATCTGTATAAATACGTCGAGGGTATGCTGTTAAGTCCATGAACGCACCTCCAATGCAAAGTATTATGAGTATACATTTATTATCATATGCCACTCGTATAAATTTGTAAAATTAATTATAAATATAATGATCATTAAAAAAATAAATGATATATATATCCAATTTTCAATGAACACATAATCCTTTTAGAGACTTGTTCTTGTTTATACGATGAGGTTAGCATATTTTCAGTTACTTGATGCAGCAAAAGCCACACCTTATCTGATCGAACTCATCCCAATACCTAATACATCTGTTAACGTACTGGAATGAATCAATAATAGAGCAGATATTAAAGCCATCAACCGTTCATACCAGCGATAGTGATCTATCATATAATTTTGGATGAAAGTTGAGAAGGCTATGATTCCCACAAGTGCAGTGAATATCACCCAAATTGTTTGTAATACAGATCCACCCTCCGCCATCAATAATAAATATGGATTAGTAGCAAATGCAAATGGAAGGAGCAATGCTCCAGCATCATATTTAAAACCCTGCAGCCCCGTCTGAACTGGTTCAGACTTTGCTATTCCAGATGCAGCATATGCTGGCAAGTTAATAGGAGGCGTATCATCTACCAAAATTCCATAATAAAATACAAATAAATGAGCCGCCATCAATGACAGTCCAACTTCTACTAATGGAGGTGCCATGACTGCTGCGAGCACGATATAAGTAGCTGTCGTTGGAAGCCCCATACCCATAATCATAGAAGCTATCATCGCTGCAAGTAGCACAGGGTAAATCGGATTGATACCGAAAAATATTCCGGATTCAGATAAATTTAATATAATAGAAGAAAGATTAGAGCCTAATCCTGTCATTGTAACTACCCCAACTAAAATCTCAGCCGTTGCACAAGCAATGGCTACACTGATTCCATTTTTAGCACCTAATTCTAATGCCTGTACAAACTCTTTTCCACCAAACTGGATTTTTGCCTTCTCTTTCACTTTTGATCTGAGCGCAACACCAATGAGAGCAATGCCCGCACATATTAAGCCGATGTAAACAAATTCTAACGGCATACAGTTAATGCCAAACAATCCAAATAAACCGAATTGGTTAATACCCCAGGCTAATGCTACGATAATAAATGACAGGATATACCCCGAATAACGTTGCATATTTTCCATAAAGGAAGAAAATATGGTAATTCCAATAATCATCAATACCGCAATGAATGCTGCTTTAGTTGGAGTGCTACCTTGGGAAAGGTAATAAATTAAACCCAAAATAGGTAATATCATATAACCTCGTTCCATCAAAACAACTTTGATAGGAATAAGCTCTTTTTTAGGAATTCCAAAAGTTTTTTGCTTCAAAGCTTCAATAAGAACCAGCAATAGAATCGCTGTATATGCAAGAATTGAAGGAATTAAAGCAGACTTGGCGATGTACAATAAGGAATTCCTGTTGTTTCCGCCATAATAAAAGCTGCAGCACCCATGATCGGTGGAAGAAGTTGTCCACTTGAGGAAGCTGCAACCTCGATCCCTCCTGCTGTTTTTGATCTAAATCCTACTCTTTTCATTAGAGGTATCGTAAACGTACCTGTAGTAACTACATTTGCAACAGAACTGCCTGAAATAGACCCCATGACACCACTGCCGATAACGGCCGCTTTAGCAGGCCCACCACGAAATGGTCCTAAAATTGACAACGCCGCATTAATAAACATACGACCAGCACCTGTAACATCAAAAAAAGCACCGAACAAAACAAAAATGATGACATACGTTGAAGAAACGTAAATCGGTATGCCGAAAATTCCAAGGTTTGTATTCAGTTTTGTCACTAAAGCCTGAATATCATAACCTGCATGAATAATAGCCTCAGGAATAATGCCATCTAAAAAAGGTGTGGATTTATATCCAATTAATGCGTAACCCATAAATATATGCGCAAGGATCATAAGGGGCAGCCCCAAAATTCTTCGAGTAGCCTCAAGCACGAGTATAACCATCAAAAATGTTGCTCGTTCAAGAGAATATAATACTTCTACTGAAACATCCACGGCTGAAGCAACCGAAATAGCTACAACAACTGGAACTATCCAAAGTGGAACAGCAACAATTAGTGCAGAGCCTTTCGGAATTGGTGTTGAAGCGTCATACACCCATGAATTATCTTCTAGCATCATGGAAGGTCGTACATGGTCAAGAGAATTTACTAATGCTGTATCGGTAACAGACACACATTTTTTTGGACAACACCCACACCCTTATGATTCATATTACTGGGGATTTTATAAATTAGTTGGCATAATAAAAACAGATTATGCAACTTCAACCAACTTCAAATTACTCGATGATGTTTTTTCATCTGATATACCTGAGTTTGGTTTAACCTTAAATAAGACTTATGTCAATGTAGCAAATTTGGAGGTAAACTATATTGAGGCTGTCGAAATGTCTCATGTCGCCGATGATTTGTATGCTTCATATTATCCAACAATAAATACACCAACAAATTTTCAAGTATCAAGAAGTGCAATTAACTTAACCCTAACATTCACTTGGGATGCTTCAGTTGATGAAGATATTGACGGGTACTTTATCTTGAAGGACGGTGAGATATTAGGGAAAATACACGGAAGAAACCAAACTGAATTTATAGAATACGGAGTTGTACCTTATGAATCCCATAATTATACGATAAGATCTTATTCACTAGAACTATCTGAAGATGCAATGACCGGGGCCATTATCGATTATAAAGTATGGTCGGATGCAAGTGCACCAGATCTAAATCATGAGGCTATTCAATATAATACAAGGTCTTTTAGAATATTTAGACCATGAGTACACTACCTTTTTAGGCAAACTCCTTAATAGTACTCTTAAGCTAACCGTAAGTGTACGGTTAGCTTTTTTAACTATAGGATGTCACTAATCTCTATATTAAGTAATGAAGATTTTGAAGAATTCACATATTTTGGTGTAGATTCAAACGGTGAAGTTATTGTTATTGAAAAATCTGAGTTAAATAATTAAATACTAAGTAATAATTCCATAAAAAGGTAATTTTAAAAGACAATCTTTGTGAAAGGATTGACTACAGAACAGGTGGGAGAATTAAAATTAAAAACTTGGTATATAAAAGAAGATAGAAACTGGTATTCTGTTTATGAAGGTGAAGTTTACTATGATCCTCGTTTTCTTAACAATGAGTTTCCAACAGAAAATTTGATTTTCAATACTCATTGTTTCACTTTAATTTTAACCAGAAAAGAAGAACTAGTACAAACTACACCTCTAATCAAGGCACTGAACCCAAACAAGTATAGAACTACTGATCTCTATTTAAAATCTGTAGTCTTTTACTCACTAGATTATAAAAAAAGAAGTACTTACTAAGTTAGTAAGTACCAAGAATAAGTGTAAATTGAACCATCTTTATCTTTATATGAGTTGAAAATGGATATTTTAATTTCAATTTGTTCATGTTTTTTAACATCTTGAGTTGAGTTCTGTAATGTGAATCTCTAACTTTTGATTCAAATCTTCTTGATTTTTAGTTCATCCTGTATTTCTTCAATCGTTTTACCATCGGTATTAATATCTAATTCTTTTGCTTGTTTAAGTGTTGCAGCCTCATTGTCAGCTGCTACTGCTGCTTCATTTTCTTGCCGCGTCAGTAATTGCTTCAATTTCTACATTTATTTCTTCAACTGTTTTTCCATTGGTATCAATATCTAATTCTTTTGCTTGTTTAAGTGTTGCAGCCTCTTTATCTGCTGCTACTGCTGTTACTGCTGCTGCGTTTGCTCTTGCCGCGTCAGTAATTGCTTCAATTTCTACATTTATTTCTTCAACTGTTTTTCCATTGGTATCAATACCTAATTCTTCTGCTTGTTTAAGATTGTTATTAGATATTTGTGAACCTGCTAAAACACTCGATACTCCTACTAAGCCAATTCCTACAGCTAATACAGTAGCCGTAACAGATTTTTTTAATGATGGTTTTTTTAGCATTATAATCATCCTCTTTCTTCATTTTTTTTGTGTTGCAACATACAACTGTAGTCTACAATTACATCCTACATATGTAGTCTTTGTTTATCAATAGTAATAATTGTAAATTTAATTATTTAGGTTACCATCTCATCCACTACTACGAAACTTTTCTGATTCCAAGTTGAAAACTTAGAACATATCGTAGATCCTCAAAGGCATCAAATTTGGTTTTGATAATTGTTAAGAAATTAAGAATTGTTTTCCCTTCTTGTGTCTATGCCTTTCAGCTTATGAACTTTTATGAAATCTTTAATGAAATCACCTACATATCTCATTTATATCTATATTATTGAATACTACAACTATAGTATGAAATTCAATATTACAGTTATAGTACGTGGTAGTCAATAGAAATAACTGACAATTAAGCTTGTTCAATATTTTTCAACATCATTGAATTGTGAGAAGTATATTTTTGCAACACCAAACCATTGTGGAACGACAAAATTAATAATATACCAACTATACTTCCTAACCCCATACCGAATATTTTTTTGTTAATGACATAAAATCACCTCTTTAAATGTCTTGGTGGTGAATTCACTCACACATTAAATCTCGTAATTCCCAATTTATTAAACGAAGTGCATAAGTCATGAATAGAGTTACTCCTTATAGTCATGTTCTCATTCTGGTTAATGAGAAATAAGAACTTGCCATTATTTACTATTGACTAACATGTACTATATATGTAGGATGTACTATATATGTAGGATGTACTATATATGTAGGATGTGTTTAAATATACTTCTTTATAAGTCTTTCCTTTAGCATGTTTCAGTCACGATTTTAATCGAACTAGTAAAATTCCCATTATTTTTCATTCAGATTCTTTATGAGACCTTCCATTAAAATATGAACAAGCCATCACCAATAATAATCGTTAGGAAGAGAATACAGAAACAGTCTACTCCACTGTTCCAATCAATAAAGAATATGTTCGCTATTTATAGTAAGTTAGTTGTAAATAATTAACTATCAGATCTATTAATTGTTCCAATTATCCTTTCAATTTGAGTTTTTTAAACAAATTTACCAAAGTAATGTAAACGCTTTAAGGAGGTGTGTAAAATGGAGGGTTCTATTAAGAAGAAGCAGATTCGATTCATCAAAAGGCAGAAAAAGAAACATCGAACCTATTTTAAAAAGTTATATTCAGAAGGACGCTTTCGAGAATTAGAAAAGAAACTAGATCAGGTGGTTAATAACAGCAATAAATAAGGAAATGTAACATGTGTTTCTGATGAATCAACACCTATTCTTTTTTCATTCTATTGACATCAATAATGATTTGTCTTTGTCTGTCACACGATGTTATTAAAATGTATTTTCATCATCATATTAAAACAAGGAGGTGATTAAAATGGTGAGTTTTAGTTTAAACGAACTAGATTTATTGTAACTAGAATCATAGAATGTACACTTACAAGATATAGATTATGACACAAGAATTTTTAGATAACTACTAGTACATGCAGCACAAGTCAAGGTTTATCGAACACGCTCTCATTTTCCTAGTATCAAAATAATGAAACAGGACGATCTAATTAATACTATTTTAAAAGAAGCAGATAAACTCGCTCAATGAACCTGACATAAAGAGCCCAATTTTATCAATGTTATGAACAGCATCTATTTTTGTCTTTTTCTTTTAACAAGTTTACAGGAGAATAATCTATGAAATATCTCTAAGCATGACCTAAATTATCAGAATTAAAAATGTTCTAAATTGAAAGAATCCAATAAGAGAGGAGAAACAAAAATGACTAATGTGAAAACTTTGAATAAACCACTTTTTTATCTATTTATTATGTTGATGATTGCTGTTGGTTTATTTTTCATTCAATCTGGAACAGGTTTAGCTGAAACAAATCCAGATCAAGATCTTAGAATAAAATATTTTGAACCTGACTTTAACACTGGAGAATTAGTTGAGACTGTCGAAAGCGAAAGTGGAATCATGTCGGAGTCAATTTCAAGCAGACCCCCACTAGAGGATTTTCTCCCACTTAATTCCTATGAAGAAGGTTTTCCTTCTAATACCTATAATTCTAGAACTACGTTGCAAGGGCTAGATCATGTTGACTTTATACCTGTCAAATTTAAAGTCGAAGATAGTGAGTATGCTACCTATTTAGATACAGAGGATTTGTTTAAAATAAATGATAGGCTTAATAAAAAAGATCCTAGTATAGACACTTTTATTGGCATTTATGACCCAGATACAGGAAATGTTGTTCAAACTTTCCCTCCTAACCCTCCTGATACATTGATACTTCTATTAAATAAAAACTCATATTATGCTCAAGGTATTACTGTAAAGGTTGAAAACTGGTGGGATTTATATACCCAGGATTTTGCAACACATGGTGGTAGATCGCAATATCGTTTTATGGAAACACGAGGAATAACCGAAGGTTATAGTTTAGAGTTGGGTTGGTCAGTAGGGTTAGAAGCAGCAGTGAAAACACAAATGTTTGGTTCTGGGACTACATTCACCCTTAGTGTTGGCCACCAGGGGAGTCGAACATGGGAACAGACATTAACCCAGTCAACCTCATTAAGTAAGCATTTTAATTTTGGAGAAATATCTGGAGGTACTCCTTATGTTTTTGGACTTTATGAATGGATAACTAGATATTATACGAATTATAATACTTCGTACAATTTTGTAGAATTGGGACAAGATATTGATTATTTTATTCACCAAGAAGATGTACAGGACTTTAATATGACTTATCAAACTGGAACTTTGGCTGCGGTGGAAATACCAGAACAGCCTGCAATAGATCCAAGCTTACCAATAGTACATGATTTTTCAGCAACAGGATATCGCGATCAAGTAAGTGTAACACTTAAATGGGATACACTTGTTGAAGGTGATTTAAATCGAATTGATGGATATAAGATTTTTAAAGAAGTGCCGGGGGGTGCTGATCACTTAATAGCCATTGTAGATAAAAATAGTTCAGATTTAATTATTAGTCAAGGTAAAACAAAGTGGAAAGATTATGGAATAAGACCTAATTCGTATAATACTAATTATTATGTTAGAACTTACAAAGATGATCCTGTATTAGGAAATAAAATGTCCAATAAAAGTTTAATAGATCCAGCAAATCTTAAAGTAAATAGAGTAGTAAATTTCACATCAGTGCAAGGTTCTTGCGGTATAAATTTTTCTTGGACTGATCCTGCAACTAGAAAAGTAGGGGAGCAAACCTTATATCAGTTATGGCATAGAGACTTAGACACAGAAACTGAAACTCTAATTCTTAAAACGGCGAGTGAAACGGGTATCAATTACGTTGATCAAACCATAATGAATTCACCCAATTCAGAATTTTGGGTAATAAAAGAAGTCATATACGCCGGGGACTCTCTCACATCTACATTAGCATCTAGTACAAATCGTATTACAGTTAATATACCAGATGGAGCATATTTATTCACCAATGGAGATTTTACAGGTGAATGTATCAGAGCTGATGTAGGAATTTATAACGTATCTGATCTAGATTTTCCAAATGATGAGTTATCTTCTATACTCATAGCTGGTGATTATTATGTTACAGTTTACGATGATATCGATCAGGACAGTCCTCCTAGTAGAATTAAGACTATTTTTAAGGCACATCAATTTTTGGAAGACGTTTTAGGTCCAGGAGATAATGCGGTGTCCTCTCTTATTGTAAGAGAAAAATTAGATGGGGTGTATCTATTCACGGGACCGTCTTATACTGGATATTATAATCTTATTTACACTCCATATGATGGTCATAGATGGATAACTGATTTTGGTATACCTGATGATGCATTATCTTCATTCAAAATTGTAGGGGACTTAGCACCCATACTTCAGAAAGGAAATGATATAACAACTCGAAAAGCATTCTCACATTCTGTAGAAGATCTATCGGCGGAAACTTGCAGCAGTGGTACTTGCGATAACTTTGCAGATGGTATAATGTTATGGAAAGGGGAAGGGGTGTGGCTATTTAATGGTAGTCATTATGATCATTCCTATGATTTTGGTCATATAGCCGTCGATCCAGGTCAACATATTAAACAAATTCCAAGGTTAAATACTATCCCTAATGATACGTTGAGTTCTATCCTGTTCATTGGTGAAGATTATGGAGCTGCATTATATGATGCGCATGATTACAACGGAACTCGTTTTGCTACCAGTAACAACTTCAATGAATTAGCCGATCTACCTGACTACCCCATGCACAATAGAGTATCGTCTATTAAAGTTTTCAAAGATGGATTATTTTTATTTGATGACAGAGCGTGGAAAGGAGATATGGTGAGACTTGGAGTTGGAGACTATGATAATTTAATGGATCATAGCTTTAATAACAGAGCATCTTCAATGTTTCTAACACCTGATTATAAGTATGATTGGTTCGAAAATTATAACTTTGATACAAGTTCAGCTCATGAGATTGATAAAAATATTATTCATGGTTACATTGGTGATGATGGTGAGCCAATAAGGGATAATACATTATCTTCTATAAGGGTATATAAAGATCGAGCACCCGTTATTATGGCACCGTAACGAACTGGTTCAATATTCAATAATGGAATAGAATCTAATAACCAGAGATCGCTTTGATTTTACGAATTATGCTATACGAACAGAATATATTATCATGAGTTTGGGCAGACTTCACCTAATATTGGTGAGTCTGTCCTTTTTCTTATATCAATTTAATTTTATCAGAATTATAAATTGATACACCAAACAATAGATTTTTATACATCAACAGACATTCAAAACTTTTCATACAGAACAATTCTTTTCAGGTGCAACTGTTAAAAGAGGAATGAACTCAAATATTTCTGTACCGTTTATTAAAAAGGGGATGGACAAAAACACCCTAATCTTAAAACCATTTATTTCTATTGATTAATACGTACTATTATTGTAAGATGTTATCACATACTATAGATGTAGTATTTAGCTCTGTAAACCATTGCTGTAAACAATATAAGGAGGTGATTTCAATGAAAGATTTTATAAAAATATCAGAAGCTGAATGGAAAATCATGAAAGTATTATGGAGAGTTTCACCATTAACTTCAGCTGAAATCATCGAAGCATTAAAAAAAGATACGAGTTGGAGCCCTAAAACAATTCATACACTCATTAGTCGATTAGTCAAAAAAGAAGCGATTGGCGTGAAAAAAGGTTCCCGATTCAAGTTATTTTCCCCTCTTGTTACTGAAGAGGAGTGTAAGAGTTTAGAAGCAAAATCATTTTTGGAAAAGGTATATTCTGGCTCCGTTAAAATGTTTATTGCTAACTTCATAAAAGATGAAAAACTATCTCAAGAAGAGATTGAAGAATTAGAACGCATACTGGAAGAAAAAAAGAGGTAACATCCCCATTAAAGGGAGGCTAACCAATGGATATAACATTATTATTTAAAACCATTTTAAACTTATCTTTGATGGGCAGTGTTGTCATAGGAATCATATTATTGGTTAAATTAATTTTTAAAGATAAGCTGAATCCCCATTGGCATTACTATATTTGGTTTCTTGTTATTTTAAGACTCATCATTCCGTATACACCAGAAAGTTCAATGAGTATTTTCAATTTATTTCCGCAAGTACCCCAAGAGATTGATTCCATACAAGATATAAGTAATACAGCAAATGTATACGATGATGGAGTCACAAATTCTATAATACCAGATACGAATGAAATTATTCAAGTACATGACCCACAACCTTTTCATATAGATCAAGAAAATGGAGCCTTTAAATTGAATTACGAGATATTAGGCATCATTTGGATTATAGGTGTAGTCACTTTAATGTTAACAATTCTCATTGTAAATATACGTTTTCATTGGAAACTTAGAAAACAACCAAGATGCAAAGAGGTTGAATTCATTCAACTTTTAGAGAATTGCAAAAATGAAATGAAGTTGAGAAATAAGATTACCATGATTTATGTTGATACAACAAACACTCCTTCCATCACGGGATTGATTCGTCCCAAATTATTACTGCCAAAAGAAATCATGCATCAATTATCATATGAAGAGAAAAGATATGTCTTTCTACATGAGCTTGCACATTTAAAAAGGAAAGATATTTTTATTAACTGGATTGCTTTATACGTTCAAGTGATTAACTGGTTCAACCCTTTGGTTTGGTATGCTTTTTATAAAATGCGTGAAGAGGCAGAAGAGTCATGTGATGCATCTGTTTTAGCTCATCTTAAGAAATCCGAGCATGTTGAATATGGGAAAACAATTCTTAATTTCTTAACAAAATTATCAAAACCAAATTTGATGCCTGTAACGATGGGAATAGCAAACAATAAAACAACAATACAAAGAAGAATAATGAGAATTGCAATGTTTAAAAAAACATCATTTAAAAAATCTGTTGCGACTACTGCATTAACCGTAGGAATGGGTTTAGTGGGGTTAACGAGTGCTTTAGCAGGTCCACAAATATTTAACGAAGAAATAATACTTAAACAAGCAGAAGAATTAGGTATTGAAACCGATGGTAAAACGCTTGAAGAAATAAATGTAGAAATTGAAGCAATTACTGACGCGGCAAGAGCAACAGAAGCAGAAGCAAGAAAAATGGAAGCAGAAGCACAAGCACTTAAGCAGGCAAAAGAGCTAGATATAGATACAGTAGGTAAAACGTTGAACCAAGTAATGCAAGAAGTAAATGATGCATTATTTCTTAAGCAGGCAAAAGAGCTAGGTATAGATACAGCAGGTAAAACGGCTGGACAATTAGATGAAGAAGTTCGCAAATTACAATTAGTAAAACAAGCAGAAGAGTTAGGTATTGAAACCGATGGTAAAACGCTTGAAGAATTAACTGGCAGTCATTGATGAAAATTCTCTTGACCCTAGGTTTACTGAAACATTACTAGAAGATGCAGGAGCAGCAGGTATTGAAACCGATGGTAAAACGATTGAAGAAATACAGGATGAACTTAGTAAACTATGAAGGAAATTAATTAAAGAATGTAAGAATAAAGAGACGAATTAAATAAATAGTACACTTATATTAAATCCAGCTTACTCCATAGATTGTGAATTTAAAGAAAGAACATCACATTATACGCATTGAGTAGCTTAATAACCAAATAATCTTTAATACTTTCAACTGCATCATATCATGGTGATAACTAAAATATGGATATGAAAAAGAGTTTGAAGAAATACAGGCGAAAATTGAAGCAAGCAAAATTTATTGACCCAATATAAGAAAATGTGAAACAATCTGTTAATATTATCGATTGGTAGACCAGACGTCACAATGGATTTTGTACAATAGTCGCATTAAGCTGTAGGTTTTAGTCTCAATAGAAGATAGAACGTGTATATCCTTGGCATTTTATTGAAACAGTTAAAATAAATGCGAGTCTATTTATCTTTTATTAACTTTATAAACACAATAAGTTAAAGGATAAATAAAGTAGAATTATTAGTCTTATCTATCCTTTTTAATGTTATGTCTCCGTTACTCTCATCTACTAACAAACAGGGCATTTTGTTGAAGTCCCGCTACGCACTCTCATGACTTCAGTCAGTGGCTAAATTCAATGTCATTCTTTCTAATAAGGTTATTACTGAACGTTCGTAATCTTGACCTTTTTGAACTATTTTATAAATGTTTCGGTAGACTAAAAGTGCAATTTCCAAAAAACTTTGAAAACATTTATCGTGAATGGAAAAGTGGTGAGATCACTGCCGTAGAAGCATTTAAAATCTTAAATTAAAAAAACTACTTTCTATAAATTAATTAAAGAATATGAAAGTAATCTTCAAACAAACGGTTTATAGGAGTTTTGTGGATATATACCTTCCATGGATTTTTTACATATGTTGCCCCTTAAAGTTCTTTTGGTGGTCATAGCCCTACCGACATTAGAGAAACCGAGATCCCTACAATCAGTATTAGATTTAATTTTGATCATGGAGAAATTGTAAAAATAACTCTGCTGTTCTTGTTTTCAAAATAGTCGAGTGTGTTATGCATATAAACTCTCTCTCGATAGGATAGTTTTTGAGTTTGATTGGTGTGATTGTGTTTAAAATGATTTCTTTTTGAATTGCTGATTTTGAAATGATCGAAATTCCTAAACCTGCTTCTACCGATTCTTTTATGATTTGGGATGTGCCGAATTCCATGACTGATTTTGGTGAGAATTGAAAATCATTAAATACCTTATCTACTGTATTTCTAGTCCCTGAACCTGGCTTTCTTAAAATCCATTGTTCATTATGCAGCTGCTCAAATTCAACTTCCTTTTGTTGAGCTAATGGATGTTTAGAGGAAACGATAACAACTAATTCATCTTTTGATAATGTAAATGATTCTAACTCAGTAAAATCAATATGATCTTCAACGATACCAAGCTCTATTTCATGATTAATGACATGGTTAACAATGTCTTGTGAGTTTTTAATTGTAATATGAGGTGTAACCATAGTGTGTTTTTCTGTGAATCGTGAAATGATTTTAGGCAAGTGATACTCTCCAAAAGTATAACCAGAACCAATATGAAGGGGACCGCTAGGGATAAGTTTTAAATCATCTATTAATCTCTGGACATGAGCATATTGATTTATAATATTTTTAGCATGGAAATATAAAATTTCTCCTGCTTTAGTTAACCTTACGAATTTATTTGTTCGTTCAAATAATTTAATTTCGAACTTTTCTTCTAGTGTTTTTATATGGATACTTACTGCAGACTGAGTTAGATGTAGTTCTTCAGCCGCACGGGTAAAATTCTTTTTTTCAGCTACAGCAATAAAGATATGTAAATGATGATCCATTTATTGTCACATCCTTCCTATCATTAATATTTTTCATCATCAATATAATTATAATAAATTATTTAAAATTATTTTAATTATACACAAGAAATCATTTTGAATAAAGCTTCGAATGGAAATGGTAATTTTTTTGGACAGATTGATAGCGGTTGAAAATAAAAATAGTTCCCGGCGGTACAGGCGAGTGGGATTAACATTTCTATAACAGGTATAAATGTAAGAGGTGACAAAGTTCAGCAAGAAGAAAGGTTTATGGATCATTCATAAGAGGAAGCCTTTGTCTAATATTGTTGTTCATCCATCAGGACAGGCGTCATCCGGAGGCTATTTTGCCACAGCAACCGATTAAAATAAAAAATGTTTTCCTTACCAATATAAGCGCTTTTCTATTGGGTACTATCAACTATGGTGCGATTCCATTTTTCCACTATTATCTGTCGCTTTATTTGAAGGAACGGAGAACAGCTTGCGTCTACTGTTGCCACTAATGATTGGGATAAGCATCGGCGTCATCCTCTCGGGTAGAATGATGCAAAAGCATCCTTATAAGAAGTTGGCGGTAAGAGGGTGGCTTCTTACTTCTGTCGCCCTTTTTTCTATCAGCTTAATCTTTACTGATATTGGAGTAATTTTCATTTATTTCTTTGCTTTCCTAACGGGATTTGGAATTGGAAGTGTCATGCCGACCTTCATGCTTCCCGATCAGAATGCAGTGTCTGAAAACTATCAGGCGACGGTTGGTGGAATGATCCAGCTTAGCAAGAATATAGATGGAGCAGCAGGTATCCTCGTTTTATTTCCCTCTTATAAAGGACTTTTCCTGAAAACATTTGACAAAGTATTACATAGTAATATTTTACCTAACTGTATTAATAGAAGGTGATTTTTTCAGCTTATCAGTATCCAAATAATACATAATATGTTTACATTTGGAGACAATATTTCGTACTATGATCCTTTTAACTTGTAAAATACACTGGAGGGTATAATGGTATATTCAAAAAATAAAAAAAATGAGAAGATATCATACTTAAACTATACGTTTATGAGTGAATTACAAAATGAACTTATCTCCATTTCATTTGATGAAAATAAAAAAAAATTAAAGACCATTCTAAGTGATCGTTCAGACATAACCCTAGAAGAATTCCAAATGAATAGCAAAATTAGAGCGTTTGTTGTGATGATCTCTGGGTTGGCAAACCCTGAATTAGTATATAATACGATGTCATCTATAATGAACTCTAATTGTTCCAATATAAAAGAACTGAAATCATCAGTACTTCCTTTCTGTCCAGTTCATGAAAGTGAAAATATGGGTGATTTTATACTACAAATCTTAAGCGGAGATATGGGGATTTTGATTGAAAATCAAAATTCTGGAATAACTCTAGGAGTTGGTGATGCGGAAATTAGAACCATCAGTGAACCAGTAAATGAAGCTACTATACGCGGACCACGTGAAGGTTTTATTGAAGATTTAAGAATTAATACATCCATGATAACTAGAAAGATTAAAAACCCTCACTTAAAAGTAAAGAAATATCAAATTGGTCGTCGCACGAACACTGATGTAGCATTAATTTATATAGATGATATTATTGATCCAAGTTTAGTTAAGGAAATGGATCGAAGATTAAATTTAATAGATATTGATGGGATATTAGACAGCCATTATATAGAGGAAATGATTCAAGATCATACATACTCTCCATTTCCTCAATTTAAGGTTACTGAGAGACCAGATACTGTTGCAGGAGCATTATTAGAAGGCAAAATTGCCTGTATAGTCGATGGATCTCCAAATGTGATTATTGCTCCTGAAGTTTTTATGAATTTTATACAAGCGAGTGAAGATTATTATCAACCATTTATTATGTCCACTTTAGTTCGTTGGTTAAGATATTTATTTCTATTCTTTGCATTAACATTACCTGCTTTTTATATTGCACTAACAACATTTCATGAAGATGTTATTCCTACTAGTTTATTACTAAGTATTGTAGCTGCACGTGAAGCTATTCCATTTCCCATAGTCATAGAAGCATTGATCATGGAAATTACTTTTGAAGCTTTAAGAGAAGCGAGTGTACGTTTGCCTAAAACCATTGGTCAGGCTGTTAGTATTATAGGTGCTCTAGTTGTAGGTGAAGCTGCTGTTAGTGCTGGGATTGTTTCAGCACCTATAGTAATTGTTGTATCTTTAACAGGAATTTCCTCCTTTATGATTCCCGCGTATAATGCTAGTGTCTCATTGCGAATTCTACGTTTTCCAATTATGTTTGTTGCAGCATTATTTGGTTTGTTTGGAATTTATTTATGTATATTAATTTTACTTGGTCATTTAGCCCAGTTACGTTCACTAGGTATTCCTTACCTTGCTCCTGCAGCTCCCTTATCTTTTAAAGACTTAAAAGATACCTATATTGCTTCACCGTGGCCATTCATGAAAACCCGGCCACAATATTTAACGGTACAAGATGAAAAAAGAATGGGGGATCAACTAACAGAAATCATCAAGAAACAAGGTGGAATCAAAAAAAAGAATGAATAATACAAAGAAACACCATAAATTTAAAAAAATAACCCTTATTTTTTTTATATTTTCTCAGCTTTTTTTCCTTATTGGGTGTTGGGATGTAACTGATCTTAATGACCTTGCCATTGTACTAGGATCTGCAATTGATTTAGAAGAGAACAATATGTACCGATCATCTATACAAATAGCAGTTCCAAAATTCATAAGAGAGCCAAATACAAGTCAAAGTTCTAGTGATACATCATACATCGAGTCTGACACAGGTCGAATACTTAGAGAAACCGAATCCAAGACACAAAGAAGATTGTCACAAAAACTCACTTTTGCACACCGCCGTGTATTGTTAATCGGTGAAGAATTAGCAAAAAATAAAGGCATTAGAGATGTACTTGATGGACCGACCCGAAGACCTAGAAACCAATTATCAGCATCTCTAATAGTAACAAAAGGAAAGGCTTACAACCTATTAAACGCAAAACCAATGTTTGAGAGTTATTCTGGAGAGACTTTAGATCGTTTAGATGAAGTGAATGATATCTTCTCATTAAATTTCCTAGGAGCAGCACAAGCAATAAGTTTAGTTGGCAGTGATCTTGTTTTACCTTATATGGGAACAAAGAAAATAAAATTTTCACAATCAGAAGAAGTTCAGATATTAGGTTATGCTCAATTTCGTGATGATAAAATGGTAGGCAAATTTGAAGCGGAAGCAGCACATGGATTAATATGGCTTAAAAATAAGATTTCATCTTATAGTGTCATACTTAAAATATCCGAAGATGATTATGTAACTTATTCTATAAAAAATGGGACAACGAATATCGAACCAATAATTAGAAATGAGAAAATCCACTATAAAGTAGATGTTTGGTGCAATGCGAGTTTAATTGAAGATTCTTCAGGAGCAGATATTACAAAGACTAAAAATATAAACAGGTTAAATCAAAAGCTAGGGAATCATATTAAAGTTGCTATTCAAGAATCCATTGACATCATTAAAAAAAACAAAGCAGATTCAGCAGAACTGGGTTTAAAATTAAAAAGAAAATATCCTAGAGAATGGAAAGAAAAATATAGTAAATATTGGAATGAAAAGATTCCCAAATTAGAATTTTCTATAAATGTTCAAGCAAATGTTATAGAAACAGGGCATGTAACTGAAGATATTACTCAAAAGGAAGAATTTTAATGAACAGTTCAAATGTAGTACTACTAATTACAATTTTTTATTTGATTACTATCATTTTCGAAATAAAGTTTTTTAAACAGCTTCAAAAAATTGAAAGATACATTTTTATTGGCATACATGTAACGATTATGATTATATTTGTGACTCAATATTTTAATATTGAGATTCCAGCTCTAACTGATTTTTTTATCTATATCGTTTCGCCATGGATTTCGTCTTGGATGGAATAAAATAAAAGGAGGGAGAATAATGAATTATCAACAAATTATTAATATGAGACAATTAGCGTGGATCGTTGCAACTATCATAATTACTAGCAGTCATCCGCGACTCACTTTTTTTATTACACATCAAAACGCTTGGTTCACATACATACTCCCTCTAATTTACGTATTTTTCATTACATTTATATTTTATGAATTAGCAAAAGCATTCCCAGGTAAAAATATATTTCATATATCCTTTGAAGTATTGGGTAATATAGGAGGAGGTATCATTAATGTAATTATCATCATATATATTTGGTTAATGTTAATTCGTCATGTGGCTTTTCAATCAGCTTTTATTGATTCCTCCTTACTTGAACTTACTCCTCAAATCATGATTTATTTATTAGTCATTTTAGTATTTATATACTTTGGGAGAACGAGTTTTGAGGCAATTCTCAGAGTGAATGATATTCTATTTCCAATGACTTTAATTGTAACTATGGCATTACCTATCTTACTTTCAAATAAAATTGACTTTTCTCGCTTGACACCGATATTAACAGATGGAGCAATGCCTTTAATAAAATCAAATTTTTTATTTATCGGAGGGTTCTCTGAAATCTTTATCTTAGGGGCATTGTTACATGCTCTTTCCGTACCAAGACAAATTCATTCAGCTATTCGTTTTGGGGGGATTCTTTCCTTTGTTATGATTACATTAATTACAGTGTTAGAAATTGTTGTATTAGGTCCATCAGTCGCAGGTAAATTAACGTTTCCATTTTATATGTTAGCTGGACAAATCGAAATTATAGATTTTCTGGAACGGATGGAAGTTATTGTGGAAAGTGTATATACGTTTTCTTATATGATCAGTATGGTAGTCATGTTTATTTCTGTACTCATTGGTTTAAGCAGCTTTTCCAAACGCGGTGATTATAGTGTATATTCATTCTCTATTGGTTGGTTTGTGCTCGCTACAACGGTTGTATCTTTTGAAAATATTACAGAAATTTTTTCTTTTAATATGAGTTCATTTTCTATTGCTATTGTTGTACAAATTCCTATCTTGACCCTATTATTTATTATTTCTAAAAGGAAAAAATACCGTATGAAAAAGTACAAGTCTGGTAAAAAAGAACATCATGTTGGAAGAAAATGTCGTATTTTTACAAACGGGTTATTGATCATTTCCATTCTATTCATTGCACTTGGAGTAACTTTTGGACAAGATTATATATTCTTAGGGTTTGTGGCTGGTACTGGTTATGCCCTATGTATGATTAGTGCACTCATTACATCTTTAATGGAAATGAAAACAAGCAAACAATTAAGAGGGGAGTAGTGCTAGGAAACTAAGTAATATTGTTATTATTTCTAAAAAATGGTTAGTGACAGTGATACAAGTCCAAAGGTACTAGCCCCATTTTCTCCAGTAACAATCATCCACGGGATCGCAATCACAGTAATGCCTGATCCTATGGATGAAAAAATATTCGCAGTTAATATTTTCAGGAAACGTTTATCTTGAACAATCAAACTCATTGTCTAGTACTTCTTTGTACACTATGCTGCATATATACTTGGAGTTCTTTCATCACATCATCCACTTGATTCATACCTTGTGCTGTCAATTGTTTGTTTTCCATATCAAATCGATCTGGATCTAAAACTAATTGTTTAGGAATAACATTTGCATATATACCCCTTGCAACAGTACGCATATTACTTAATGCATTAATTCCGCCTTTTCCTCCGCCACCAACTGCAATGAGTGCGACTGGTTTATGTTCGAATTGTGAACTTCCCAAGAAATCAATAGCGTTTTTCAATGCACCACTCATACCACTATGATACTCAGGGGATGTTAGTACGACACCATCAGCGTCATAAGCTAATTTTCTTAATTGTTTTACAGAGTTGATTTCATCCTGATCTTCCTCACCGTTATACATTGGAATACTACCATCGCTTAAATCTATCAAATCCGCATTGTATTTTTGAGAAATGTACTTCCCTATCACACCAGTTCTACCAAACTTTCTAGGGGTTCCATTAATGACTAATATTTTCATATTCATTTCTCTCCTTAAATTAACTTTAAAATAATTTTTTTATAACGACATCTTAAAAAGGATCTCATTGTATTAACTATTATAAATCATTCTGTATATTTTAACCTCATTATAATGGTTTATATTATTCTACGACTTTAGTCGTAGTAGATTGTGGGTTATTAAAGTTTATGCTTTACCGCAAATAGAGCAGCTTGTGTTCGATCCGCTAAATGAAGTTTTGACAAAATGTTGGATACGTGTGTTTTGACTGTTTTTTCTGTGATATTTAAACAGTCTGCAATCTCCTTATTGCTTTTACCATTCGTAATTTCAGATAAAACTTCCCTTTCTCGTTTAGTTAACTGCTCAACCAAGTTATTCTCTTTTTTTTGATCTGTCATATGGGACATCATGTGTGACATTGCTTTAGGATGGACATGGTTTTGTCCAAGATGCACATTGCGAATCGTTCTTACAAGTTCGTCTGGCTCAACGTCTTTTAATTGATAACCAGTTGCACCAGATTTAATGGCTGGAATGACATGGTCTTGATCTGAAAAGCTTGTTAAAATTATAATTTTCATATGTGGATTTTGTTCTTTGATGGCCTTTGTTGCTTCAATACCGTTCATAACGGGCATCATCACATCCATTAAAATAATATCTGGCTGCAATTCATTTGCTAGTTCAACAGCTTCTTTCCCATTTTCTGCTTCCCCTAGAATTTCGATATCTTCTTGTGTGCGTAGAAAAAAATATAACCCTCTTCTTACGACTTTATGGTCATCAGCGATTAATACTTTAATACCCAAGTTGTTCCCCAACCTTTCGTTTCTTCATTTTACTGAATGTGTATCGATATAGGTTTTTGTCATAGGAAGCCTCACCTTTAGCAGTGTTCCTTTTCCTGAGACACTTTGAATGATCACTGTTCCTCCAAACAATTCAGCTCTTTCACACATACTTTTTAGACCAAGAGATGGACTATGCTGTTCGTTGTTTAAATTAAATCCGATACCTTCATCACGAATATTCATCTCAACGTTTTTATTATCACGGTTAAATTCAATCCATACTTCAGTCGTTTCAGCATGTTTTTTAATATTGTTCAATGCTTCTTGACCGATCCGCCATAAACATTCTTCCATTATACTAGGAAGCTCTCCTACACCATGAACATCAGCAGATACATTTAAATCTAATACTTTCCCATATGCCATTAGTGCGCAAACAATACCTTCCTCTAAATCTTGAGGACGGAGTTGCCATATTAGTGCACGCATTTCCTTTAACGCATCTTGGGAAAGCTCCTGCATGTAATTTAACATTTCATGAATGTCTTGATCCTCAGTCATTTCTTTTGTTCCCCTGACCGTCAGTACTAAAGAAAATAGAAGTTGATTGACTGAATCATGTAAGTCTCTAGCTAATCTATTACGTTCTTGTATTAATGCAAGTTCGTGCCCTTTTTGGTTTAAACGTGCATGTTCGAATACAATGGCTAAATGTTGGCTGAGCTGTTCAATAATATCTCGATCAATATCGTCTAAAGAGGGGTTTGAAATACTAACACTCCCTGAAGTTTCTCCAAGATTAAAGGGCTGAGTAATGGTTGTCATTTTTTTACTGGAACCTATTTTTTCCTCATGTTTTTTTTCATTGCATTCAATCTGGACCCGGTTATATTGAAATTTAATTTGTATTAATGAAGCGGAATATTCTAATCTATAATTTTCATTACGGTCTCCATGTAAGGCGGTAGTGACTTCTCCTAATTTCTGGAACATAGAGGCTCTTTTTTGATCTCGATTCATAAAGTTTAATCGTTTTATCGCAGTTCCGATTTGAATGGCTACGGATTCTAATAATGCTAACTCTTCTTCATTAAATTCCAATTTGTTAGGTGATGCAACATTTAATAACCCGAATTTTTCGTTGCCCGCTTTTAAAGGAACTGTAGCGTGATGGGTGACGTCTTCAGTATCTCCCCACTCATATTTTATCGCGTCATCAATTCTTTTACATTCTATAATATTGGCTGCTTTATCCAATCTTCCATCATGATATCGATCAATACACCAGCAGCTACCTTCACACATATGCTTTTTATCTTCGTGACATAAAGCAGGTGGGAGGTCATAATCTGTCACTAGTTTAAAATTTCCATCCGCATCAATGAAATAGATCCAGCCTGTTTTTAAGTCCATTATATGAATAAGTTCTTTTAAGACGGATTGCAGCATCTTATTAAGATCGGTTACTTGATTTATCGTTTGTAAAATGACCTTTAATGTCGTTAATTTTTGTATGTTTTTTTCGTTTACCATTCATTTCACGTCCTTACATATCAATGTAATGTCAGGTTCATTACAAGCAATTATTCTTGATCCAAAAATATTTTGCGTACGTACGCCCACCTCTATATGTGTGGGATCTCCAAATCAGGTGGAGTAGAGTCTCCATCTCATTTCTCGATGTTTAAGCAAAGCTTAAACGAGTTCACTGTTAATAGGGGTAAAACGCACTAATATTTTAAGTATAATGGACTGAGTGACATGAGTGCAAAAAGAATTTATCTAAAAAATAAAGATAATTGCAATTGTAAATGGTAAATATCAAAAATAAAATACTCCCTAAAAAATACGGGATAAATAAAAACAAAAAAATGTGGCAAGCTAATATGGATCAATGAGGGGAAAGGGGGGAAGTCAGTGCATACTGGATCCATTTCAACCAAAGAGCTATCTTACATATGCGATTCTTTGAAGAATGAGGAATCAATTGTGAAACTTAGTGTACATGGAGCGATAGAATGTCAAAACCCACAGTTGAAACAGTTCTTTAATAATCTATCACATGAACGTTTTCAGGATTTTGGACAATTAATGAATGTATTAAATCATAACCAATATTCATAAATCAAAAGAAAAGGAGGACTATTAAATGTATCATCAACCTACAACGAATATGAGTCAACAAATGGGACAGCAACATGTTGCTTTACCAGATAAAGATATGGCAAATCTAGCTTTGTCAGAACTTAAAAGAATGGCAAGAGAATATACGACAGCATGTCTGGAATCTGCAAATCCAATGGTTCATCAAAATTTTAACCAATTACTTCAGAAGACACTTGCAGATCAGGCACAATTATTCCAAATTATGAGTCAACAGGGTATGTATAATGCGACTCCAGCATCCATGCAGGAAATTGAAAAAGAGCAGCAAAAATTTAATCAATGTGGTTATGAAACACAACAGTTTATGCAGCAATATTTAGGCGGCGGACAGTCATCTGGTATGATGGCTTCTTCAAATCAGCCTTATCAACCATCGACCCAAATGCGTATGGAACAAAACACTTCAAACTTCGGAGCAATGGGTACGATGCCACCAGGAGCTGCTTCATCCACAATAAGTACAACAAGTGCAAATATTAATCAATCAGAAAGTCCTCAAATGAGAGTAGGCAATAAAAAATACTTAATTTAACCTTTGTATTTTTAAATAAATCGTGATTTTTAAACACTCTGAATTTTTTTCATTTCAGGGTGTTTTTTGTACGTTCCTCAATCAACGACTCTTCCTTTAACACATTAAATGTATCTTAATCTTTCACTCATGATGTATGTGTTTGACACGGTAGAGCGGGTACTTTAGACTGAATTTTAGGGAAAAACAAACAAATCTTCACTTTTGGAGGTTCATTTTGATAGACACAATTAAAAATTGGAAACACATTTTTAAATTAGATCCTGATAAAAAAATATCTGATGATCATTTGGAAAAAATATGCTTTTCTGGAACCGATGCAATCATCGTTGGGGGGTCAACTGGAATCACTTACGATAATACATATGACCTATTTTCTAGAATTCAGCAGTATCCTATACCTTCTATATTAGAAATTTCAAATCAAGATGCAATTGTTATAGGTTTTGATCTTTATATGATTCCTATTGTTTTAAATGCTTCTGATCCAGATTGGATTATTGGCAATCATCAAAAAGCAATTAAAAAGTACGGAGATATCATTCCATGGGAAGATATTTTGACAGAAGCCTATGTTTCTTTAAATCCAGACGCTACAGTTACAAAAGTAACAAATGCCTCTACAGATTTAGATGAAGAGGATGTACTCGCTTACGCTAGATGTGCAGAGCAATTACTTCATATGCCTATTTTTTATGCTGAATATAGTGGTGTATTTGGAAATATAGAGATGTTGAAAAAAGTAAAGAGGGTTTTAAACAAAACACAGTTTTTTTATGGTGGCGGAATAAATACTGTACAAAAAGCACAAAAGGCAGCCGAAGCTGCGGATACGATCATTGTTGGAAATGTCATTTATCAAGATATAGAGTTAGCGATAGAAACTGTGAAAATTAAAGAGGAAAGTTCAAAGTAATACCTTCAAAAATACAAGAACGTGCATTCGCTTGCATGTGTTATAATAAATATAGATACGTCCGTCTTAAAAATGAACACAAACAGTATAAGGGAGAAAGTCCAATTTGGACGTTAAATATCCAATTAGGAAGGTCTGAATATATAAATGAATGAAACTTTTGATATATTTAAATCGATAGAAAGTTTAAATGAACAGCAAAAAAAAGCAGTTGAAACAATAGAAGAACCATTATTAATTATGGCAGGCGCTGGGAGTGGTAAAACAAGAGTGCTTACTCACCGCATTGCCTATTTAATTGCCTCAACAAAAGTAGCACCTTGGAACATCCTTGCCATCACATTTACTAATAAAGCTGCTAGAGAAATGAAAGATAGGGTAGAAAGTTTGGTAGGCCCTACAGCCAATGACATTTGGGTTTCCACTTTCCATTCAATGTGTGTAAGAATTTTACGCAAGGATATAGAAAAGATCGGTTTCACTTCTAATTTTACAATTTTAGATTCTACAGATCAGTTATCCGCAGTGAAAAGTTGTATGAAGGAATTAAATATAGATAGCAAAAAATATGAACCTAGAGCAGTTTTATCTGCTATTAGTACAGCTAAAAATGAACTCATTTCACCTGAAAGATATGAGAGTACAATTGGAGATTATTATCAAGGTGTAATTTCAAATGTGTATACGTTATACCAGAAAAAATTAAAAAAGAATAACTCTCTAGATTTTGATGATTTAATCATGAAAACCATTGAGTTATTTCAAAAGGAAAAGGAAGTACTAGAGTACTATCAATATAAATTTCAATATATTCATGTGGACGAGTATCAGGATACAAACCGTGCGCAATATTTGTTATGTCAAATGATTGCAGATCTGCATCAACGGATATGTGTTGTTGGAGATAGCGACCAATCCATTTATAGATGGAGAGGTGCAGATATTACGAATATTTTAAACTTTGAAAAAGATTATCCAGATGCAAAAGTCATATTATTAGAGCAGAATTATCGCTCTACAGCCAATATTTTAAATGCAGCGAATGAAGTCATTAACAACAATAAAGGACGTAAACCTAAAAAGCTTTGGACAGATCAAGGCGAAGGTGAAAAAATCCACCTGTATAAGGCAGATTCTGAGCATGACGAAGGTTATTTTATTGCAAATGAAATTAAACAAAATCATGAAAAAGGCATCAAATATAAAGATCACGCTATTTTATATCGTACAAATGCTCAATCACGTGTGATTGAGGAAATATTAATTAAATCAGATATTCAATACCAGATTATTGGTGGAATTAAATTCTATGATCGAAAAGAAATTAAGGACATATTAGCTTATCTTCGCTTAATATCCAACCCCAATGATGATATAAGTTTTCAGAGAATTGTAAATGTACCAAAACGGGGTATAGGTGCCGCTTCGCTGGACAAACTGGAAGCACAAGCAGCGATGGAGGGCAAATCCATTTTTACATTGCTGGAAGATTTAAGTGCTGTAGATCTTAGTTCAAGAGCCAAAAATGCATTGCAACAGTTTAAAATACTAATAGATAACTTAAGTTCTATGACGGATTATTTATCTGTAACTGAATTAACTGAAAAGATGTTGGAAATGACTCAGTATAGAGAACCTTTTATACGTGAGAACACCATTGAATCTAAATCCAGATTGGAAAACATAGATGAGTTTCTTTCTGTAACGATGGAATTTGAAAAACGAAATGATGACCATTCATTAGTTGCTTTTTTAACAGATTTAGCCTTGATTGCTGATATTGATACGTTAGATGAAAGTCCATCAGATAACGAAGATGTCTCTGCCGTCACTTTAATGACAATGCATAGTGCAAAAGGTCTGGAATTTCCTTATGTATTTGTAGCAGGTATGGAGGAAGGTGTATTTCCACATAGTCGTACTTTTGAAGACGATGAAGAGCTGGAGGAGGAAAGACGTTTAGCTTATGTGGGAATTACTAGAGCGGAAAAACAACTGTTTTTGACATGTGCGAAAATGAGAATGTTATACGGTAGAACGAACTCAAATGCACCTTCAAGATTTTTGCAGGAAATACCTGAAGAGTTAATTGTAGATCAATCACCTATAAGAGAATATAATTCATTTAGCCAGTCCTCTTATGGTACGCAGTCACAATATCGAACGAATTCATTTCAAAATTCAGGATCAACTACTTTTCAGCGCCAAAAACAGTCTTCACATGTCATTGCATCAGAAAAACCTGTTGGCAATTTTAGCATTGGGGATAAAGTATCACATAAAAAGTGGGGTACAGGTACAGTAGTTGCTATTAAAGGAACTGGGGATGATACGGAATTGCAAATCGCATTCCCTGCTCCAGTAGGTGTGAAAAGATTACTAGCTAAGTTCGCACCTATTACTAAGATTTAGCTACTAAGTATTTATTCCATATAAATGAAACGAGGGAATTCAATTCAATGGCTGATCAATTAAAAAAGATGGAAAAACTCATCGATGAAATTAATAAATATAATGTTCACTACTATACATTAGATCAACCACTAATAAGTGATCAGGAATATGATCGACTATATGATCAGCTTGTTGCTTTAGAAAAAGAGTTAGGCGTTGTCTATCCTTACTCTCCAACACAACGAGTGGGAGGAGAAATTCTAAAGGGATTTAGTGAACATCGACATATCAATCGATTGTGGAGTTTGGATAAAGCACAAACCCACGAGGATTTACAAGCATGGTATAAACGAGTGATGAAACTTGTAAATGAATATAATGAAAAAAATTCTGATCAATTACTTCCTGAGCCTTCATTTGTTTTGGAGTTGAAATTTGATGGACTCACATTAAACCTAACTTATGATCAAGGACAATTAGTTCAAGCTTCAACGAGAGGAAATGGTGTGGTTGGTGAGAGTATACTTGCACAAGTAAAAACAATAAAAACAATTCCATTACAAATTCCTTATAGAGACGGGCGTCTAGAAATTCAAGGGGAAGGACTAATGTATCTCTCTGTGTTGGAAAAATATAATGAAACAGCGGATGAGCCTTTAAAAAATGCAAGAAATGCAGCAGCAGGTGCATTAAGAAACTTAAATCCACAGGTCACTGCAAGGCGTAATTTAGATGCGTTTATATATAATGTAGGTTATGCGGAACAAATTCAGTTTGAGGACCACCAAGAGATGGTTAGCTTTTTAAAAGAAAATCAATTTAAGGTAAACCCATATATTCATTTTATAGATCGTTTGGATGATGTGATTAATGAATTAGAAAATATCGATCAATTGAAATCTACATTAGATTATTTAATTGATGGTGCCGTAATTAAAATAGCGGATATGAGAACAAGAGAAGTGTTGGGATATACTGAGAAGTTTCCTCGATGGGCAATTGCATATAAATTTAAAGCTGAGGAAGCAACTACTACACTTGAAGAAGTGATGTGGGAGGTTGGACGTACAGGTAAAATTACTCCCGTTGCAAAAGTAAGTGCTGTAGATATTGGAGGAGTGACGGTACAAAGGGCAACTTTAAACAATGAAGGTGATATAGAAAGAAAAGGATTGAAATATGCTCTTGGATCTGAAGTGTATATTCGAAGATCTAACGATGTCATTCCTGAAATTCTAGGCAAAGTATCAGAAGAAAATGACGGTGCTGAAATCATCATCCCAGAACATTGTCCTTCGTGTGGTACTTTATTGGTGAAGAAAGGAGCTCATTTGTTTTGTGAGAATCAATTAGGTTGTAAACCACAGTTAATTGGACGAATGAGACATTTTGCTTCAAGAGATGCAATGGACATCGATACATTAAGCATAAAAACAATCACTCAGTTATATGAGGAACGTGAAGTTCGTGACCCAGCAGATTTATATGATTTGTCATTTGATGATTTAATTGATTTAGAACGATTTGGGGAAAAGAAAGCTAATAATTTATTAGAAGCGATTGAAGATAGTAAAACAAAAAATTTAATACATTTTTTATATGCATTAGGGATTCCAAACACGGGGATTACGACGACCAAATTAATTGCTGAGCATTATAAAAGTTTAGAAAATGTAATGAGTGCTACACAAGAACAGTTGGTGGAACTGCATGATATAGGTGATATTGTAGCAGATAGTATTGTTTCGTTTTTTCAAAATCCAATTATTAAATCAAGTATTGAGAGAATGCTTGATTCAGGCGTAAATCCTGAATTAGAAGTGGAACAAACGGGAGAGATTATAGATAACATTTTTAAAGACAAAACGATTGTCATCACAGGAACATTACATGAGTTAGGTCGTAAAGAAGCAGCAGAGGAATTAGAGAAGCTTGGAGCTAAAGTTACAGGAAGTGTTTCTAAAAATACAGACTTTTTAATTGCAGGTGAGAAAGCTGGAAGTAAGCTAAAGAAAGCAACGGATCTAGGCATTCAAATCCTAAATGAAATAGAGTTTTTGGAACAGATAAAATATGAACATAAATCCTAAATTCGTGTAAACAATATTACATTACTCTTATTAAATGTAAACATCAGATAAGACATTTAAACACAATGTGTAGAAAGAGGGTAACTTATGACACAAACGAAAGTGCAATCAAAATTGCAATCTAAAGTTCTATCTATACTTGAAGATAAAATTCAAATGATCAAAACTAAAAAAGGGGCTGTTTATTTAGTCGGTCCAATTCAGTTGCCTATTAATCTTTATGGAGAGACAGTGACGTTTCAATGGTATTGCTGGCTAAATTGTGAAGAAGCAACGGAAAGCTATGAGCGAATTATTGAGAAATTATCTTCTGTTAATTTAGCTGAGTTTCAGCAATCAAGTGTTTTGGTCTATGGTGACTTTTCATATGGTGATGATGCAATGGTAAGATTGCATTCAATTTGCCATACTGGAGATATATTTGGAAGTAAAAGATGTGACTGTGGATTTCAATTAAAACAGTCTATGAAATTGATTGTAGATAATGGAACAGGTGCTTTATTTTATTTAGCTAATCATGAAGGAAGAGGAATTGGTTTATTCAGTAAGGCCATGGCTTATATTTTGCAAGAAAATGAATACGATACTGTTGATGCGAATGAAAGTTTAGGTTTTGTTGATGACTCAAGAAATTATGATGATGCTATACTAGTACTTAAAGCGTTAAGATCAAAACCCGTTACACTAATGACAAACAATCCTAAAAAACTAGAGGCGTTGAGAAATGCTGGTCTAGAGGTTTCAGCAAGGAAACCGCTATGGGGAGATGTTTCGGAGTTTAATGAGAACTATCTTGAGACAAAAATAAAACGTTCAGGTCATTTAGAAGAAGAGGATAAGTGTTCGAATGACTAATAATGTTTATATGAAATTTAAACCGAATGCAGATCACTGCATTCGGTTTTAGTTCGTATTTTAGGAAAGCATGGATCTGACTAAATGCATGGGAGAGGTATCAAAAAAGGAAAAATAGTTTAACATATTTTTATGAGGAAAAAGCTCGTTGGCTATTTCTTTATTGCTCTTTCCTTCCTTATGCAGTTCCTTTATTTTTGCTTGGGATTCTTCTAAATAGTTGAGTTTTAATTGCAGTTTATGTTTGCCATCTTTCAATATCCCAGCATGACCGCAAAAAACTGTAGAAAAGTCATATGTTAGAAGCTTTCTTAAAGAATCCATTAATAGAGGCATATTTTCAAAGTTCCATATACTTTGTGGTTTAGCTAATACATACATATCTCCACTAAATAACCGTCCGTTTTCCTCATCCAAAAGTACGATATGATCATCAGCATGCCCAGGCGTATGAATCACTTTATATTTATATTTGTCTGTTTCAAAGGTTGAATTAAGTTTTGACGCATTAAATCCCGCTCGTTTCCCCCAAAAATATCTTCGGTAATATGGCATCTTTCCTTTTTTACTACATAGCTTCAGTCCTGATTGGTGAGCATATACTGGAATTTGTTTGTCTTTGGCGATCCAAGGAGCTAAACCAGTATGGTCCTCATGATGATGAGTAATAATGACTTGATTTATATTGTTTTGCTTTAAAAAAGGAATAGTATCTTTTTTTCCTCTGCGTGGTCCTGTATCCACCAATAAACCATCTATCATGTAAAAATAAACATTTACGTGAAAACCTATGGCAGGGACTACAGTTTTAGCACCTACAACATCTTCATGATGTGAGAGTTCAAGCATATATATTCACTTTCCTTATTCTTAAAGTTTTTATGCATATACTTATTATATTGAAAGAACTGCCAATTTTAAAGATGTTTTTAGAAAAAATGACTAATAAAGTTTTTTAGTTCAATATAAAAACTCTTATTGGAATAATTTCTCATTGCATTGAAGAGATCATTCATGGTATATTGTTTCTTGTCACGACAAAATTCTACAAAAGATTTTATGTGGAAATGTCGCGAAAATAAGTTCCTTGAAAACTGAACAAAATGAATCGATAATTACATTGAAAAGTAATGAGAATTATTTTTCAACCCGGATATATTCCAAATATAATTTGGAAGCACAGCAAGAATGAGCCAAGCGCTCTAACATAGTTGTAATCGAGAGATTGCAACCTTTAATGGAGAGTTTGATCCTGGCTCAGGACGAACGCTGGCGGCGTGCCTAATACATGCAAGTCGAACGAAGAGATTAAAAAGCTTGCTTTTTAATGTTCTTAGTGGCGGACGGGTGAGTAACACGTAGGTAACCTGCCTATAAGCCTGGGATAACTAGTGGAAACATTAGCTAATACCGGATAAGGTCGTTTCATCGCATGATGAGATGAAGAAAGAGGGTGTAAGCTCTCGCTTAGAGATGGACCTGCGGCGCATTAGCTAGTTGGTGAGGTAAGGGCTCACCAAGGCGACGATGCGTAGCCGACCTGAGAGGGTGATCGGCCACACTGGGACTGAGACACGGCCCAGACTCCTACGGGAGGCAGCAGTAGGGAATCTTCCGCAATGGACGAAAGTCTGACGGAGCAACGCCGCGTGAGTGAAGAAGGTTTTCGGATCGTAAAGCTCTGTTGCCAGGGAAGAGAAGGCAGATGTTAACTGCATTTGCTTAGACGGTACCTGAGAAGAAAGCCCCGGCTAACTACGTGCCAGCAGCCGCGGTAATACGTAGGGGGCAAGCGTTGTCCGGAATTATTGGGCGTAAAGGGCGCGCAGGCGGCCCATTAAGTCTGGTGTTTAAACTCGGAGCTCAACTCCGAGTCGCACTGGAAACTGGTGAGCTTGAGTGCAGAAGAGGAGAGTGGAATTCCACGTGTAGCGGTGAAATGCGTAGAGATGTGGAGGAACACCAGTGGCGAAGGCGACTCTCTGGTCTGTAACTGACGCTGAGGCGCGAAAGCGTGGGGAGCGAACAGGATTAGATACCCTGGTAGTCCACGCCGTAAACGATGAATGCTAGGTGTTAGGGGTTTCGATACCCTTGGTGCCGAAGTTAACACATTAAGCATTCCGCCTGGGGAGTACGGTCGCAAGACTGAAACTCAAAGGAATTGACGGGGACCCGCACAAGCAGTGGAGTATGTGGTTTAATTCGAAGCAACGCGAAGAACCTTACCAGGTCTTGACATCCCTTTGAACGCTGTAGAGATATGGCTTTCCTTCGGGACAAAGGAGACAGGTGGTGCATGGTTGTCGTCAGCTCGTGTCGTGAGATGTTGGGTTAAGTCCCGCAACGAGCGCAACCCTTAATCTTAGTTGCCAGCAAGTGAAGTTGGGCACTCTAAGGTGACTGCCGGTGACAAACCGGAGGAAGGTGGGGATGACGTCAAATCATCATGCCCCTTATGACCTGGGCTACACACGTACTACAATGGTCGGTACAAAGGGCAGCGAAGCCGCGAGGTGGAGCCAATCCCAACAAAGCCGATCTCAGTTCGGATTGCAGGCTGCAACTCGCCTGCATGAAGTCGGAATTGCTAGTAATCGCGGATCAGCATGCCGCGGTGAATACGTTCCCGGGTCTTGTACACACCGCCCGTCACACCACGAGAGTTTACAACACCCGAAGTCGGTGAGGTAACCCCTTGGGGAGCCAGCCGCCGAAGGTGGGGTAGATGATTGGGGTGAAGTCGTAACAAGGTAGCCGTATCGGAAGGTGCGGCTGGATCACCTCCTTTCTATGGAGAATATATCGAATTCATTTTGTTCAGTTTTGATGGTGCTTATATCCATCAAAATAAACCCAACGAAATTGGCTGCGGTGTAGTCCATTTTTTGGGATTCAGTATGGGGCCATAGCTCAGCTGGGAGAGCGCCTGCTTTGCACGCAGGAGGTCAGCGGTTCGATCCCGCTTGGCTCCACCATAGAGGCAAAAACTTCAAGAAATGGTTTGAAAAAACGGTTGACTGAAGAAAAGCAGATGTGGTAAGATATTTTTTGTCGCAAAAAACACCACAAAGGTGGATCAAGCGACTGATGTTCCTTGAAAACTAGATAGCGAAAGCAAAGAAGCATTAATTAGCAAATGGAATTCTCAATTATGAGTGATCATATAAAACATCGAACTTAATGGTTAAGCTATTAAGAGCACACGGAGGATGCCTAGGCGCTAGGAGCCGAAGAAGGACGTGGCGAACAACGAAATGCCTCGGGGAGTCGTAAGCAGACCTCGATCCGGGGATGTCCGAATGGGGGAACCCACGTACTGTAATAGGTACGTACCCTAGACTGAATACATAGGTCTAGCGGAGGCAGACCAGGGGAACTGAAACATCTAAGTACCCTGAGGAAGAGAAAACAAAAGTGATTCCGTCAGTAGCGGCGAGCGAACGCGGATTAGCCCAAACCAACAGGCTTGCCTGTTGGGGTTGTGGGACACTCCACATGGAGTTACAAAGGAATGATTTAGGTGAAGCGTCTGGAAAGGCGAACCAAAGAGGGTAAAAGTCCTGTAACTAAAAAATCATTCTCTCCGGAGTGGATCCCGAGTAGTGCGGGGCACGTGAAACCCCGTATGAATCTGGCAGGACCATCTGCCAAGGCTAAATACTCCCTAGCGACCGATAGTGAAGCAGTACCGTGAGGGAAAGGTGAAAAGGACCCCGGGAGGGGAGTGAAATAGAACCTGAAACCGTGTGCTTACAAGAAGTCAGAGCCCGTTTAATGGGTGATGGCGTGCCTTTTGTAGAATGAACCGGCGAGTTACGTTAGCATGCAAGGTTAAAGTGAAGAGCTGGAGCCGCAGCGAAAGCGAGTCTGAATAGGGCGGTATGAGTATGTTGACGTAGACCCGAAACCGTGTGATCTACCCCTGTCCAGGGTGAAGGTGAGGTAACACTCACTGGAGGCCCGAACCCACTTATGTTGAAAAATGAGGGGATGAGGTGGGGGTAGCGGAGAAATTCCAATCGAACTCGGAAATAGCTGGTTCTCCCCGAAATAGCTTTAGGGCTAGCCTTGGGGGTGAGTCGTGGAGGTAGAGCACTGATTGGGTGCGGGGCCCGTCAAGGGTTACCAAGCTCAGTCAAACTCCGAATGCCATAGACTTTAAACCCCAGGAGTCAGACGGTGAGTGCTAAGATCCATCGTCAAAAGGGAAACAGCCCAGACCATCAGCTAAGGTCCCCAAGTGTGTGTTAAGTGGGAAAGGATGTGGAGTTGCACAGACAACCAGGATGTTGGCTTAGAAGCAGCCACCATTGAAAGAGTGCGTAATAGCTCACTGGTCGAGTGACTCTGCGCCGAAAATGTAACGGGGCTAAACACACCACCGAAGCTATGGCTTGATACAATGGTATCAGGGGTAGGGGAGCGTTGTGTATGGATTGAAGGTATACCGTAAGGAGTGCTGGACTGTACACAAGTGAGAATGCCGGTATAAGTAACGAAAAGACAAGTGAGAATCTTGTCCGCCGAAAGCCCAAGGTTTCCTGAGGAAGGCTCGTCCGCTCAGGGTAAGTCGGGACCTAAGGTGAGGCCGAAAGGCGTAATCGAAGGACAACAGGTTGAAATTCCTGTACCACCGTAAACCGTTATGAGCAATTGGGGTGACGCAGAAGGGAACAGTTGCAGACTGATGGATAAGTCTGTTCAAGCAGTAAGGCTGGTGTGTAGGCAAATCCGCACACTGATAAGGCTGAGCTGTGATGAGGAGGGAAAATTGTAGTACCGAAGAACTCGCACTCATGCTGCCAAGAAAAGCCTCTAGCCAGGTGAAGGTGCCCGTACCGCAAACCGACACAGGTAGGCGAGAAGAGAATTCTAAGGCGCGCGGAAGAACTCTCGTTAAGGAACTCGGCAAAATGACCCCGTAACTTCGGGAGAAGGGGTGCTCCGTTAGGGTGTATAGCCCGAGGGAGCCGCAGTGAAAAGGCCCAAGCGACTGTTTAGCAAAAACACAGGTCTGTGCGAAGCCGTAAGGCGAAGTATACGGGCTGACGCCTGCCCGGTGCTGGAAGGTTAAGGGGAATGGTTAGCCGTTTTAGGCGAAGCTATGAACCGAAGCCCCAGTAAACGGCGGCCGTAACTATAACGGTCCTAAGGTAGCGAAATTCCTTGTCAGGTAAATTCTGACCCGCACGAATGGCGTAACGATTTGGGCGCTGTCTCAACGAGAGATCCGGTGAAATTTTAATACCAGTGAAGATGCTGGTTACCCGCGACAAGACGGAAAGACCCCATGGAGCTTTACTACAACCTGATATTGAACTGGGGTACGATTTGTACAGGATAGGTGGGAGCCTTGGAAGCTGGTGCGCAAGCATCGGTGGAGGCGCCCTTGGGATACCACCCTGATCGTATTCGAGTTCTAACCTAGGCCCTTGAATCAGGGTCGGGGACCGTGTCAGGCGGGTAGTTTGACTGGGGCGGTCGCCTCCTAAAGCGTAACGGAGGCGCCCTAAGGTTCCCTCAGAATGGTTGGAAATCATTCGAAGAGTGCAAAGGCATAAGGGAGCTTGACTGCAAGACGTACAGGTCGAGCAGGGACGAAAGTCGGGCTTAGTGATCCGGTGGTACCGAATGGAAGGGCCATCGCTCAACGGATAAAAGCTACCCTGGGGATAACAGGCTTATCTCCCCCAAGAGTCCACATCGACGGGGAGGTTTGGCACCTCGATGTCGGCTCATCGCATCCTGGGGCTGAAGTAGGTCCCAAGGGTTGGGCTGTTCGCCCATTAAAGCGGTACGCGAGCTGGGTTCAGAACGTCGTGAGACAGTTCGGTCCCTATCTGTCGTGGGCGTAGGAAATTTGAGAGGAGCTGTCCTTAGTACGAGAGGACCGGGATGGACGTACCGCTGGTGTACCAGTTGTTTCGCCAGAAGCATAGCTGGGTAGCCAAGTACGGAAGGGATAAGCGCTGAAAGCATCTAAGCGTGAAGCCCCCCTCAAGATGAGATTTCCCAATTTAGTAAGACCCCTTGAAGACGACGAGGTTGATAGGTTCGGGGTGGAAGTGCAGCAATGCATGGAGCTGACGAATACTAATCGGTCGAGGGCTTATCCAAGATATACCCCAAAAAGTGGAGATTAACCTTTACAGGTGAATTCGAGTACTTTTTCGGGTACCCCGAGCAAACATTGCTTAGGGAAAAGATTCCATGCTTATCTTTGTTTCGCATCTAGTTTTTCAATTCAAGGATGAATTGATGTCGACGTTGGTCACATGGATGTGTCCGAACTTAGTCGACCTTCATTAATTATTTACACGTTTGGTGATGATGGCGGAGGGGTACCACGCGTTCCCATACCGAACACGACCGTTAAGCCCTCCAGCGCCGATGGTACTTGGACCGCAAGGTCCTGGGAGAGTAGGACGTTGCCAAGCTAACCAAAGACACTGTAGTGATACTTTCACTATGGTGTCTTTTTGTTTTTCGGAAGAACTCTCATAGTGACTTGCGTTTTCTTTGAGATAGAGTGGATTAGAGGGAATGAAGGGTCTTATTTTGCTTATTTCAGAATTCTATTAGATATTAGAGGGAAAAAACGGTCTTATTTTAGCTATTTTCTAATAAAAAGAGATAAATTGAACGATAATGCTAGAAATAAGACCATCAAAGTCCTCTATTTAAATAACTAAGCTCCTTTTTGGATACTTAAGACCATGAATTCCCTTTATTTTAAACTTTTAAACAGCTCTCCCTAAACCTTTTACTGAAGCAGTTCAAATTAATTGATTGAACTTTAAACGGAGGTTTTATTTACACCCACAAAATCTGTAAAACTCGTTGATCCAAAATATTTTACGTACAGACGTCATCTCTATAGGTGATATTTTCAAATTAGGCGGAGTAGAGTCTCCACCTGATTTCCCTTGATGTTTAAATTTTGTTTAAACGAGTTCAATGGCAGAGACAGAGGAGAAGTTCCATCTAAACTTTTTACATTAAAATATTTATAAATCAAATTTTTAATAAATAAAATGATTTAAAAAACCTATAATTGGTCATGAATTTCACACTTTTTGTAAATAATAGTACACTGTGATGGAAAAAACGATTTGAATACATTTGCAAAATAAACATAATTGGGTATAATAGTTATAAGGTCAAAGAAAGTCAAAGTCAGTCAAACTGACAAAAGTCAAACAATGTGAATGCTTGGGGGAACTGATAAATGCGTAATATTTCCGATATTATTGAACAATATCTGAAACATATTTTGCATGAAAGCGAAGAGAAGGTCGTTGAAATCCAACGGAACGATTTAGCAGATCAGTTTAATTGTGTTCCTTCTCAAATCAACTACGTCATTAGTACTCGGTTCACTTTGGAAAAAGGTTATTTAGTTCAGAGTAAACGAGGTGGTGGCGGATACATTCGAATACAAAAAGTAATGTTCCCATCAAATTCATCTCTTCAGAATCATATATTTCAAACGATTGGTCAGCAAATAGATCAATCTGCAGCAGAAGGGCTCATTTATCAACTTGAAGATAGGGGAATTATTAGTGCCCGTGAAGCAAATTTATTTAGAGCTGCAATTACAAGAGATGTATTAACATTAAAGTTACCCTTAAGAGATGAAATTAGAGCAAAAGTTTTGAAAGCCATGCTCGTTTCTTTAATTAGTAAATAGGGGAGGTTTGGTCGTGTGATATGTCAAGAGTGCGGTAACAAACCAGCAGCATTACATTTCACTAAAATTGTAAATGGTGAAAAAACAGAGTTTCATTTGTGCGAGTCTTGTGCTAGGGAGAAGGGTGATTCTATTCCTGGTGCACCCAATGGGTTCTCAATACACAATTTATTATCAGGCATTTTGGAATTTGAACCATCCATGGGTCAAAATGTAAAACAAGAGAAAAAAGTGATTCGATGTGAAAATTGCGGACTCACATATCCTCAGTTTAGAAAGATAGGGCGTTTTGGTTGTAGTTTTTGTTATAATCATTTTTCAGATCAATTAAACCCACTGCTTAAAAGAGTCCATGGAAATTCAGTTCATGTTGGTAAAATTCCGAAGATATCTGGTGGGAAAATAAAATATAAACGTCAAATCAAAGATCTAAAAAAAGAACTTCAATCTAAAATTGATCTTGAAGAATTTGAAGAGGCAGCAAAACTTCGTGATGAAATTCGCGGTTTAGAGCAGAAAATATCAGAGGCATAATTTTAAATAAGTTCAACCTTAATTCTAGGGGGGATTAGGATTGTCTTTAGAAAGATTTATTGAGGATGCATTAAGTGAATGGATGAAGGGTGAAGGAGCAGACTCTGACATTGTAATTAGCAGTAGAATTCGTTTGGCTAGGAATTTAACCCACTATCCGTTTCCAATGCTTTCAACCAATCAACAATCTGAAGAAGTATTAGAAAAAGTATCTGATGTAGTTCATGATGAAGATCTAAAAATGATTAGTAATTTTGAACGAATTCCACTTTCTGAAATAAATAGTTTGGAAAGTAAAGTTTTAGTTGAGAAACACTTGATCAGTCCTAATTTGGCAGAGGAATCACGTAATGGAGCAGTGATTCTCAGTGAAAATGAGTCCATTAGCATTATGATTAATGAGGAAGACCATATTCGCATTCAGTGTTTGTTTCCAGGTTTTCAAATAAATGAAGCATGGGAACTAGCTAATCATATTGATGATATTTTTGAAGCGAAGTTAAATTATGCTTTTGACGAGAAAAGAGGATATCTGACAAGTTGTCCAACGAATGTTGGCACAGGGATCAGAGCTTCTGTAATGCTTCACCTTCCAGCATTAGTACTTACACAGCAAATCAATAGAATACTTACGGCAGTAAGTCAAGTTGGTTTAGCGGTTAGAGGATTATATGGTGAAGGTAGTGAGTCTTTAGGAAATCTGTTTCAGATATCTAATCAAATTACCTTAGGACAATCAGAGTCAGAGATTATTCACAATTTATATAGTGTAGTTAAACAAATTATTGATCACGAAAGAACAGCAAGGACGAAGATGTTATCTGAGTCAAAGACGTTTTTATTAGATCGAGTTAATCGTTCATATGGAATTTTGTCTTATGCACAAATTATGGATTCGAATGAAGCTGCACAGCGTCTCTCAGACGTTAGATTAGGGATAGATCTAGGTTTAATATCTAATGTATCAGCGAATGTTTTAAATGAATTAATGATTATGACTCAGCCAGGTTTTTTACAACAATATGCAAGTAAAAAACTTTCCCCTGATGAAAGAGACGTTTTAAGGGCTGAGATGATTAGAGAAAGAATTACAAAATAATAAATAAATGAACTAAATATATGGAGGTGTATATCATTATGATGTTTGGTAGATTTACAGAACGAGCGCAAAAAGTGCTCGCATTAGCTCAGGAAGAAGCAGTTCGTTTAGGCCATAACAATATTGGAACTGAACATATTTTATTAGGTTTGATTCGAGAAGGAGAAGGGATTGCTGCTAAAGCCATCGTTTCATTAGGATTAAGTTTAGAAAAGATACAGGATGAAGTAGAAAGCTTGATTGGAAGAGGAAAGGAACAACCTTCAAACATAGCTTATACACCAAGAGCTAAAAAGGTGATTGAGCTTTCAATGGATGAAGCAAGAAAATTAGGTCATACGTATGTAGGAACTGAGCATATTTTATTAGGTCTTATTCGTGAGGGTGAAGGTGTTGCAGCAAGGGTACTTAGTAATTTAGGGATCAATTTAAATAAAGCCCGCCAAAAAGTTTTACAGTTGTTAGGAAGCAGTGAGAGTTCATCATCCAGTCATAATTCCACAACAAGTGCAAATACACCTACATTGGATGGTTTAGCTAGAGATTTAACAGCTATTGCTAAAGAAGATAATTTGGACCCTGTCATAGGGAGAAATAAAGAAATTGAACGTGTCATTCAGGTACTAAGTAGAAGAACAAAAAATAATCCAGTATTAATTGGTGAACCAGGTGTAGGTAAAACCGCAATTGCTGAAGGACTTGCACAAAAAATTATTCATAATGAGATTCCTGAAACACTTCGTGATAAGAGAGTCATGACATTAGATATGGGTTCTGTTGTAGCTGGGACTAAATATCGTGGTGAATTTGAGGATCGTCTGAAAAAAATTATGGAAGAGATTCGTCAAGCAGGCAATATCATATTGTTTATAGATGAGCTTCACACACTAATTGGGGCAGGAGGCGCTGAAGGGGCTATAGATGCGTCCAACATTTTAAAACCTTCTTTAGCTCGAGGGGAATTGCAATGTATCGGTGCTACAACTTTAGATGAGTATAGAAAATACATTGAAAAGGATGCTGCTTTAGAAAGACGTTTCCAGCCGATAACAGTAGATCAACCATCAACTGAAGAAGCAATTCAGATTTTATACGGTTTACGTGATCGTTATGAAGCACATCATCGTGTGAAAATTACAGACGATGCAATTGAAGAAGCAGTTAAACTTTCAGATCGATATATTACGGATCGATTTCTCCCAGATAAAGCCATTGATTTAATTGATGAAGCAGGTTCGAAAGTAAGGCTCCGCTCATATACAGTACCACCAGATTTAAAACAGTTAGAAAGCAAACTAGAGGATATACGAAAAGAAAAAGATGCTGCAGTACAAAGTCAAGAATTTGAAAAAGCGGCTGGATTAAGAGATACAGAGCAAAAGCTGCGCGAAGAGTTGGACTCAACGAAAAAAGAATGGAAAGAAGAACAAAGCAGTACCGATTCTGAAGTTACACCTGAGGATATTGCTCAAGTTGTAGCTAGCTGGACAGGAATTCCAGTTAGCAAACTTGCAGAAGAAGAAACAGAACGATTATTAAAAATGGAGTCCATTTTACACGAGAGAGTGATAGGGCAAGATGAAGCAGTTAAATCAGTCAGTCGTTCCATTCGTAGAGCAAGAGCAGGTTTGAAAGATCCAAAAAGACCAATGGGCTCATTCATTTTCCTAGGTCCAACAGGGGTTGGGAAAACCGAATTAGCTAGAGCTTTGGCAGAAGCACTATTTGGTGATGAAAATGCCACTTTACGAATCGACATGTCAGAATATATGGAAAAACACTCTACCTCAAGATTAGTTGGAGCACCTCCAGGATATGTTGGTTATGATGAAGGTGGTCAATTAACAGAAATGGTACGTCGTAAACCTTATTCTGTTGTATTACTTGATGAGATAGAAAAAGCACATCCAGAAGTATTTAATGTTTTATTGCAAGTTTTAGAAGATGGACGTTTAACAGATTCTAAAGGTCGTGTAGTTGATTTTAGAAATACTTTAATCATCATGACTTCAAACGTGGGTGCAGATACGATTAAGAAAAATTCTTCATTAGGGTTTACAGCTGCTAGTGATGCAGGTAGAGATTATAATAATATGAAGGACAAAGTGATCGAAGAATTGAAAAAAAGCTTCCGTCCTGAGTTTTTAAATCGTATTGATGAGTCGATTGTGTTCCATTCACTTGAAGAAAAACACATTGCAGAAATCGTAACACTGATGTCAGAAGAACTTCGCAAACGTCTAAAAGAGCAGGAAGTAGACTTTACATTAACCGATTCAGCCAAAGCCTTCCTTGCTAAAGAAGGTTACGATCCAATGTACGGTGCTAGACCTTTACGTAGAGCTATCCAAAAACATATTGAGGATCGATTGTCAGAGGAGCTTCTAAAAGGGAATATCACCAAAGGTGGCGCGATCATCATTGATGAAAAAGATGGAGAGTTACTAGTTCAGAAATAATATCATGATCTATCAATAAAGCACAAATTGCAACCCGAATTTTTGGATTTTCAATATTAACAAAAATTCGGGTTTTTGTTATAAAAAAAGGTAAGCACTGTCTCTATGTAGAGGTGCTTACCACGTATATTTGTTTAAGTTACTTCTTTTGGAACATAGGATCTACTTCTGCTTCATAGTCTACCCCATCAAAAGCAAATCCAAAAATTTGTAGAAATTCTTTGCGGTAACCTTCAATATCAGAAAGCTGTTCCAAAGTATCTGTATTAACGTCATTCCATAATGCGGAAACTTTATCTTGAACGTCCTCTTTCATTTCCCAATCGTCTATACGAATACGTCCTTCTTCATCTAAAGGTTTTGGAGATGTTGTATAGAGGTTTTCATTAAAAAGTCTATACATTTGCTCGATACACCCTTCATGAAGTCCTTTTTCCTTCATGACTTTATATAAGAGAGATATATATAAAGGAACTACGGGAATGGCAGAACTAGACTGTGTGACCAATGCTTTATTGACGGATACAAATGCTCTACCATTAATGGATTTGAGTTGTTCGTTTAAATGATGAGCAGTTTGATCTAAATGTTCTTTAGCTTTTCCAATGGTTCCTTTTTTATATATTGCATGTGTAACTTCTGGACCTATGTAATTATAAGCGACAGTTGTAAACCCTTCCGCTAGGACATCAGCGTTATCTAAAGCTTCAATCCATAGCTGCCAGTCTTCCCCACCCATGACTTTGATTGTTTGTTCTATTTCTTCTTCAGTCGACGGATCTACAGTGATTTCAGATACGATACCTTTTTGGGTATTTACAGTTTTATTTGTATACGCAGCTTTCGTTGGTTTAATCACTGAATTATATATGTCACCAGTTTTTGGATCAACTCGTCGAGGTGAGGCTAAGCTGTATACGACTAAATCTACTTTTCCAAAATCTTTTTTTATAAGGTCTATCGTTTCTTTTTTAATTTCATCTGAAAAAGCATCACCATTAAAACTCTTAGCATAATACCCTGCTTGATTAGCCTCATTTTCAAAAGCGATATTATTGTACCATCCAGCTGATGCTGTTTTATTTTCAGAAGCGGGTTTTTCAAAATAAACACCAATTGTGTCTGCTCCAGCTCCAAAAGTTGAAACTATACGTGATGATAAACCAAACCCTTGGGACGAACCTATGACAAGAACTTTTTTCGGTCCATCTATTTTTGATTGTTTTTTTACGTAATTGATTTGATTTAACACATTTTTTTCACATCCTGTAGGATGAGCGGTTGTACAGATGAAACCTCTAATTTTCGGTTTTACGATCATATTAAATTTCCCTCCATATACTTGCATATAATTATTATTATAATTCATTTGAGAAATAAGTCACCCTTTACTTTAATCGAATGCTCTTTTCAGTTTTTGAACAAAATGGTAAACTTTGAAGTAATATTCACACTTATGAATTACATTTAAGGGTTGGTCTACAAAATGGCAAAAAACAAAGTGAAATATACATGTCAGCATTGCGGCTATGAATCTCCAAAATGGATGGGTAAATGTCCAGGGTGTTCATCATGGAATAGTCTTGTAGAGGAAACAGTAAAACAAATTAAAACCAAAGGGATGAAGGAATCTAATTATATATCACAGGAAAAAGCCACATCCATTTTAAAAATTGAAGGTGCAAAGGAACCGAGGATTTTAACAGATTTTAAAGAATTAGACCGTGTATTTGGCGGAGGGGTTGTACCGGGTTCACTTATATTAGTAGGTGGAGATCCAGGCATAGGTAAATCTACTCTTTTATTGCAAATATCACATGCTTTAGTGCTAAAAAAATGTAAGGTCCTTTATATTTCCGGCGAAGAATCCGTCAAACAATTAAAACTTCGAGCAGATCGATTAGGTGTTTTATCAGAAGATTTGTATGTTCTTTGTGAGACTAATATGGATTCGATTGAAGATGCTGTACAGCAAGTGGAGCCTGATTTTTTAGTTATTGATTCGATTCAGACAGTTTATCAGCCCATGTTAGAATCAGCACCAGGAAGTGTTTCACAGGTTCGTGAATGTACAAGTGCCTTTATGAGAATAGCTAAGAATAAAGGTATTGCAACTGTATTAGTAGGTCATGTTACAAAAGAGGGGGCAATTGCCGGGCCTAGAATGCTTGAACATATGGTGGATTGTGTACTTTATTTTGAAGGTGAAAAGCAGCATGCCTTTCGAATTCTAAGAGCGGTGAAAAACCGTTTTGGTTCCACAAATGAAATGGGTATATTTGAAATGAAGGAATTGGGACTTGTTGAGGTTAGTAATCCTTCTGAATTGTTTTTATCAGAAAGACCCTTAGGCGTATCTGGCTCAATTGTCGTTTCCAGCATGGAAGGTACTCGTCCTATTTTAGTTGAAATTCAGGCTCTAATCTCATCAACTAATTTTCCAGCGCCTCGCAGAATGACTACGGGTGTGGATCATAATAGACTATCACTCATCATGGCAGTTTTAGAAAAAAGAATGGGATTGTTTTTGCAAAATCAAGACGCTTTTTTAAATGTAGCAGGTGGTGTTAAACTAGATGAGCCCGCCATTGACTTGGCGCTCGCTGTTAGTATTGTGTCGAGCTTTAAAGATCAACCAACACGTCCGTATGATGTGGTCTGTGGTGAGATTGGTTTAACAGGAGAGGTAAGGGCTGTTTCTAGAATGGAAGAACGTGTGAAAGAAGCCCAAAAATTAGGTTTTAAACGAATGATCGTTCCAGAAAATAGTTTAAAAGGATGGACGCCTCCTAAAAATATTGAGATTATTGGCGTTCGAAATGTTTCACAAGCACTTGAAATGGCTTTACAATGAAGTACTGTTTATATATAAACAGAATAAGACTGCGAGGATAAGTAAGGGGGTGCGTCGTCTTATGCAGGAAGAGAAACAACTAGATGTCGTTAGCCAAATCCTAAGGTTAGTCGCTCCGGGTACTCCTTTTAGAGATGGATTGGAAAATGTACTGCGTGCAAAAACAGGTGCATTAATTGTTGTAGGTTGTACTCCCGAAATTATGGAGCTAGTAGACGGAGGATTTTCCATAAATAGTGACTTTTCGCCTAACAATTTATATGAACTGGCAAAAATGGATGGAGCGATTATCTTAAGTGAGGATATTAAACGGATATTATATGCAAATACGCAATTAAATCCTGATCCCTCCATTCCATCAACTGAAACTGGCATTCGACATCGTACGGCGGAGAGAGTTGCCAATCAAACAAGAAAACTAGTGATATCTATATCACAAAGAAGAAACATAATCACCTTATATCAAGGGAAATTACGTTATTCATTAAAAGATATTGGCGTGATTTTAACAAAAGCAAATCAGGCTATTCAAACGCTTGAAAAATATAAAGCGGTATTGGATCAATCATTAACAAACTTAAGTGCGTTAGAATTTGAGGAGTTAGTGACTTTACATGATGTTACGAATGTTATCCAACGATTAGAAATGGTGCTCAGAATCAAAGCAGAAATCAAAAAGTATATTGTTGAATTAGGATCTGAAGGGCGTTTAATTAGTATGCAGTTGGATGAGTTAGTTGCAACAGTAGATGAAGAGGCTTATTTACTTTTGAAAGATTATTGTAAGGATATAGATGAAGATTTCATTCAAGATGTCAAACAAAATCTTAAAAAATTAACCGATGATGATTTATTAGAGCACCAAAACATTTTACGTATCATAGGAACATTCAAGTCAAATGTTTCTTTAGAAGAAACTATTTCTCCAAGAGGATTCCGTATGTTAAACAAAATTCCGAGAATACCAACGGTTATCGTTATGAACCTAATTCAAAACTTTAAAAATCTACCCTATATATTAATGGCTACGATTGAGGAATTGGATGAGGTAGATGGAATTGGAGAAGTACGAGCGAGAGCTATTAAAGAAGGTTTAAAAAGAATTCAAGAACAAGTATTTATTGACAGACATATTTAATTTCAATACAATCATACAAATGATTAGTATTTTGTTTTTTTAGTCCGTGAGGTTTTTTAATGTTGGTTGTCCCTGTTTGTTCCCTTGTTTTAAGGGTAATTTAATTTGAGGTGGAAAAACATGTTTACAAAATCACTTCCGAGTGTATTTACAGTTGCAAATCTATTTATAGGAATAACTTCTATCATATTTGTGTTTAATGATCAGCCCCAAATTGCTGCGTTATTGGTCATCATTGCAATACTAACGGATGGAATTGATGGTCGTGTAGCAAGGGCTTTAAATGTACAGAGTGAATTTGGTAAAGAATTAGATTCTCTGTCAGATGTTATTTCCTTTGGGGTTGCTCCAGCTTTTTTGATGTATGTTGTGGCTTTCCAAGAAATGAACACCATAGGATGGATTGCAACAGCTATTTTTCCAATCTGTGGTGCACTCCGGTTAGCACGATTTAATGTGGTGTCTGATGATGTTAAGGAGCATTTTATCGGATTGCCTATTCCAGCAGCAGGTGGAATCATGAGCTCGTTGGCATTATTCCATGAAGGTATTCATCCCATTTTACTTGTTGTCATTACGATTGTTTTATCTTTATTAATGGTGAGCAATGTGAAATATCCAAGCTTAAAAACAGTAGGAATTTCTAGATATACATTATTAGTAGCTATGTTTTTAGTTGTATCCATTGTAATATTAGTGATTTTATTACCAGAACAATTTGGAGGATATACGAAATACTTGTTCCTCCCATTGATTTTTTACGCAGTATATGGCTTAAAAAAAAACGCTAGTGATGTTATTAGAACAGCATTAAACAAATACAAAGAAGCTCGAAACAATTAAAAAAAAAGAACCTTGTTCAAAATGAAAAAGGTTCTTTTTTTATTGAAGTCTTTTACTATGAAATCTTAAAAAAATACCGTCCAATGTTGGACGGCTTACTTTTTAAGATAAATTAAAAAAACCAAGTGTCGCACATTTTTTAGATTCTTTACTTACCGTATCTTCAAGATCAATATCTAACAGATTACAAAGTGAAGACATGTAAAATAAATTCTTTCCAAGCTCTGAAACCACAGCTTCCTTACATTGATCACACATTTGCCCCTGTAGATGGTTTTCAAGCAATTCCTTTGCCTGTTCTAATGTCATTTCTGTAGAGTAGGTTTGTTTTTGTGCCTGAATTTCAATACAACCGCATTCTGTAACTGCTTTTACAACGGCGCGATGTATGGATGAATTAGATTGATCAAACTTTGATAATACATCCATAAGACTTCGGTGACGGAGAAGTAGATCTGATACTTGATTTTGAAATTGTTTTAATTGCATAACGTTAAAAGTTCACCTCATTATGCTGCATTTATTTCCATTATATAAGAAAAATGCTAATAATTCAAAGGTTTCAATCGAAATTATATGATGAAAATTAGTTGAAAAAGATTAGGTTGTTAAAATTTGGTTCATAATTGTAAGGAGGGATTTTCTAAAGAAACTAGGAGGTGAAATTATTATATGTTAAAAAGGTTGATACAAATAGGGTTCGTTATCATTGGAGGTGTAATAGGATATAGGTTTAATCGTTTTTTTGAATCCTTGATTGGCTTAGAAACACAACAAAATAGTCAATATATTATTATGGGAGCAGGTATGTTGTTGTTTTTCCTAATCTCTTTAATCGCAATCTTTTTTTATAATAATGTGATTGAAAAGATGGAGGAGAAGTTAGCTAGACTTCCATTATCACACTTGTTATCAGGTATTGTAGGACTTATTTTCGGTTTACTTGTCTCCGTTATGTTGTATCCAGCTATTTCAACAATTAATGGGATGGGTAATTTTGTTCCGATTATTTTCTCTGTCATTTTAGGATATATGGGATTTAGAGTTGGGTTCAGTAAAAAAGAGGAAATCAGTTCCATCATATCGAGAAAAGATCAATCTAAGGAAAATAGGGAGAATGAAGGATTTGCTGGGGATCATAAAATATTAGATACAAGTGTTATTATAGATGGCAGAATAGCAGATATATGTAAAACAGGTTTTGTGGAAGGAACATTAGTGATCCCTGAATTTGTACTGGAAGAATTACAACATATTGCTGATTCTTCAGATTTGTTAAAAAGAAATCGTGGACGTAGAGGGTTGGATATTTTAAATAAAATTCAAAAAGAATTAGACGTAAAAGTGTTGATTTATGAAGGAGATTTCGAGGAGATTTCAGAAGTAGATTCCAAGTTAGTGAAATTAGCAAAGGTACTAATGGGTAAAGTGGTAACAAATGATTATAATTTAAACAAAGTATGTGAGCTGCAAGGTGTTTCAGTTCTTAATATTAATGATCTTGCCAATGCTGTAAAACCTGTTGTACTGCCAGGTGAAGAAATGTTGGTGCAAGTCATTAAAGATGGGAAAGAAAATGGACAAGGTGTAGCCTATCTTGACGATGGCACTATGATTGTGGTGGAAGGTGGAAGTGATTTTATTGGAACGAATATAGAGGTGCTGGTGACTAGTGTTTTACAAACCTCTGCTGGTCGTATGATATTTGCTAAACCAAAATTATTGGAAAAAGCGCTATAAAAACATTATGATATATAGGAGTGTTCAAAGTTCATGTAATGATTTTGGACATTTCTATTTTGTGTTTTAGGTGGGGATTGGATGTCAAATTTGGGTGTAGTTATCGTTTCAGCAGGTAAGGGAACAAGAATGAAAACTGAACAAAGCAAGCAGTATATTGAGCTGCAAAACAAACCTATTCTTGTACATACTTTAGAACAATTTCATCATATAAAAGAAATAAAACATATTCATGTCGTTGTAGGAACAGAAGATGTAAAGCAGGTTGAATCATACAAAGAAACATATCATCTTCATAAAGTAACCAGTGTGATTCCAGGGGGAAAGGAACGTCAGGACTCAGTTTACAAAGGGCTTCGTTCATTTGATGAATCCATTGAATGGGTTATGATTCATGATGGTGTTCGTCCATTTGTAACAGTGAATGACATCATGTCTTGCTGGAGAAAAGCAGAGGAAAAAGGTGCTGCGGTTTTGGCTGTTCCTGTTAAAGATACTATTAAAATTGTGAACGAGAATATGGATGTATTGTCAACACCAGATCGCAAACAGTTATGGTCGATTCAAACCCCACAAGTTTTTCGTTTAAAAGAATTATTAAAGGCACATGAGTATGCAAAAGAAAAAAAGTTACTTGGAACTGACGATGCCATGTTAATGGAGATGGTAGGTGCTTCAATTCATGTAGTTCCAGGAGACTATCAAAATATAAAAATAACAACACCTGATGATTTGGAGTATGCTCAGTTTATATTGGCTAAAAAAACAACTTCGAACAACATAGGTGGGAAATAAGGTTATGGGGAGAGGGGAACATAATAATGATTCGTATTGGGCAAGGATTTGATGTGCATCAGTTAGTTGAGGGACGAGCTTGTATTATTGGTGGGGTGGAAATACCCTATGAGAAAGGGCTGTTAGGGCATTCTGATGCAGATGTTCTTTTACATGCCATAACGGATGCTATCTTAGGTGCAATTGGTAAAGGGGATATTGGAACGCATTTTCCAGATACTTCAGAGGAATTTAAAGATGCTGATAGTAAGGCATTATTGAAAGAAGTATGGAAAATGGTAAAGGATGAAGGATTTAAACTGGGAAATGTAGATGCAACGATTATTGCGCAAAAACCTAAAATGGCCCCATATATTCCACAAATGGTGTCTGTTATTTCTGGATTGTTAGAAGCCGATCCATCACAAGTGAATGTTAAAGCTACAACAACTGAAAAGCTTGGATTCAACGGTAGAGGTGAAGGGATCTCTGCTTTATCGGTTGTTTGTTTAACAAAAGATATGCTATGATTTGAAATATTGGAGAGTATATAGGAGGAGAAAGCATGTCTAGAGAAGAAGTTCGTGTTCGTTATGCACCTAGTCCAACTGGACATTTACATATAGGTAATGCTAGAGCTGCACTATTTAATTATTTATTTGCAAGAAGTTTAAACGGGAAATTTATCGTAAGGATAGAAGATACAGACTTAAAAAGAAATGTAGAAGGTGGAGAAGCCAGTCAATTGAAAAACTTGGCATGGCTAGGACTAGATTGGGATGAAAGTATAGATAAAGATGGTGGTTATGGTCCTTATCGTCAAACTGAACGTCTTGAAATTTACAAGAAATATTGGCAGGAGCTTTTAGATAAAAAAGCAGCGTATCCATGTTACTGTACAGAGGAAGAATTAGAAGCTGAACGTGAGCAACAAAAAGCATCTGGTGAAATGCCAAAGTATTCTGGGAAGTGTAAACATCTGTCAGAGGAAGAGAAAAAAGAATTAGAGAGTCAAGGAAGAATTCCAAGTGTTCGCTTCAAAGTTCCAACAGACCAAACTTATACCTTCAATGATATTGTAAAAGGAACTGTTTCATTTGATTCTAGTGATACAGGTGATTTTGTCATAGTAAAAAAAGATGGAATTCCTACCTATAATTTTGCCGTTGTAATAGATGATTATTTGATGGAAATATCCCATGTACTAAGGGGGGATGATCACATATCTAATACTCCTCGACAGTTAATGGTTTATGAAGCATTGGGATGGGAAGCCCCCATTTTTGGACATATGACTTTAATTGTGAATGAACAGCGAAAAAAATTAAGCAAACGTGATGAATCGACCATTCAATTTATTGAGCAATACCATGATTTAGGATTTTTACCAGAGACATTATTTAATTTTATTGCTTTATTAGGTTGGTCTCCAGAAGGAGAGGAAGAAATCTTCTCTAAAGAGGAGTTAGTAAATATATTTGACTCGGCTCGTTTATCCAAAAGTCCAGCTGTTTTTGATACTAATAAATTATATTGGATGAATAACCATTATATTAAAAATGCTGAACTATCTACAGTTGTAGACTTGACATTACCTCATTTACAAAAGGCAGGTTATATTTCTGAAACTTTGGATGAAGAGGAAATGAATTGGGTTACAGATGTGATTGCACTTTTAAAAGAAAAACTAAACTATGGTGCTCAAATTGTAGAATTATCTGAACTATTTTTTAAAGAAGAATATAAAATAGAGGAAGATGCAGAGCAGGTTTTAAAAGAAGAGCAAGTTCCAGTTGTTTTACAAAGTTTCATCAATCAATTGGAACAATCTGAAGAATTTGCAGCAGACGTGATTAAAAAATTGCTTAAAAATGTCCAAAAAGAAACTGGATTTAAAGGAAAACAACTATTTATGCCTGTTCGTGCAGCATTAACTGGGCAAATTCATGGACCTGATTTAAATCAGACGATCTTTTTATTAGGTAAAGACAAAGTCATTCAAAGACTACAGGCATTAGACTCATTGTTTTCTGTTTGAAAATTCGTTATACTGTGATAAATATGATATTAACCTCATGAATTTGAGGAATTTAAGCGTTGATCAGGAAAGTAATTTTAAGAATGAATGACCAGAGAAGGGTAATCATGAGCATAAGCTCTGGCTGCGAATTATCCAATTCAATTTTTAGAATGAAGTGCACCTGTGAGCTTTGCAGCTGAATACATTTAGGCTGTAACGATTGGCTCATGTTACGAGCTATGAGAGGGAAAATCCATCGGCTTTTTCCAAACAGAGTGGAACCGCGTACTTTACGTCTCTGTAGCATACATGCTACAGAGACTTTTTTGTTCTTGGAAATTTAAAAACACCATTTGTCAGCACAGGATTAAAAATATACCAATTTGTAAGTTTTAAACCAGATTTTAATAGTAAATTTTAAATATTTCATTATTTCATTCATTGTTTACGAAAGGAGGAGAATTGACATCATGTTTGAAACAATCAGATCTGACGTTCGTGCTGTATTTGATAACGATCCCGCTGCGCGCAGTGTTTTAGAAGTTATTTTTACGTATTCAGGTTTACATGCTTTGTGGTCACATCGAATCGCACATTGGTTTTTTAAAAGAAAGCTTTTAACGATTGCCCGCATCATTTCTCAGATCAACCGTTTTTTAACCGGTATTGAAATTCATCCTGGTGCTACAATTGGTAAAAGATTGTTTATAGATCATGGAATGGGTGTAGTCATTGGAGAAACTTGTGAGATTGGCGATGATGTAGTTTTATACCAAGGTGTAACCTTAGGTGGAACTGGGAAGGAAAAAGGGAAGAGACATCCTACGATAGGAAATAATGTAGTCATAAGCTCAGGAGCTAAGGTATTAGGTTCCTTTAAAATTGGGGATTATTCAAGAGTGGGTGCTAATGCGGTTGTGCTGCAAGAGATTCCACAGCACAGCACGGTTGTAGGGATTCCTGGAAGAATCGTGAAGCAAAACGGGGTTCGGGTAAATAAATTAGATCATTGCAATGTTCCTGATCCAGTTTTAGATATTTGTCTCAAATTACAAAATGAGATTGATACATTAAAAAATGAATTAGATTTGCTCAAAACCAATGGAGGGAAAAAGGACGATGGCGTTAAAAGTTTTTAATACGTTAACACGAAAAAAAGAAGAATTTCAATCCATAGAGCCTGGCAAAGTGAAAATGTATGTTTGTGGTCCTACCGTTTATGGGTATATTCATATTGGAAATGCTAGACCACTCATCTTTTTTGATGTAGTTAGGAAGTATTTGGAGACGTTAAAATATAATGTTGAATATATTGTTAATTTTACGGATGTGGATGATAAGATTATCAAAAAAGCAAATGAAACGAACAAATCTGTGTCAGAAGTGGCAGAACAATTTATAGAAGCATATCTTGAAGATTCAAAAAATCTTGGTGTTAAGCCAGCAACAGGTTATCCTCGTGTTACAGAGAATATGCAAGAGATTATCGAGTTCATTGCTACTTTGGTTGAAGATGGGTATGCTTATGCAAATGATGGGGATGTGTTTTATAGAACAAATAAATTTGAAGAATACGGAAAGTTATCTCATCAAAAAATAGAAGATCTTCAATATGGAAAAAGGATTGAGGTGGATGAAAGAAAAGAAAATCCTCAAGACTTTGTACTATGGAAAAAAGCAAAACCAGGTGAGGTATTTTGGGAAAGCCCTTGGGGTGATGGAAGACCTGGTTGGCACATTGAATGTTCAGCGATGGCAAGTAAATTTTTAGGGAAAACAATGGATATCCATGGTGGAGGACAGGATTTGCAGTTTCCACATCATGAATGTGAAATAGCGCAATCTGAAATTGTTAATGATGCCCCTCTTGCTAATTACTGGCTTCATAATGGTTATGTGAATATTAACAATGAAAAAATGTCGAAGTCACTTGGTAATGGGATAAATGTCACTGAACTGCTTTCTCGATATAGTGCTGAAGTTATTCGATATTTTATATTAAGCACACATTATAGCAATCCTTTGAATTTTTCAGAAGAAATAATGGAACAATCAAAACAGAGCTTGGATAGAATACAGAATTGCATTTCTAATCTGGATTATAGATTAGAAAATACAACCGCTGATAATAATGTTGAACAAAATCTAGATCAAAAGATAAAGCTTATTATAGAAAATTTCCATGGACGAATGCAGGATGATTTTAATACAGCTGATGCTATTACATCAATGTTTGATTTAGTTAGTGAAACAAATCAATATTTAAAGCAAAAGGAAGTCATTCATTCCAGCTTGCAAAGGTTAAAAAGTGCATTTAATGAAATGAATACTGTATTAGGTTTAGTAGCTGAGAAAAACAATGAAATGTTAGATGAAGAGGTTGAGAATCTTATTCAAGAGCGTATGGAAGCACGGAAGAATAAAAATTGGGCTAGGGCGGATGAAATAAGAGATTTGTTACAACAGCAGGGGATATTATTAGAGGATACGCCACAGGGAATGCGTTGGAGAAGAAAGTGAGTGATTTAGAACAAAACCAGCCTCTTTTTTCTTTTTCACCAAGCAAAGCGCCTAATTTACTTAATCCACTTGTACTAGCATATTTAGGGGATGCCATATATGATACATATATACGCATGTATTTAATATCGCGTCCTCATCATAAACCGAATCATTTGCATCAAGAAGCAACCAAGTTTGTTTCTGCAAAAGCACAGGCTCAATATTTAAAAATATGGCTTCCACACTTAAGTGAAGAGGAGCAAGATGTTGTAAGACGGGGACGTAACGCTAAATCCGCATCTATTCCCAAAAATGCTGATGTATTAGATTATCGTCACAGTACTGCATTTGAATGTTTAATCGGATATTTATACTATAAGAAGCAGCATGATCGGTTGAGCCAATTACTTAAAATGATTATAGATGATTACGAAAATAGATTGTAGATAATTTTATACAGTGTGGAAAGGAAGATACTATGGAGACAGAATATATAGCAGGAAAACATTCTGTTTTAGAAGCAATGCGTTCCGAGAGGTCCATTCATAAAATATGGATTGCTGATCAAATACAAAAATCATCCATACAGCCAATACTAACAGAAGCAAAAAATTCTGGTGCAATTTTGCAATATGTGGATAAGAAAAAGTTAGATCAATTGGTTCCGGATATAAAACATCAAGGAGTAGTAGCTCAGGTTGCATCTTATCAATATGTGCAAGTAGATGATATTCTTTCCTCAGCTGCAGAAAAAAATGAAACTCCATTCATTTTGATCCTTGATGAAATTGAAGACCCTCATAATTTGGGTTCCATTTTACGTTCTTGTGATTGTACAGGTGTGCATGGAGTAATCATTCCTAAGAGACGGTCCGCAGGTTTGACAGCATCTGTTTCTAAAACTTCTGCTGGGGCTGTTGAACATATCCCAGTGGCTAGAGTTACAAATTTAGGACAAACGATTGATAAACTTAAAAAACAAGGGATATGGATTGCTGGAGCGGATGTTTCAGCTGAAGAAAATATATATCGTACCGATTTAACACTTCCTATTGGTATTGTCATCGGTAATGAACATAAGGGAATTGGGAGATTAATTAAAGAAAAATGTGATTTTTTAATTAAGCTTCCTATGTATGGCCAAATTAATTCTCTTAATGCTTCCGTTGCTGCAGGTGTCATTATGTATGAAGTAGTTCGGCAGCGGCATTAAAGAGATTAGATGATGGAAGAATATTTGATTGTGGACGGTTATAACATGATCGGAGCTTGGCCCGAACTTATAAAAACATCTGAGACAAGCCTAGAAGAAGCACGCAATCAGTTAATTAAAATGCTAGCTGATTATCAAGGATATTCAGGCATGAAAATTATCGTTGTATTTGATGCTCATCAAGTACCAGGGATTGGGGTGAAAGAGAAGAATTACAAAATAAAAGTGATCTATACTAAAGAAAAAGAAACAGCAGACGAGTGTATTGAAAGATTAGTTACGGAGTTAACACATCGAAAAAGAGATATACATGTAGCTACTTCAGACTATGTAGAACAACGTGTAACTTTTGGTAAGGGAGCGCTGAGAAGATCTGCCAGAGAACTATGGATGGATATTCAAGAGAGCAAAAGGAAAGTGAAAAGCAAAATAACAAAACATACCAAAAAAAGCAGTTATTCTTTTGATAGTAAATTATCTAGTGATGTGAAAGATATTTTTGAAAAGTGGCGTAGAGGGGAAAAGTAACAATCTTTCTAAAATACTAAATTCAATAAAGACAAGTGGTTGACGGTTTTACTAGTAATCATGTATACTATTTTTATCTTAATTTAGAGTAAAATCTCAAAAATTGACAGTATCCTTGCAGGACCGGAGGGATTATAGTGAGCGTTGACCTCAACGAAAAGTTGCACGAGTATTACCTCAAAACGGATGAAGAAATTGTCGAATCGGTCCGAGAAGGCGACAATATTGCTCTAGAGTACTTAATTAATAAATACAAAAACTTTGTTAGAGCTAAAGGACGATCCTATTTTTTAATAGGAGCTGATCGGGAAGATATTATTCAAGAAGGCATGATAGGGCTTTATAAAGCTATTCGTGATTTTAGGGGAGATAAGCTTGCTTCCTTTAAAGCATTTGCTGAATTATGTATTACAAGGCAAATTATTACTGCAATAAAAACGGCAACTAGGCAAAAACATATTCCTTTGAACTCGTATATTTCTTTGGACAAGCCTATTTATGATGAAGAATCAGATAGAACTTTATTAGATGTTATTTGTGGGTCTAAAGTTACTGATCCGGAAGAACTAATGATTAATAAAGAAGAATTCAGTGGTTTAGAAGATAAAATGGGCGAAATTTTAAGTGACTTAGAGCGTAAAGTGTTGATGTTATATTTAGATGGCAGATCTTATCAAGATATTGCATTGGATTTAGATCGACACATAAAATCTATCGATAATGCTTTACAAAGAGTGAAGAGAAAATTAGAAAGATATTTAGAAGTAAGAGAACTAAATCAATAAACTAAGCATCCGTATGATATACATAACGGTGCTTTTTTAGTTTAAATCACATAAATTAGTGGATAACTTGTGTTATTAAGAAGATTCAACATGTTTAAACTTTGTTTAAACGAGTTCACTGTTTATTATTAAGAGTGATTGAGAATAATGGGTAATATCATCTTTTTGTTACCTTTTCCTTGACATGGTTTATTCATTGTGATAAATTTTTTTGGGTAGCCTTATTTTGTTACGCGTATATGTTAACATAGACATGAATAGACATGGATAACTAAAAGTTGTCTCGGGAGGTGACATCATGCGGGTGATTATGACTCTTGCGTGTACAGTTTGTAAACGTAGAAATTATACATCAAACAAAAACAAACGAAACCACCCTGACCGCATGGAGATGAAGAAGTTTTGCAGCCATTGCAATCAGCATACGGTTCATCGTGAAACAAGGTAGTTTTTGGAGGTGTTTACTGTGGCAGTCATTAATAGGATCAAACAAGGTTTTGGCTCAACCTTTTCATTTTTTTCAGGCAGCTGGTCTGAACTTAAAAAAGTGCGCTGGCCAAAACGGAAAGAGTTAATTAGTTATACGATTGTTGTCATATCGACTGTGCTTTTCGTAACACTTTATTTTTACTTACTAGATTTAGGTATTTCTGGTCTTATCGAATTATTCTTTGGGACAGAGTCATAGGGTGAATATGGATATGGACAAAGGTTGGTATGTTGTGCATACTTATTCAGGGTATGAAAATAAAGTCAAAGCGAATTTAGAAAAACGCGTAGAATCAATGAATATGACAGACAAGATTTTCAGAGTGCTTGTTCCTGTTGAGGAAGAAGTAGTGAACAAAGACGGCAAAAAGAAAACAGTTCAACGCAAAGTGTATCCTGGTTATGTCTTAGTTGAAATGGTACAAACAGATGATTCTTGGTATGTAGTACGAAATACACCAGGTGTTACTGGCTTTGTTGGTTCAGCAGGTGCTGGTTCTAAACCATCCCCTTTATTACCTGATGAAGCAGAATCCATTCTTAAACATATGGGCATTCAGGAGCCAAGCCCTATATTTGACTTTGATATTAAAGATAATATTAGAGTGAAAGTAGGTCCATTTGCTGATTTTGTCGGAACAATAGAGGATATCATGCCTGACAAAAACAAAATTAAGGTCCTCGTAAATATGTTTGGTAGAGAAACTCCGTTAGAGCTTGAGTATGATCAAGTGGAGAAAGTATAGTGCCAAACTTATAGAAATTACAGCAAGGAGGTGTTACGCATGGCAAAAAAGGTGATTAAACAAGTAAAGTTGCAAATTCCAGCTGGTAAAGCAAACCCGGCACCTCCAGTAGGTCCAGCGTTAGGTCAAGCAGGAGTTAACATCATGGCATTTTGTAAAGAGTTTAATGCTCGTACGCAAGAACAAGCTGGATTAATTATTCCAGTTGAAATTTCTGTGTTTGAAGATCGCTCATTTACATTCATCACCAAAACTCCACCAGCAGCAGTATTGTTAAAGAAAGCTGCGGGTATTGAGAAAGGTTCTGGGGAACCGCACAAAGTTAAGGTTGCTACGGTAAAACGCGATAAGGTGCGTGAAATCGCAGAATCAAAAATGGCTGACTTAAATGCTGCGGATGTGGAAGCAGCAATGCTTATGATTGAAGGTACAGCTAGAAGTATGGGTATCGTTGTTGAGGACTAATTATTAGTTTCGAATTCGTGGGAGGAGTATCCGTTAATACCACAATAGGAGGAAAATACATCATGGCTAAAAAAGGTAAAAAGTATACAGAAGCTGCTAAACTGATTGATAGTGAAAAATTATATGAGTCAGCAGAAGCAGTAGAATTAGTGAAAAAATCAGCTACTGCGAAGTTTGATGAAACAATTGAAGTAGCAATTCGTTTGGGTGTTGACCCTAAAAAACAAGACCAAGCTGTTCGTGGAGTCACTGTACTTCCGCATGGTACTGGTAATACAAAAACAGTATTAGTTTTTGCAAAAGGTGAAAAAGCCAAAGAAGCAGAAGCTGCAGGTGCTGACTTTGTTGGTGATCAAGATATGATCAACAAAATTCAACAAGGTTGGTTTGGGTTTGATGTTTGTGTGGCTACACCAGATATGATGAGTGAAGTTGGTAAATTAGGTCGTTTGCTTGGTGGTAAAGGTCTAATGCCAAATCCGAAAGCAGGTACAGTCACTTTTGATGTTGAGAAAGCAGTTAAGGAAATTAAAGCTGGTAAAATTGAATTTCGTTTAAACAAACAAGGTCAAATTCACGCTCCAATTGGAAAAGCATCTTTTGGTGCAGAGCAATTAAGTGAAAACCTTGATTCATTAATGAATTCATTATTAAGAGCTAAACCTGCATCTGCAAAAGGAACATATTTGAAACATGTTTCCATTTCTTCAACGATGGGTCCTGGTGTAAAGGTGAATACACAAGCTTACAAATAATTGCTAATGACAGTAATTCAATGTGGTCTTGACATGTATTGATTGTTCTGATAATCTTGAACCTATTGTAATCAATCAAAAATGAATATATTGATCCGTAGACAGTTGGTGCCTTTTAATGCGAGGCTTAATATCCCACCGAGGTGATGTGATAAATTGAAATTTCTTATCATTGAAATTTACATTATCCTGCCTTCGTAAAGTCTACGAAGGTTTTTCTTATTTATTTTAATTATTGGAGGTGTGAAATTTGGCTAATGCAAAAGTACTTGAGCAAAAACAACAAGTTGTTGCTGAAGTAAAAGAAAAGTTTGAACAAAATGCTTGTACTGTTGTTGCAGATTATCGTGGGTTGAATGTTACGGATGTAACTGAACTTAGAAAATCTCTTCGTGAAGCAGGCGTAGAATTTAGTGTTATAAAAAACACCTTAGCTAGACGTGCGACTGAAGGATCAGAGCTTGAGAGTATAAATGACCATTTTGTAGGTCCTACCGCTATTGCGTTTAGTAAGGAAGACGTAATTGCACCAGCTAAAATCTTATCAGATTTCGCTAAAAAGAACGAAAATTTAAAAATTAAAGCAGGTATTCTTGAAGGTCAAGTTGTATCTGTAGATCAAATTAATGATCTTGCTGCTTTACCATCAAGAGAAGGTTTATTATCTATGTTGCTTAGCGTGCTCCAAGCACCAGTTCGCAACTTTGCTCTTGCTGTTAAAGCTGTTGCAGATAAAGACGAAAATGGAGAAGTACAAGAAGCTTAAACTATATCAAATGAAATCAAATTATAATAAAATTATGGAGGTTTACTCATGAGTCAAGAACAAATTTTAGAAGCTATTAAAGGTATGAGTGTTTTAGAACTAAATGATCTTGTTAAAGCAATTGAAGAAGAATTTGGTGTTACTGCTGCTGCACCAGTTGCAGTAGTTGGTGGTGCTGCTGGTGGAGAAGCTGCTGCAGAAAAATCTGAATTTGATGTAATTCTAACTAGCGCTGGTGCATCTAAAATCAATGTAATCAAAGCAGTTCGTGAAGCAACTGGATTAGGTTTGAAAGAAGCAAAAGCATTAGTTGATGGTGCTCCTGCTCCTATTAAAGAAGGCGTAGCTAAAGACGACGCTGAAGCTCTAAAAGCTAAACTTGAAGAAGCTGGTGCTTCAGTAGAATTGAAGTAGAACTTCTTGGAAGCCCCCTCTGAAAATTTCTTCGAGGGGGTTTTCCTTTAATATGTGATCAAAAAATTCAGTTTTCAGCACCAAGAAGATTGTGCGAACATGTAGAAGCCGGAGCGGAGTGTAGTGATTTGTTACATGAGCACCGGACTTCAAATGTGAGTGCAATATTCGATGTCGGAATGCTCCCTTGATCATCTTCGTGATCAAAAGGGGATTTTTTGAACAACCTCTATTAATGAAAGGAAGAATGTGATGGCTGAGCATTATTACACTCAAAATCCATCAGTACAGAGTAATCGACATGTGATTCATGTATCATTGAGAAGTAAAGAATTTAAATTTTATACTGACTCAGGTGTATTCTCTAAAAATATGATTGACTTTGGTTCTAAGTTATTAATAGAACATATGAATATTCCAAGAGGCAGTAAAATTTTAGATGTGGGTTGCGGGTATGGTCCAATAGGAATATGTGCAGCTTCACTAGAAGAAACTTCTGAAGTCACAATGATAGATGTTAATCAAAGGGCGGTAGAGTTGGCTGCTGAGAATGCAAAGCTTAATCATATCTCTAATATTAAACTATTTCAAAGTGATGTTTACAGCCGCGTAAAAGGTGATCAAAAATTTGATGTAATTTTAACGAACCCACCTATAAGAGCCGGAAAAGAGATTGTGCATTCTATTTTTTCGGGTGCTGCTGAAAGATTGAAGGATGGTGGATCACTATGGGTAGTAATACAAAAGAAACAAGGGGCATCTTCAGCGTTTGAAAAACTGAAAGGTTTATTTTCAACAGTAGAGGAAGTTTCTAAGAAAAAAGGTTATAAAATATTTAAAGCTATAAAATGATAATGTTAAATAAGTTTTTATAAGTTCAGTTGACCTTTACTTATCAATATGATATGATAGGTAAATGTCAGAATTAAAGTGGGCGTAATTTCTTTAGTTCATTAAAATGTCAAGGTAAAATTTAATTTATGAATATTTTTTTCTCTTCTTACGTATAATGTTAAGATTTTAGGAAAATCTTACTTATATGGATAAGTGTATCATACGGAGAAATATCTTGGCTACTACAACTTATATTCTGGAAGCTGCCTGAATCTGCAATTTTTAAATTTTGCTTGATAGGGCTTTTCTTGTTTTTCTTTAAGGATAAGGATTCGACGACATCTTCGAATAGTCATCGAAAGGTGATTTTGTTGTGTTGTTATAGGTCAATTGCATGAGAGGTGAAATAGTTTGGCAGGACAACTTGTTCAATTAGGACGACGCGAGCGTAGAAGTTATGCAAGGATTAGTGAAGTGTTGGAGGTTCCAAATTTAATTGAGATTCAAAGGAAATCATATCAATGGTTTCTTGAGGAAGGTTTACGTGAAATGTTTCACGACATTTCTCCTATTCAGGATTTCACGGGGAACTTAGTGTTGGAGTTTATTGACTATAGCTTAGGAGAACCTAAGTATAATGTTGATGATGCTAAGGAACGGGATGTGACTTACGCAGCACCGCTGAGAGTGAAAGTTCGTTTAATAAACAAAGAAACAGGAGAAGTGAAAGAACAGGAAGTTTTCATGGGAGACTTTCCACTAATGACAGAAACAGGCACATTCATTATTAATGGTGCTGAACGTGTTATTGTTAGTCAGCTTGTGCGTTCTCCAAGTGTTTATTTTAGTACTAAACCTGATAAACACGGAAAACCAGCTTATACCACAACCGTAATTCCGAACCGTGGAGCGTGGCTTGAGTTAGAAACAGATGCTAAAAATATTATTTATGTTCGTATTGATCGCACACGTAAAATTCCAGTGACGGTTCTTTTAAGAGCGCTTGGATTTAGCTCGGATCAGGAAATTATTGATTTGTTAGGTGAAGACGAGTATATTCGTAATACCCTTGAAAAAGATAATACTGAAAATACCGATAAAGCGTTGTTAGAGATTTATGAGAGATTAAGACCGGGTGAGCCACCTACTGTAGAAAATGCGAAAAGTTTATTGATATCTCGATTTTTTGATCCTAGAAGATATGATCTTGCAAATGTGGGAAGATACAAGATTAATAAAAAACTACATATCAAGGATCGTTTGTTCAATCAACGACTTGCTGAATCATTAATTGATCAGGATACTGGAGAAATTATTGCAGAAGCAGGTCAGGTTGTTGATCGTAGATTACTTGATTCCATCATGTCTAGCTTGGAGAAAAGTGTAGGTTTCAAAGAATATAGTGTTTCCACTGGTGTTTTAGACGAAGATACGATACCAATTCAAGCGATTAATGTGTTTTCTCCAATTGAAGATGCTAAAGTAGTAAAGGTCATTTCAAATGGGAATATTGAAAAGAGTGTAAAACACATTACTCAAGCTGATATCATTGCATCTATTAATTATTTTATTAATCTGTTGCATGGTATTGGACATACAGATGATATAGATCATTTAGGGAATCGTAGACTTCGCTCAGTTGGAGAGCTTTTACAAAATCAATTCCGTATTGGATTATCTAGAATGGAAAGAGTTGTAAGAGAAAGGATGTCCATTCAAGATACAAATGCGATTACACCACAAGCATTGATTAATATACGTCCTGTTATCGCTTCTATTAAAGAGTTCTTCGGCAGTTCACAGTTGTCTCAATTTATGGATCAAACGAATCCGCTGGCAGAACTTACTCATAAGAGACGTCTTTCTGCTCTTGGACCAGGTGGTTTAACAAGAGAGCGTGCAGGTTTTGAGGTTCGTGACGTTCATAATTCTCATTATGGGCGAATGTGTCCAATTGAAACTCCAGAGGGGCCGAATATTGGATTAATAAACTCACTATCAACGTTTGCCAGAGTGAATGAATTTGGTTTCATTGAAGCTCCTTATCGTTGGGTAGATCCAAGTACTGGTCAAGTAACTGAAAAAATAGACTACTTGACAGCGGATGAAGAAGATAACTATGTAGTAGCACAAGCGAATGCAAAGTTAAACGATGATGGTACATTTGAAGATGATATGATCATTGTTCGTTATAATAAATCTGCGGATAACATTCAGACCATGCCTAAAGAACGTGTCGATTATATGGACGTGTCTCCGAAGCAGGTTGTGTCTGTTGCTACCGCGTTAATTCCGTTTCTTGAAAATGATGACTCAAACCGTGCGTTGATGGGATCAAACATGCAACGTCAGGCTGTACCATTGTTGATTCCTAGATCTCCATTTGTAGGTACAGGAATGGAACACAAGGCAGCCAAGGACTCAGGGGTTTGTATCGTTTCAAAACACAATGGTTTTATAGAAAAGGTTTCGGCCAATGAAATTTTAGTTAGACAACAAGAAACGATAGATGGAAAAGTAGTTAATGGAGATTTAATTCGCCATAGAATCCATAAATTCTTACGCTCTAACCAAGGGACTTGTATTAATCAACGTCCAATTGTGAAAGTGGGAGAACCAGTTAAGGTTGGAGACATTTTAGCGGATGGTCCTTCTACTGAAAAAGGTGAATTAGCTCTAGGTCAAAACGTTGTCGTAGCTTTTATGACGTGGGAAGGTTATAACTATGAGGATGCGATTCTTTTAAGTGAAAAACTAGTGAAAGAAGATGTGTATACCTCAGTTCATATAGAAGAATATGAATCAGAAGCTCGTGATACAAAACTAGGTCCTGAGGAAATCACTAGAGATATTCCTAATGTTGGTGAGGATGCACTTAGAAATCTAGACGAACGAGGCATTATTCGTGTAGGTGCTGAGATTTCTGCTGGTGATATTTTAGTAGGAAAGGTTACACCAAAAGGAGTAACGGAACTTACAGCAGAAGAAAGATTGCTTCATGCTATATTCGGGGAAAAAGCTCGAGAGGTAAGAGATACTTCACTAAGAGTTCCACATGGTACAGATGGTATCGTAGTAGACGTGAAAGTATTTACCCGTGAAAATGGCGACGAGCTCCCACCAGGAGTGAATCAACTTGTTCGAGTATATATAGCTCAAAAACGTAAAATCTCCGAAGGGGATAAAATGGCAGGTCGACACGGAAACAAAGGGGTAATTGCAAGAATACTACCTGAGGAAGATATGCCTTTCTTACCAGATGGCACACCAGTTCAAGTTGTATTAAACCCTCTTGGGGTTCCATCACGTATGAACATCGGTCAAGTACTTGAAGTTCACTTGGGTATGGCGGCTAGATATCTTGGTATACATGTTGCGACACCTGTATTTGATGGAGCGACTGAAGTCGATGTATTCGATACGATGGAAGAAGCTGGCATGCAACGTAATGGTAAAACAAAATTATATGATGGTCGTACAGGTGAACAGTTTGAACGTGAAGTTACTGTAGGTGTGATGTATATGATTAAACTTGCACACATGGTTGATGATAAAATTCACGCTCGTTCTACTGGACCTTACTCATTGGTTACACAACAACCATTGGGTGGTAAAGCACAATTTGGTGGTCAGCGCTTTGGTGAGATGGAAGTATGGGCATTGAAGGCTTATGGTGCAGCTTATACGCTACAAGAAATATTAACTGTCAAATCGGATGATGTTGTAGGTCGTGTAAAAACATATGAATCCATTGTTAAAGGTGAGAATGTTCCTGAACCTGGTATTCCAGAAAGCTTTAAAGTCTTAATTAAAGAGCTTCAGAGTTTAGGTATGGATGTGAAAATGTTAACCGAAAATGAAGAAGAAATTGATTTGAAAGAATCAGACGAAGAAGATGAGGATTCAAACAAAGATAAGTTAAGCCTTCAAATAGAAGGTGCTGAAGTAAATGTGGATTAATAAAAAAACACTATAGAGGAGGGGTCGCTCCTTGATGGACGTTAATAACTTTGAATTTATGAAAATTGGATTAGCTTCACCGAACAAAATACGCTCATGGTCTCGTGGAGAAGTGAAAAAACCTGAAACGATTAACTATCGAACATTAAAGCCTGAAAAGGAAGGGTTATTCTGCGAAAAAATCTTTGGACCTACAAAAGACTGGGAATGTCATTGTGGGAAGTATAAGAGAGTACGTTATAAAGGTGTAGTATGTGATCGCTGTGGTGTTGAAGTCACCCGTGCTAAAGTTCGTCGTGAACGTATGGGACACATTGAACTAGCAGCGCCAGTATCCCATATCTGGTACTTTAAAGGGATTCCTAGCCGCATGGGTCTTGCATTAGATATGTCTCCAAGATCCTTAGAGGAAATTATTTATTTTGCATCCTATGTTGTGACAGATCCCGGTGAAACACCACTTGAAAGAAAGCAGCTTTTATCTGAGAAAGAGTTTCGCAGTTATCGTGAAAAGTATGGTTATGGTTTTCATGCAGGTATGGGTGCTGAAGCTATAAAGAAACTTTTGCAAAGTTTAGATGTCAACAAAGAGATTAGTGTACTGAAAGAAGAACTTAAAACTGCTCAAGGTCAAAGAAGGAATAGAGCAGTGAAACGTTTGGAAGTACTCGAGGCCTTTAGAAACTCAGCGAATGACCCTGAGTGGATGATTTTAGATGTATTGCCCGTCATTCCTCCTGAACTTCGCCCGATGGTACAATTAGACGGTGGTAGATTTGCTACTTCAGACTTAAATGATTTATATCGCAGAGTGATAAACCGAAATAATCGTCTAAAAAGACTTCTAGATTTAGGTGCACCGGATATTATTGTGCAGAACGAGAAACGTATGTTACAGGAAGCAGTAGACGCGTTGATTGATAATGGGCGACGTGGTAGACCGGTTACAGGACCTGGTAATAGACCATTAAAATCTCTTAGCCATATGTTAAAAGGGAAACAAGGTCGTTTCCGTCAGAATCTTTTAGGTAAAAGGGTTGACTATTCGGGTCGTTCTGTAATCGTTGTTGGACCTTACTTGAAAATGTATCAATGTGGTCTTCCTAAAGAAATGGCATTAGAATTGTTCAAACCTTTTGTCATGAAAGAATTAGTTAGTAAAGGGTTTGCTCATAATATAAAAAGTGCAAAACGAAAAGTGGAAAAAGTAAGTCCTGATGTATGGGACGTTTTAGAAGATGTAATTAAGGAGCACCCTGTACTTCTCAATCGTGCACCTACGCTTCATAGACTGGGAATACAAGCCTTCGAACCTATTTTAGTTGAAGGAAAAGCGATTAGATTACATCCATTAGTATGTACGGCGTATAATGCGGATTTTGATGGAGACCAAATGGCTGTCCATGTTCCATTATCTGCAGAAGCGCAAGCTGAATCTAGAATATTGATGCTGGCTTCAGGTAATATTTTGAATCCAAAGGATGGAAAGCCTGTAGTTACACCATCTCAGGATATGGTTTTAGGTACGTATTATTTAACAATTGATAATCCAGAAGCTAAGGGAACTGGAAGAATTTTTAAATCAGTTCATGAAACGATATCTGCTTATCAAATGGAACATGTATCTTTACATGCCAGAGTTGCGATTCCTGTTAAGGCTCTAGGAAAAGAGAATATATCAGAAAAACAACAAAATGCTCTTTTAGTCACAACGGTAGGGAAAATCATATTCAATGAAATTTTCCCAAGTGTATTCCCATTCATAAATGAACCAACGAAGAGAAATTTAGAGAAAACACCAGATGAATATTATATTTATGAAAAAGGTACAAATGTAAGAGAATACATTAAAAGCTTACCAACCGTAGGTGGTATAGGAAAAGATTATTTAGGTAATATCATTGCAGAATGTTTTAGAGAGTATAAAACGACACAATGTTCAATTATTTTAGACAAAATAAAAGAAGTTGGGTTTACTTACTCTACTAAAGCAGGAATTACAATTGCAGTATCTGATGTAACAGTTCCAGAAGAGAAATATATGCTCATGAAAGAGAATGAAGATAAAGTAGAAACAGTAATGAAGCAGTATCGTCGCGGATTGATTACACCAGATGAAAGACACGAACGTATTATTGCAATTTGGAGTAAAGCGAAAGATGATCTTTCTGAGATATTAATGAGTAAATTTGATAAATTTAATAATATTACCTTGATGGTTGATTCCAAAGCCAGAGGTAATAAATCTCAGATTACTCAATTAGGTGGTATGCGTGGACTCATGGCAGATCCATCAGGACATATTCATGAACTACCAATCAAATCTAACTTCCGTGAAGGTTTGACTGTATTAGAATATTTCATTTCTACGCATGGTGCTAGAAAAGGACTTGCCGATACCGCGTTACGTACAGCAGATTCAGGGTACTTAACACGTCGTTTAGTTGATGTGGCACAGGATGTAGTTGTCCGTGAAGATAGTTGTAAAACGGATAAAGGATTCTTGGTATCCAAAATACAAGATGGTAAAGAAGTTATCGAAAATCTGTATGATCGTATCGAGGGTCGTTATGCATTTGCAACTGTACGTCACCCAGAAACAAATGAAATCATCGTTAAACGTGATGATATGATTGATGATAAAAAAGCACAAGAAATCATTTCTGCTGGCATTGAAAAAGTGCAAATTCGTTCTGTATTGAGTTGTAGAGCTCGTCATGGCGTATGTAAAAAATGTTATGGTCGCAACTTAGCTACCGGGTTTAACGTAGAAATCGGAGAAGCAGTAGGAATTATAGCAGCTCAATCAATTGGTGAACCAGGAACACAGTTAACGATGCGTACTTTCCATACAGGTGGAGTTGCTGGAGATGATATTACACAAGGTTTACCTCGTATTCAGGAATTGTTTGAAGCTAGAAACCCTAAAGGTCAAGCGCTCATTTCTGAAATAGATGGAGTTGTGAAAGATATTCGCGAGGTTAAAGACGGTCGTGAAGTTGAAATTGAAGGTGACGCAGAATCTAAGGTGTACACTTTAAGTTATGGCTCTAGAATGAGAATAGCTGTTGGTCAGACAATCGAAGCTGGTGATGAGTTAACGGATGGTTCTATCGATCCTAAAGAAATGTTGCGTATTAAGGGTATTCAAGGTGTTCAGAACTATATTCTGCAAGAAGTACAGCGTGTATATCGTAATCAAGGTGTTGAAATAAATGATAAACACATTGAGGTTATGGTTCGTCAAATGCTTAGAAAAATACGTATTGTGATGTCAGGCGATACCAAATTACTTCCTGGCTCATTTACAGATGTTCATGAATATGAAGAGGAAAACAAAAAAGCGTTGTTCTCTGATTTGGAACCAGCTGTAGCAAAACCAGTTTTACTAGGTATTACAAAAGCATCTTTAGAAACTGATTCCTTCTTATCTGCAGCATCATTCCAAGAAACAACAAGAGTTCTAACTGATGCAGCTATTAAAGGTAAGGTAGATCAATTGTTAGGTCTTAAAGAAAATGTAATCATCGGTAAATTGATTCCAGCAGGTACAGGAATGAATCGTTACCGCAATGTGAAAATTGTCGATCAAACCAGTGAAAATGTTGAGCTAGAAGAATCTCTTAAAGAAACAGTAACGGTAGAGTGAAAATAATATTGACAATGTATTTTTCAGGTGATATTATATTCAAGTGTGCCAAAAACAAAATTTCCTGATACTTTGGAGGATAATTAATGTCTTATGAAAAAGTAACGCAGGCTAATCGTTTATCGATAGGCACAAAGCAGACTTTAAAAGTGGTCGAACGTGGCAGTGCCACAGAAGTATACGTAGCGAAAGATGCAGATCCAAAAGTGACGACCAAAGTAATTATGCTTTGTAAGAATATGAACGTTAACATCATTTATGTAGACTCAATGAAACAGCTTGGGAAAGCATGTGGAATTGAAGTTGGAGCTGCTGTAGCAGCTGTTATAAACGACTAACACTATGTTTTTGTTTGCCTTTGGTTTTAAGTAATAATTTGACTAAGGGCGGACAAAAACATTTCCTTTGTTCATTTTTGAACCACCTGGATCTGTGGACATAAAAAATGAATATTCCAGTCATTATTTTAGGAAGGAGGTGCGGGAATGCCAACAATTAATCAGTTAGTAAGAAAAGGACGTCAAGCAAAAGTTGTTAAATCAACTTCACCTGCTTTACAAAAAGGGTATAATGCGCTAAGAAGAGAAGAAACTAATCTAAGTGCACCTCAAAAACGTGGAGTTTGTACACGTGTGGGGACGATGACGCCGAAAAAACCAAACTCAGCTTTGAGAAAGTATGCTCGTGTACGTTTAACAAATCGTATTGAGGTTACTGCTTATATACCAGGTATTGGTCATAACTTACAGGAGCACAGTGTTGTTTTAGTGCGCGGTGGTAGAGTTAAAGATCTTCCTGGGGTTCGTTATCACATCGTTCGTGGTGCTTTAGATACTGCAGGTGTTAACGATCGTAAACAGGGAAGATCAAAATACGGTGCTAAAAGACCGAAATCATAATTATATCACATCAATAGAAATTACTCGGAAAGGAGGATGACCATGCCTCGTAAAGGACCTGTAACTCGTAGAGATGTTTTACCTGATCCGATATATAGCAGTAAGCTTGTTACAAGATTAATCAATAGAATTATGATTGATGGTAAAAAGGGTGTTGCTCAGTCTATTTTATACAATGCATTTGATATTGTTAAAGATCGTACTGGTAACGATCCGATGGAAGTTTTTGAGCAAGCAATCAAAAACATTATGCCAGTTCTTGAAGTTAAAGCTCGTCGTGTTGGTGGATCAAACTATCAAGTACCGATAGAAGTGAAACCTGAACGTCGTACTGCATTAGGACTACGTTGGTTAGTAAATTATTCACGTCTTCGCGGAGAAAAAACAATGGAAGAGCGTTTAGCTGCTGAAATTATGGATGCTAGTAACAATACTGGTGCTTCAGTGAAGAAACGTGAAGATACTCATAAAATGGCGGAAGCAAATAAAGCATTTGCTCACTATCGCTGGTAATATTAATATGAACTTATGAAAGGAGATTATATAATGACTAGAGAATTCTCCTTAAAAGATACACGTAATATTGGGATCATGGCACATATTGATGCTGGTAAAACCACTACAACAGAACGTATATTGTTTTACACGGGTCGTACTCACAAAATTGGTGAGGTTCACGAAGGTGGAGCAACAATGGACTGGATGGAGCAAGAACAGGAGCGCGGTATTACAATTACCTCTGCTGCTACTACAGCTCAGTGGAAAGATCACCGCATTAACATTATTGATACCCCGGGACACGTTGACTTTACAGTTGAGGTAGAACGTTCCCTCCGTGTATTAGATGGAGCAGTTGGTGTGTTTTGTGCAAAAGGTGGAGTTGAACCACAGTCTGAAACCGTTTGGCGTCAGGCTGACCGTTATAAAGTTCCACGTATTGCATATGTGAACAAAATGGATATTATTGGTGCTGATTTTGAAGGTGCCGTTGCACAAATGCGTGAAAGACTTCAAGCAAATGCAGTACCTATTCAATTCCCAATCGGTGCAGAAGATAATTTCCAAGGCTTTGTAGACCTTATTGAAAATGTAGCTTGGTACTATAAGGATGATTTAGGTAAAGAGATTGAAAAATCAGAAATTCCTGCAGACTTAGCAGATAAAGTAGAAGAGCTTCGTACTGAAATGATTGAAAAAATCTCTGAACTAGATGAAGAATTGATGATGAAATACTTAGAGGGAGAAGAAACCACAGTTGAAGAACTAAAAGCAGCACTTCGTAAAGGTGTTGTAGAGGTTCAAATCACACCAGTACTTTGTGGTTCTTCCTATAAGAACAAAGGTGTTCAAGCAGTTTTAGATGCAGTTGTTGACTATCTGCCTGCTCCTATCGATGTACCTGCTATAAGTGGGGAACTAGAAGACGGAACAGAAGTTGTTAGAAATTCTTCAGATGAAGAGCCTTTCTCTGCACTTGCATTTAAAATTATGACTGACCCATTTGTTGGTAAGTTGACGTTCTTCCGTGTGTATTCAGGAACATTGGATTCAGGTTCATATGTTTTAAATACTACAAAAGGAAAACGTGAAAGAGTTGGCCGTATCTTGATGATGCATGCTAACAGTAGAGAAGAAGTTGGAACTGTTTATGCAGGAGATATTGCTGCGGCAGTTGGTTTGAAGGATACTACAACAGGAGATACATTGAGTGATGAGAAAGATCCAGTGATTTTGGAATCTATGACATTCCCTGATCCAGTTATCTCCGTAGCGATCGAGCCAAAAACGAAATCTGATCAGGATAAAATGGGTATTGCTTTAGCTAAGTTGGCCGAAGAAGATCCTACATTTAAAACTGAAACAGATGAGGAAACGGGTCAAACGATTATTAAAGGGATGGGTGAACTTCACCTTGAAATTATCGTTGATCGCTTAATGCGTGAGTTTAAAGTGGAAGCTAATGTAGGTAAACCACAGGTTGCTTATAGAGAAACGTTTAAAACTGCGGCAAAAGTTGAAGGAAAATTCGTACGTCAATCTGGTGGACGAGGACAATTTGGTCACGTGTGGGTTGAGTTTACTCCACTTGAACCAGGTGAAGGTTTCGTATTTGAAAACAAAATTGTCGGTGGGGTAGTTCCTAGAGAATATATTCCAGCAGTTCAAAACGGTATCGAAGAATCAATGCAAAGTGGTGTTCTAGCTGGTTATCCACTCGTTGATGTAAAAGCTACTTTATTTGATGGCTCATACCATGATGTCGATTCAAGTGAAATGGCATTTAAAATTGCAGGATCTATGGCATTAAAAGGAGCAAAAGGCAAATGTGATCCTGTCATTCTAGAACCACTCTTTAAGGTTGAAGTTACTGTACCTGAAGAATATATGGGTGACATAATGGGTGACGTAAGCTCTCGTCGTGGACGTGTAGAAGGTATGGACACACGCGCTGGAGCACAAGTGATCCGAGCAAAAGTACCTTTATCTGAAATGTTTGGGTATTCCACAACACTTCGTTCTAAAACACAAGGTCGTGGAACTTACTCTATGGAATTATCTCATTACGAAGAAGTGCCTAAGTCTATAGCAGAAGAAATCACTGCTAAAAACCAAGGCTCATAATAAATAAATTTTATTGAATGAATTGAGGAGGAAAATTTAAAATGGCTAAAGCTAAATTTGAACGTAATAAACCACATTTAAACGTTGGTACTATCGGTCACGTTGACCATGGTAAAACTACTTTAACAGCAGCGATCACTACTGTATTAACTAAAACTTATGGTGGAGGAGAAGCTCAAGCATTTGATCAAATTGATAATGCTCCTGAGGAAAGAGAACGCGGTATTACAATCGCAACTTCCCACGTTGAGTATGAGTCTGAAAATCGTCACTATGCACATGTAGATTGCCCTGGACATGCTGACTATGTTAAAAACATGATCACTGGAGCAGCACAAATGGATGGAGCGATTCTTGTTGTATCTGCAGCAGACGGTCCAATGCCACAAACTCGTGAGCACATCTTACTTTCACGTCAGGTTGGCGTACCTTACATTGTAGTATTCATGAACAAATGTGATATGGTTGAAGATGAAGAGTTATTAGAATTAGTTGAGATGGAAATTCGTGATCTATTAAACGAATACGAATTCCCTGGTGATGATACTCCAATCGTTCAAGGATCTGCATTAAAAGCTTTAGAAGATCCAGATGGTGAATACGGACAAAAAATCATTGAATTATTTAAAATTATTGATGAGTATGTTCCAGAACCTGAACGTCAAACTGACAAACCTTTCTTAATGCCTGTTGAGGATGTATTCTCAATTACAGGTCGTGGTACAGTTGCTACTGGTCGTGTTGAGCGTGGTACTGTAACTGTAGGTGAAGAAATTGAAATCGTAGGTATCGAAGAAGAAACTAAGAAAACTACGGTTACTGGTGTTGAAATGTTTAGAAAACTTCTTGACTCAGCTCAAGCAGGTGACAACATTGGAGCATTGCTTCGTGGTGTTGATCGTGCTGACATCGTTCGTGGTCAAGTATTAGCTAAACCTGGATCAGTTAATCCACACACAAAGTTTACTGCTCAAGTATATGTATTAACTAAAGAAGAAGGTGGACGTCATAAGCCATTCTTTACTGGATACCGTCCTCAATTCTACTTCCGTACAACTGACGTAACTGGTATCATCGAACTTCCAGAAGGTACAGAAATGGTTATGCCTGGTGACAACATCACTGTAACTGTTGAATTAATCAACCCAATTGCAATCGAAGAAGGTACTCGCTTCGCGATTCGTGAGGGTGGACGTACAGTTGGTGCTGGTGCGGTAGCAACGATCGAAAAATAATAAAAATTATTATTTTAAATCTAAGTCCTTGTCAATTACGACAAGGACTTTTCTCTATTATTCTTTTAGAAAAGTTTTTAAAAATATGATGATAGAAAGAATAAAGTTTCAATTTTCTAGATATATTAAAAGATTTTACTTGCAATTTGTATGTATATTTTATATAATATTGGAGTTGGTCTGCGACAGTGCGATGATGTGAGAGGTTGCTGACACACACGGCTCCTTTGCCATGAGTCATGTGTTAGGATATTTTCACGGAGTAGGTCCGATTAAAAATTTGGGCGATAGAAGGAGGGAATTTGAATGGCAAAGCAAAAGATTAGAATTCGATTAAAGGCGTATGATCATAGAGTGTTAGATCAATCTGCTGAAAAAATTGTTGAAACAGCTAAACGTTCTGGTGCAAGTGTTTCTGGTCCGATACCATTACCGACAGAAAAACAAATTGTAACCATTTTAAGAGCTGTGCACAAATACAAAGATTCAAGAGAACAATTTGAAATGCGTACACATAAACGTCTGATCGATATTGTGAATCCAACGCCGCAAACAGTAGATGCACTTATGCGTCTGGATTTGCCATCCGGTGTGGATATTGAAATAAAATTATAATAATCTTAACTTTACATTAAGAAACGAGGTGTCAAAATGACTGCGAAAGGTATCTTAGGTAAGAAATTAGGTATGACTCAAGTTTTCACGCCAGAAGGGATCGTAATTCCTGTAACGGTTGTAGAAGCTGGGCCAAACGTAGTTCTTCAAAAGAAGGATCTTGAAACAGATGGGTACGAAGCGATCCAACTTGGTTTCGGAGATAAAAAAGAAAATAACGCAATTAAACCTGAAAAGGGTCATGCGAAAAAAGCAAACTCAACACCTAAGCGCTACGTGAAAGAATTTCGCGGAATTAATTCAAGCGAATATGAAGTAGGGCAAGAAGTGAAAGCAGACATATTTGCTGAAGGTGAGTTTGTTGATGTTACAGGAACTTCCAAGGGTAAAGGGTTTCAAGGTGCTATAAAAAGACATGGACAACGAATAGGTCCTAAGAGTCACGGATCTCATTATCATCGTAAGCCAGGTTCAATGGGTGCCATTGTAAATCGTGTATTTAAAGGAAAAAAATTACCTGGACATATGGGTTCAGAAACTGTGACATTGCAAAATCTTGAAGTAGTTAAAGTGGATGCTGAAAAGAACATTCTTTTAGTAAAAGGATCAATTCCTGGTGCTAAAAATAGTTTTGTAAGAATTCAGGCATCTGTTAAAAAATAGAGGGTATACAGAAAGGAGGATTTCATAATGCCAAAGGTTGCCTTATATGATGTGAATGGCTCACAAGTAGGCGATGTAGAATTATCAGATGCAGTGTTTGGGATTGAACCAAACAAGCATGTTCTTCATCAAGCTGTAGTGATGCAACAAGCATCTTTACGTCAAGGAACTCACAAAGTAAAAGGACGTTCTGAAGTTCGTGGTGGCGGACGTAAACCATGGAAACAAAAAGGAACGGGTAGAGCGCGTCAAGGTACGATCAGAGCACCTCAATGGAAAGGTGGCGGTGTTGTATTTGGACCAACACCAAGAAGCTATGCTACTAAATTACCTAAAAAGGTTCGTCGTTTAGCTATTAAATCTGCACTTTCTTCAAAAGTGATTTCTAATGAAATTATCGTATTAGATCAATTAGTATTGGAACAACCAAAAACAAAACAATTCGCTTCTATTTTAAATAAATTAAAAGTTGAACGTAAAGCACTAGTAGTTGGATTGGATACTGATAATAATGCAGCATTATCCGCTCGCAATATTCCAGGTATTAAATTCATTGCTGCTGATGGTATTAATGTTTTGGACGTTCTGGCTTATGATAATTTAATTATTACTAAAGAAGCTGTTGAGAAAGTAGAGGAGGTGCTTGCGTAATGAAATATGCTCACGATATTATCAAGCGCCCTATCGTTACTGAACGTTCTAGCGATATGATGGCAGACAATAAATACGTTTTTGAAGTAGAATTACGTGCGAATAAAACGGAAATCAAACAGGCTGTTGAGGAAGTATTCAAAGTAAAAGTCGTGAAAGTTAACACGATTAGAATGCCTAAAAAGCCTAAAACTTATGGGCGCCATAGAGGATATACATCCGAATGGAAAAAAGCGATCATCACATTAAGTGATGACAGTAAACCGTTGGAGTATTTTGAAACAGTATAAGAAATTTTTTAACGTAAGGAGGGAAAATGCAAAATGCCGATTAAAAAATATAAACCGACGAGTCCAGCTCGACGTGGGATGTCCGTTTCTACATTTGAAGAGATTACAACATTAGAACCGGAAAAATCCTTACTTGCTCCTTTGAGCAAAAAAGCTGGTCGTAACAATCAAGGAAAAATCACTACTCGACATCATGGTGGTGGACATAAGAGAAAATACCGTATCATTGACTTTAAACGTTTGAAAGACGGAATACCAGGACGCGTTGCTACAATTGAATACGATCCAAATCGTTCTGCTAATATTGCGCTTATTCATTACTTAGATGGTGAGAAACGTTACATTTTAGCACCTAAAGGTTTAACTGTAGGTACTGAAATTGTGTCTGGTCCTGATGCAGATATTAAAGTTGGAAATACGCTTCCACTTGAAAATATACCTGTAGGTACAGTGATTCACAACATCGAGTTGCAACCAGGTAAAGGTGGACAACTAGTTCGTGCTGCTGGAACAGAAGCTCAATTGTTAGGTAAAGAAGAACAATACGTGATTATTCGCTTAACATCAGGTGAAGTAAGAAAAATTCTTAAAGCTTGCCGTGCTACTATCGGTACTGTTGGTAACGAAGATCATGAACTTGTGAACATTGGTAAAGCGGGTCGTACACGTTGGTTGGGTAAAAGACCTACTGTTCGTGGATCAGTTATGAACCCGAATGACCATCCACACGGTGGTGGTGAAGGTAAATCACCAATCGGACGTAAATCTCCAATGTCACCATGGGGTAAACCAACATTGGGTTACAAAACTCGTGACAAAAACAAAGCTTCAGATAAATATATCGTTCGTAGACGTAAGCAGAAATAATTTTGCAGGAAGGGAGGATCATAAATGGGACGCAGCTTAAAAAAAGGGCCATTTGTAGATGAATACTTGTTGAAAAAAGTTGAAGAAGCTGATCAATCTAAGAAAAAAGTAGTCATTAAAACTTGGTCTCGCCGCTCGACGATTTTTCCGCAATTTGTTGGTCATACATTTGGTGTGTATGATGGTCGTAAACATGTTCCGGTTTATGTGACTGAGGATATGGTTGGACATAAATTGGGTGAATTTGCTCCAACTCGTACTTTTAAAGGTCATGATGATGATAAGAAAACAGGAAAAAGATAATTAATTCTATAAAAAATATGAACATTGTTTGAGAGGAGGTTTTACTTCCATGCAAGCAAAAGCACAAGCGAAATATATTCGTATTGCTCCTCGTAAAGTTAAGTTGGTAATTGACTTAATTCGTGGGAAGGAAGTTGGAGAAGCCATTTCTATCTTAAGACATACACCAAAAGCATCTTCACCGGTTATTGAAAAAGTCTTAAACTCAGCTATTGCAAATGCTGAGCATAATTATGAAATGGATCCAAATAGCTTGGTTGTTAGCGAAGCATATGTTAATGCAGGTCCAATCATGAAAAGATTCAGACCACGTGCAATGGGACGCGCGTCTCGTATAAATAAACGTACTAGCCACATCACATTAGTGGTTACTGAAAATAAATCATAAGGAGGGATGACTTGTGGGACAAAAGGTAAGCCCAATCGGCTTAAGAGTCGGAGTAATCAGAGACTGGGAATCTAAATGGTACGCTGATAAAGAGTATGGAGATTATCTAGTAGAAGACGTGAAAATTCGTGATTATTTAAAACAAAAATTACAAGATTCTGCGGTTTCTCATTTCGATATTGAACGTGCTGCAAATCGAGTAAATATTACAATTCACACTGCAAAACCTGGTATGGTTATTGGTAAAGGTGGATCTGAAGTAGAAAACCTTCGTAACCAAATTACAAAGTTAACGAATAAAAAAGTTCACATTAATATTACTGAAATCAAAAACCCGGATGTTGTAGCAACACTAGTTGCTGAAAACATTGCACAACAACTAGAACGTCGTGTTTCTTTCCGTCGTGCAATGAAACAAGCGATCCAAAGATCAATGCGTTCAGGCGCAAAAGGAATTAAAACAATGGTCAGCGGACGTCTTGGTGGTGCTGAAATCGCTAGAAGTGAAGGGTATAGTGAAGGAACTGTTCCTCTTCATACTCTACGTGCGGATATCGATTATGGTACTGCTGAAGCACATACAACATATGGTCGTCTTGGAGTAAAGGTTTGGATCTATCGTGGTGAAGTATTACCCGCTGCGAAGAAAAGAGCTTCTCAGGAAGGAGGCAACTAATCATGTTAATGCCTAAACGTACAAAACATCGTAAAGAGCATCGCGGTTCTCTAAAGGGTCGTGCAAAAGGTGGTACTGAAGTTGCTTTCGGTGAATACGGTATTCAAGCAACAACAGCTTGTTGGATTACAAACCGTCAAATTGAAGCAGCTCGTATTGCAATGACACGTTATATGAAACGTGGTGGTAAAGTATGGATCAAAATTTTCCCTGCTAAGCCGATTACTGCTAAACCTTTAGAAGTTCGTATGGGTAGCGGTAAAGGTAACGTTGAGAAATGGGTTGCAGTTGTTAAACCTGGTAAAGTATTATTTGAAATTGCGGGTGTTGAAGAGGAAGTTGCTCGCGAAGCTTTGAGACTTGCTTCTCACAAATTACCTTGTAAAACAACTTTTGTTAAACGTAAAGAAACGGGTGGTGAAGTAAATGAAAGCTAATGATTTTCGTAACTTAACCACTGCTGAGATAGAGCAAAAAATTACAGGTTTTAAAGAAGAGCTTTTTAACCTTCGTTTTCAAATGGCTACTGGCCAACTTGATAACCCTGGACAAATAAGAATCGTTCGCAAAGCAATTGCACGCGCTAAAACGGTTTTAAGAGAAAGAGAACTTGGGATTAATTAAACAGTGATAAACTGTATGATATATCCAGAGAGGAGGGCACTGAATGAGTGAACGTAATGAACGCAGAGTCCAAATTGGTAAAGTAGTCAGCGATAAAATGGACAAAACAGTTGTTGTTGCTGTGGAAACTTATAAAAAACACTCTCTTTATCATAAAAGAATAAAGTATACTAAAAAATTCAAAGCGCATGATGAGAACAATGAAGCAAAGATCGGTGATACGGTTAAAATCATGGAGACTCGTCCGCTTTCAAAAGATAAGCGTTGGAGATTAGTAGAGATTACTGAAAAAGCTGTAATTATATAAGCACGTATGATAGACGGAAGGAGGGACTAACATGATCCAAGCATTTACTCGCTTAAAAGGCGCTGATAACTCTGGTGCAAAGGAATTAATGTGTATTCGAGTGTTAGGTGGTACTGGACGTCGTACAGCTAACATCGGTGATATGATTGTTTGTTCAGTGAAACAAGCAACGCCAGGTGGAGTTGTCAAAAAAGGTGATGTCGTTAGAGCCGTTATAGTTCGTACTAAACGAGGATCTAGACGTAATGATGGTTCATATATTACTTTTGATGAAAATGCTGCAGTTATTATTAAAGATGATAAGAGTCCGAGAGGAACACGTATCTTTGGTCCTGTAGCACGTGAACTTCGTGATCGGAATTACATGAAGATTGTATCTCTAGCTCCAGAAGTAATTTAATGAAAATAGCTTTTAAAAGCCAGGAGGTGTAAAGAAGAGATGCCAAAGCCAAAAAAATTAGAAAGTCATAACAATAAATTGCATGTAAAAAAGGAAGACACAGTTATTGTTATCTCTGGTAAAGATAAAGGTAAAAAAGGTCGCATCATTCAAGCTTTACCTAGACAAAACAAAGTGCTTGTTGAAGGAGTAAACTTGATTAAAAAACATGCTAGACCAAGTCAAGATAATCCGCAAGGTGGAATTATCACACAAGAGGCTCCCATTCACGTTTCTAACGTAATGTTGGCAGATCCTAAGAGCGGAAAACCAACTCGTATTGGTTATAAAGTATTGGACAATGGGAAAAAGGTTCGTGTGGCAAAGAAATCAGGTCAAGTGATTGACTAATCGTTTGTAGGAAGGAGGTTAAAACAATCATGGCAGCTAGATTAAAGGATCGTTATTTAAATGAAATAACACCGTCTTTAATTCAAAAATTTAACTACACTACAGTGATGCAAGTTCCTAAAATCGAGAAGATTGTTGTGAATATGGGTGTCGGTGAAGCAATCTCAAATTCAAAGATTTTAGATTCTGCTGTTGAGGATTTGCAAACTATTACAGGTCAAAAGCCAGTAATCACTAAAGCAAAGAAATCAATTGCTGGATTCAAACTTCGTGAAGGAATGCCAATTGGAGTTAAAGTAACTCTACGCGGCGATCGCATGTATCACTTTTTAGATAAATTAGTAAATGTAACTTTACCTCGTGTACGTGACTTCCGTGGTGTATCCAAAAAGTCATTTGATGGTAGAGGGAACTATACTTTGGGACTAAAAGAGCAAATCATATTCCCAGAGATTGAATATGATCAAATTGATAAAGTACGCGGTATGGACATTGTAGTTGTAACTACAGCAAATACTGATGAAGAAGCAAGAGAATTATTAGCACAAGTAGGAATGCCTTTCGCAAAATAAGGCACCAGATTTAAAAATCGGATTGCTTAGAAGAATCCAATATCGGAGGTGTATACAAGTGGCCAAAACTTCGATGGTCGTTAAGCAAAAACGTAAACCAAAATATAAAGTACGTGCATATACACGTTGTGAGCGTTGCGGAAGACCGCATTCCGTTTTACGTAAATTCAAAATATGTAGAATTTGTTTTCGTGAGTTAGCATACAAAGGTCAAATCCCAGGTGTTAAAAAAGCAAGCTGGTAATAACCTATTTCGGGAAGGAGGTTACTTAATATGTCAATGTCAGATCCAATTGCTGATATGTTAACACGTATTCGTAACGCAAATACTGTTCGTCATGAAACGGTAGAAATTCCAGCGTCAAAAATTAAAAAGGATATTGCTGAAATTTTAAAAAGTGAAGGTTTTATCCGAGATGCTGAGTATATAGATGATAATAAACAAGGTTTAATCCGTATTTTCTTGAAATATGGAATGGACAACGAACGTGTTATTACTGGATTGAAAAGAATTAGTAAACCAGGTTTACGCGTTTATGCTAAAAATGAAGAATTACCACGTGTTCTTGGTGGTTTAGGGATTGCAATCATCTCTACTTCTAAAGGTTTAATGAGCGATAAAAGTGCTCGTCAAGCTAAATCAGGTGGAGAAGTATTATGTTACGTATGGTAAAAATGAATTCTTTTGTACGAACGGAGGTGTAAACAACATGTCTAGAATTGGAAACAAAGTAATTGAGATTCCTAATGGAGTTACAATTAATTTAGAAGATAAATCAATTCAAGTTAAGGGACCAAAAGGTGAGCTTTCAAGAGACTTTCATAAAGATATGAATGTTATCGTAGAGGAAAAGGAAGTTCGTGTTGAACGTCCTTCTGATAATAAATTGCATCGTTCTTTACATGGAACAACTCGTAGTGTCATTTCTAACATGGTGAGTGGAGTAACTGAAGGATTTACAAAATCTTTAGAGCTTGTAGGTGTTGGATACCGCGTAAACAAATCTGGGAAAAAGATTGTTCTTAACGTAGGTTATTCACATCCGGTTGAAATCGAGCCAGAAGAAGGTATCGAATTTGACGTTCCTTCAAATACGAAGATCATCGTAAAAGGAATTGACAAAGAACGTGTAGGTGCAGTGGCTGCAAATATTCGTTCTGTACGTGAGCCTGAACCTTATAAAGGAAAAGGGATTAAATACGAAAATGAGCGTATTCTTCGTAAAGAAGGTAAAACAGGTAAATAATAAAATCGCATAAAGTCTTTTGTTAACATTATTCAGAAGGGAGTGTTAACGGTATGATCACTAAACCTAATAAAAACAAAATGCGTTTGAAAAGACATCTTCGTGTACGGAAAAAGATAAACGGAACAACTCAAAAACCTCGCTTATGTGTTTTTCGTTCTTCAAAACATATTTATGCACAGGTTATTGATGACATCAATGGTGTCACTTTAGTTTCAGCTTCTACTTTAGATAAAAGCATTGAAATCTCAAATGGTGGAAATGTTGAGTCTGCAAAAATGGTAGGAGAACTAGTTGCGAAGAAAGCGAAAGAAAAAGGCATTGAAGAAGTTGTTTTTGACCGTGGTGGATATATTTATCATGGCAGAGTAAAGGCATTAGCAGATGCTGCTAGAGAAGCTGGGTTAGATTTTTAAAAAAATTCATTATAAGGAGGTTTATCCTTTGCGAGTAGATCCCAATGCTTTAGAATTAAACGAAAAAGTCGTTAATATAAATCGAGTTGCTAAAGTAGTTAAAGGTGGACGTCGTTTTAGCTTCAGTGCGTTAGTAGTTGTTGGCGACGGAAACGGCTGGGTAGGTGCAGGAATCGGTAAAGCTTCTGAAGTTCCAGATGCAATAAGAAAAGGAATTGACGATGCGAAGAAGAATTTAATTAGAGTACCGATTATTGATACTAGCATCCCACATTTAGTAACTGGTCGCTTTGGTGCAGGTAGAGTATTATTAAAACCAGCATCTAAAGGTACAGGTGTTATTGCAGGTGGTCCTGTTCGTGCGGTATTAGAACTTGCAGGTGTAGGAGATATCTTAACAAAATCTTTAGGTTCTTCTAATCCCATTAATATGGTGAATGCAACACTTGAAGGATTAGGACGTTTAAAAAGAGTAGAAGATGTTGCAAAATTACGTGGTAAAACTGTAGAAGAAATTTTAGGTTAGGAGGGGAACATTTTGGCGAATAAAATTGAAATTACCCTCAAACGCAGTTTGATTGGTCGTCCGGAGGATCAAAGAGTTACAGTTAAAACATTGGGTTTAGGAAAATTAAACTCATCTGTAGTTCAACCAGACAATCCGGCAATAAGAGGAATGGTTAAAAAAGTTGCTCATTTAATCGAAGTTAAAGAGGTATAAGCATCAACCTGAAATAACCATAAGAATCAATTAAGGAGGTGCGACAATGAAACTACACGAACTATCTCCAGCTCCAGGATCCCGTCATACTCGTAAGCGTGTAGGACGAGGTACTGGAAGTGGTAACGGAAAAACTGCAGGTCGTGGACATAAAGGACAAAATTCTCGTTCTGGTGGCGGAGTTCGCCCAGGATTTGAGGGAGGGCAAAACCCGATCTTTAATCGTTTACCTAAACGAGGATTCACTAATATTCACCGTAAAGAATATGCAGTAGTTAACGTGAATGATCTGAATAAGTTTGCTGCAGGTACCGAAATTACACCAGAAACATTAAAAGACTCCGGCCTTGTTAAAAATGCAAAAAGCGGAATCAAAATATTAGGAACTGGCGAGATTACTGTAAGTCTTTCAGTTAAAGCAAATAAGTTTTCTGAAACTGCCGTGGCTAAGATCGAAGCTGCTGGCGGCAAAACCGAGGTGATTTAATGTTTAGAACAATTTCGAATATCATGAAGGTTGAAGATTTACGTAAAAAAATCCTATTTACTTTATTAATATTAATTGTTTTTAGAATTGGTAACTTTATACCAGTACCGAACATTAATGTTGATGCATTAAAGAGCTTTGGTGAAGCTCAAGAAGGTATATTTGGTTTGATCAATACTTTTTCTGGTGGAGCATTGTTTAATTTCTCCATCTTTGCAATGGGAATCATGCCTTACATTACAGCATCCATTATCGTTCAATTGTTAACGATGGATGTGATTCCCAAATTTGTACAGTGGGCAAAAGAAGGCGAAGCTGGGAAAAGAAAATTGGCTCAGGTAACAAGATATGGAACGATCATATTAGGTTTAATTCAAGCATACGGTTTATCTATTGGATTCAATACACAGTATAGCATGGTTATTAATCCAAGTTTTATGATTTACACAATCATTGCAATTGTATTAACAGCAGGTACTGCATTTCTAATGTGGATCGGTGAACAAATCACTGAAAAAGGAATTGGTAATGGAATTTCCATAATAATCTTTGCTGGTATCGTTGCGGGTATCCCTGATATGTCAAAACAAATTTATACTTCTCTTTTTGTTGCAGAAGACGTTACTATGTTTTTAAGTGTATTAAAACTTGTTTTAATTCTAATTTCAGTTTTACTAATTGTAGTGGGCGTAATCTTTGTTCAACAAGGCGTTCGTAGAATCCCAGTTCAATATGCAAAACGAGTTGTTGGAAGAAAAATGTATGGTGGTCAATCCACTCATATTCCTTTAAAAGTTAATGCTGCAGGGGTAATTCCTGTAATTTTTGCATTATCACTTATTATCTTCCCTACTACGATTGCTAGCTTTTTTGCAGGCAATGGAGTAGCAGATTGGATATTAGCAAATTTATATTATGATCAGCCTCTTGGTATGTTTTTATATGTTGTACTGATTATAGGGTTTACTTACTTCTATACTTTTGTACAAATAAATCCAGTGCAAATGGCAGATCAAATGAAGAAAAACGGTGGTTATATTCCAGGTATCCGACCAGGGAAAACAACGGCCGCATATATTACGAAATTAATGACTAGAATTACATTATCAGGTGCTATTTTCTTAGCATTAATTTCTATTTTACCTGTGATTTTTATCAAAATAGCAGGTTTACCTGCATCCGTAACGATTGGTGGAACTTCATTGCTTATCGTAGTCGGTGTTGGTCTTGAAACAATGAAACAAGTAGAAAGTCAGTTAATTAAACGACACTACAAAGGTTTCATCAATAAGTAAGTGTCTGTGTGGTCAGCAAATAGGAGGTTATCGTAATTGAATATTATTTTCATGGGTCCTCCTGGTGCAGGTAAAGGGACTCAAGCCGAGAGGATTGTAAAAGAATTAAACATTCCTCATGTCTCTACTGGGGATGCCTTTCGCTTGGCTATGAGTCAAGGCACTTCACTAGGATTGAAAGCCAAAGAATATGTAGATCAAGGACTTTTAGTTCCTGATGAAATAACAATTGGAATTGTAACCGAGCGCTTATTGCAAGATGATTGCAACAATGGTTTCCTTTTGGATGGTTTTCCAAGAACAATTCCACAAGCAGAAGCTTTAGACTTATTTTTAAAAGAAAATGAAAAAACGATAAATCATGTGATTAATCTTTCTGTTAACCGCGAGTTTCTGTTAGCAAGGTTAACTGGGCGTAGAATTTGTAAAAATTGTGGTTCTACCTATCACGTAATGTTTAACCCTCCAAAACAAGAAAACGTGTGTGATAAATGTTCTGGTGAATTATATCAGCGTTCTGATGATACGGAGGAGAAGGTAGGGACACGCCTTGATGAATATATGAGTAAAACGGCTCCGTTGCTTGATTTTTATAATAATAAAGATTTATTGAGACAGGTAGATGGAGAACAATCCATTGATGAAGTTACTGGTGATATCATTTCTTTAATGAGAGGTCAAAATAAATGATCATTTGCAAATCTGAAGCAGAATTAAATTATATGCGTGAGGCAGGTCGTATCGTAGCAGAAACTCATCGTGAAATTGCGAAAGTGATTCAGCCGGGTATTACGACATTAGAGATTGACCGAATCGCTGAAAAATTTATTCGCAGTCAGAATGCATCGCCTTCCTTTAAAGGTTATAATGGCTTTCCTGCCAGTGTATGTGCTTCAGTAAATGAAGAATTGGTACATGGTTTTCCTAGTGAAAGAGTATTAAATGAAGGTGATATCATTAGCATTGATATTGGTGCTGAATACAATGGGTATCATGGTGATTCTGCTTGGACTTATCCTGTAGGCAACATATCAAATGAGACACAGAGACTGTTAGACGTCACTGAAAAATCATTATATGTTGGGTTAGAAGAAGCCAAACCAGATGTTCGTTTATATACGATCTCACATGCTATTCAAAAATGCATTGAAGATGAAGGTTTTTCTGTTGTTAGAGAATATGTCGGACATGGCATAGGAGCCAATCTGCATGAAGAACCACAGATCCCAAACTTTGGTATACCTAATAGAGGTCCTCGCTTGAAACCTGGAATGGTATTGGCAATTGAACCAATGGTTGTTGCAGGTGAACGATATGTCAAAACGTTAGATGACGATTGGACAGTTGTTAGTGAAGATGGAACATTATGTGCACACTTTGAGCATACAATTGCGATTACAACTGATGGTTATGAGATATTAACCAAGGTTGATATGTAGGTGATATTAAAGTGGATAAATCGAGTATACCGAGGCCGGGTCAAATAGTAAAAGTGATTCGAGGTAGAGACAGTGATAAATATGCTGTAGTTATCGATGTAGTGGATGAGCGATATGTGCTTATTGCTGATGGTGATAAACGCAAATTTGACAATCCGAAAAAGAAAAACATTCTTCATCTTGAATTGCAGGATGAAATTAGTAATGAAGTAGTTAACAGTTTGAATGAGACGAGTAGAGTTACGAATGGGAAATTACGATTTTCTATAAGTCGATATTTAGAAAACATTCAAACTGATGAAGACTTGAAAGGAGAATGATTGTGGCCAAGGAAGATGTAATTGAAGTAGAAGGAACAGTGATTGAACCTTTACCGAATGCGATGTTTAGAGTTGAACTCGAAAATGGACATGAAATACTTGCTCATATATCAGGCAAACTAAGAATGAATTTTATTCGTATTTTAACAGGAGACAAAGTGGTCATACAGCTTTCCCCGTATGATCTTTCAAGGGGACGTATCACTTATCGGAAATAATGAGGATTTTACGTTTGTAAATCTCTTAGGAGGGAATGAATATGAAGGTAAGACCATCGGTCAAGCCGATTTGTGAAAAATGTAAAGTCATTCGACGCAATGGAAATGTGATGGTAATCTGTCAGAATCCAAAACATAAACAAAAACAAGGATAATAGGAGGTGTTCGCTAAGTTATGGCTCGTATATCTGGTGTAGATTTACCTCGTGATAAACGAATTGTTATTGCGCTAACTTATATTTATGGTATCGGAACTACAACTGCGCAAAAAATTATTAATGAAACAGGCTTAAATGCTGATACTCGTGTTCGTGATCTTACGGAGGATGAAGTAAGTAAACTACGTGATGCTATTGATCAAATTAAGGTAGAAGGGGATCTTCGTAGAGAAGTTGCTCTAAATGTAAAACGCCTTATGGAAATCGGGTGTTACCGTGGAATTCGTCATCGTCGTGGTTTACCTGTTAGAGGTCAGAAAACAAAAACGAATGCACGTACACGTAAAGGTCCTCGTAGAACAGTAGCGAATAAGAAAAAATAATAAATAAAAAGGAGGGATAAAGATGGCAAAACCTAAAACTAAAGTGGCACGTACCAAACGCCGTGATCGTAAAAATATTGAAAATGGAGTTGCACATGTCCGTTCCACTTTTAATAATACAATTGTTACGATTACAGATCCGCATGGTAATGCAGTTTCTTGGGCAAGTGCAGGTAATTTAGGTTTTAAAGGTTCTAAAAAAAGCACTCCGTTTGCTGCGCAAATGGCTGCAGAAGCAGCTGCTAAGACAGCAATGGAGCATGGAATGAAACATGTTGAAGTCATGGTGAAAGGTCCAGGTGCAGGACGTGAAGCTGCGATTCGTTCTTTACAAGCTGCTGGATTAGAAGTAAGCATGATTAAAGATGTGACTCCAATTCCACATAACGGATGTCGTCCACCAAAACGTCGTCGTGTGTAAACATGGATGAATGAGTGGTATAATTATCCTATACGAGTGAATAATAATTGTAAAGGATTGGAATACTACAAAGTTTATGATTTATGGAGATCCATTTTTAACGACGTTTTGAAGGAGGGTTCATTTTTATGATAGAGATTGAAAAGCCAAAAATTGAAACGGTATCGGTAAGTGAAGACGGAACCTACGGTAAGTTTGTTGTAGAACCATTGGAGCGCGGGTATGGAACTACACTAGGGAATTCATTACGTCGAATTTTATTGTCCTCACTTCCAGGTGCTGCTGTATCATCAGTGCAAATAGATGGAGTTCTTCATGAGTTTTCAACGATCCCTGGCGTTATGGAAGATGTAACTGAAGTTATTCTTAATCTTAAGGGACTATCTTTGAAAATTCATTCTGATGAAGAAAAGGTTCTTGAAATTGATGCTGATGGTGAAGGTGAAGTATTAGCAGGAGATATTCGTGCAGATAGTGATGTTGAAATCTTAAATCCTGATCTACACATTGCTACTTTATCGTCAGATGCAAGATTGCACATGCGTATCTTTGCCAACAAAGGGCGTGGATATGTACCTGCAGATAATAACAAATCAGAAGGACAACCAATTGGAGTTATTCCAACGGATTCTATTTATACTCCGATTACTAGAGTAAACTATAAAGTTGAAAATACTCGTGTCGGTCAAGTCACAAACTATGATAAATTAACCCTCGAAGTTTGGACCGATGGCAGTATTCGTCCTGAGGAATCAGTGAGTTTAGGTGCCAAAATCATGAATGAACATTTAATGTTATTTGTGGGGCTTACTGATGAAGTAAAAGAAGTCGAAATTATGGTTGAAAAAGAAGAGGACAAGAAAGAAAAAGTTCTGGAGATGACCATTGAGGAACTAGATCTATCTGTTCGTTCATACAACTGTCTAAAACGTGCCGGAATAAATACAGTTCAAGAGTTAATTACAAAAACGGAAGAGGATATGATGAAAGTTAGAAACCTCGGACGTAAATCCTTGGAGGAAGTCCAAGAAAAATTAGCTGAACTGGCTTTAGGATTACGCACTGAAGAATAATACTAACACGATCAAACAACAAAAGGAGGGGAGAGAACATGGCATATCAAAAACTAGGACGAAATTCTAGTCAACGTAAAGCTTTATTTCGTGATTTAGTCACTGATCTTTTTATCAATGAACGCATTCAAACAACTGAAGCGAAAGCAAAGGAAGTTCGCTCAATTGCTGAAAAAATGATTACATTAGCTAAACGTGGAGACCTTCATGCTCGTCGTCAAGCTGCTGCGTTTGTTCGTAGAGAGCAAGCTGGCGATCAGGAAGTTCTAGAAAAGCTATTTTCTGAATTAGCCACTCGTTACTCTGAGCGCCCAGGTGGATACACTCGCATTTTAAAACTTGGACCTCGTAGAGGAGATGCTGCTCCTATGGTTTATTTAGAATTAGTGGATCAGGCGTAAAATAGCAGAAGTAAAAGGGTGGACAGAATTATATTCTGATGAAGCCCTTTTTTTCGTTATCAATTTTTAGTACCGCCTTATAGGTACTGTAACTGAGGTTTTTTAAACCTTGAATAGAAAGTAGGAAGTTTTAAAAGTATCACCGGAGGTATTATGCGGAACATTTGTATGATTGTAAGTTATGATGGAACATCTTATAGCGGGTTTCAAACACAAATTAAACAAAAAACAATCCAGGATGTCATTGAAGAAAAACTTCAAAAAATTACTGGGGAAGATATAAAAATTATTAGCTCTGGGCGTACCGATGCAGGTGTTCACGCAAGAGCTCAAGTTTTTAATTTTCATACAAATTCATCTATTCCATCAACACGATGGTGTTTGGCAATCAATGATTGGCTACCTCAGGATATTATAGTCCGTGCTGCATTTGATGTACCTCTTGACTTTCATGCAAGAAAATATGCAAAATCAAAAACGTACGTATACTCCATCAATAACCATCGCTATAAGGACGTTTTTAGACAAAAGTATCAATTGCATTACCCTAGACAACTTAATGTAGAAGAGATGAAAACAGCCTTGGAAGTGATTGTAGGTGAGCATGATTTTACATCATTTTGTTCTTTGAAATCAGATAAAACTTCTCATATAAGAACAATTCACCGAGCTACCTTAGAGGAGTACAAATACCTAGATTTAGAACATAGAATTGATATTACGATTTCCGGTAGTGGATTTTTACGCCAGATGGTTCGAATCATTGTGGGCACATTATTAGAAATTGGGGCTGGAAAAAAGAAAAGTGAAGACATGATTGCCATATTAAATGCTAAAGATCGTTTAAAGGCGGGTCCAACTGCCCTATCAAGCGGATTGACTTTATGGGAAGTTCAATATGATTACATTGATAAGAAAATGTTGTAAAAACTATTTTTTTTCTTGATTCCGTACTTATAATATAGTATAGTAATTAATGGTGTTCTTTAGCTGGCATCCCACGCCCCGAGTTAAAGAGCGAACCTCAATTATAAAAATTCAAATGAAATATAAAAGAATAGATTTTATTGTTCTAATAGTGATTTTAATCATTGTTGTAACAGTTAAAAGGAGGATATATAGTGCGTACTACTTATATGGCGAAGCCAAACGAAATTGAACGCAAATGGTTCATCATTGATGCGACTGGTAAAACATTAGGTCGTTTAGCGAGCGAAGCAGCAACTCTTATTCGCGGTAAACATAAACCTCAATTTACACCGCATGTAGATACAGGTGATTTTGTTATTGTCATCAATGCTGACAAGATTGTATTAACAGGGAAAAAATTAACGGACAAGAAATATTACCGTCATTCCATGCATCCAGGTGGTTTGAAAGTCACTACAGCTGGTGAAATGTTGGATAAGAAACCTGAAAAAATGATGGAATTAGCGGTTCATGGTATGTTACCTAAAACTCGTTTAGGTGAAAAAATGAAATTGAGACTTAAAGCTTATGCTGGAAGCGAGCATCCGCATGAAGCACAACAACCTGAAGTTTACGAACTAAAAGGATAATATAAAGGGAGGTTAGATTCGTGGCACAAGTACAATACTACGGAACAGGTCGACGTAAACATTCTGTTGCACGTGTTCGTTTAGTTCCAGGTGAGGGACGTATAATCATTAATAATGAAGATATTAATCAATACTTTGGTTTAGAAACTTTAAAGCTTATCGTAAAACAACCATTAAATTTAACTGACACACTTGGTAGCTATGATGTTTTAGTTAATACTCATGGTGGAGGTTATTCTGGTCAAGCAGGTGCAATTCGTCATGGGATTTCTCGTGCATTATTAAAAGTAGATCCAGAATATCGTTCAGAGCTTAAAAAAGCTGGATTCTTAACTCGTGATCCTCGTATGAAGGAACGTAAGAAGTATGGATTAAAAGCAGCACGTCGTGCTCCACAATTCTCAAAACGTTAATATTGTTTTATATAAAAACCAGTGTTGTTTTACAACACTGGTTTTTTGCTTTCTGCTAATGAAGTATTCGACTACATCTTCGAAAGACTCCGATAGAAGTTTTTGTTTCACTTTAAGAATTTAAAAGCCTGATAAGAGTGTTTTTTTCTATTAATGATGATTTTAGTTTTAAGAGCCATTAATCAATGTAGATGCATAGTATAATTTCATATATGATTTTAGGCGTCTGCATCAAATAAAAAAATTTAGTTAATTTAGTTCATTTATTTATAAAAAAAATATTGACATTCTATATAAAATTTTTATAATTAAAGAATAAGTTAATAATTCATATAGATTTACTCGGAATTAAAAATGGAGGTTTCAATTTAATGAATTTACTGGAGAAGGAATCATTAATAGAAAAAGCAAGTATAGAATTTGAAGATAAAACACCGCAGGAGTTATTAAAATACGCAGTCGAAAAATTTCCAAGCATCACTTTAGCGAGTAGCTTTGGTGCTGAAGATGTTGTATTGGTTGATATGTTGTACAAAATAAACTCTGATGTAGATATTTTTTATTTAGATACAGATTTTCATTTCAAAGAAACATACGAGACAATTGAGAAAATAAAACAGCGTTATGAGGGGATTAAACTAATTCGAGTTAAACCAGAAATTACACCTGAAGAGCAATCTCAACAATATGGTGAAAGACTTTGGGAAACAAGTCCTGATAAATGCTGTGACATTAGAAAAGTTCAGCCGTTAACGAATAATTTAGGAAAATATGATGCATGGATTACAGGAATTAGAAGAGATCAGGCACCAACAAGAGCAAATGCAAAAAAAGTAGAATATGATAACAAATTTGGATTAGTTAAGTTTAATCCAATAGCAAGCTGGACATCTGAAGATGTTTGGAATTATATTCGTGAAAATGCTGTGATTTATAACCCTTTACATGACCAAAACTATCCGAGCATCGGGTGTTTATATTGTACTCGTCAGGTTCAACCCGGAGAAGATCCAAGAGCAGGGCGTTGGTCAGATACAAGTAAAACGGAATGTGGTTTACACAAATAATTGAATCCAGAAAAATTCAGGGTACAACCACTTATTTAACGGATGCATGAATATATAAATATATCTTAAGGGGAGTTGTAAAATGACAATTAATGCTCATGGAGGCGAATTAATCAATCGCTTGGTTACTGGGCAAGAGAGAGAAGATTTATTAAACCGTGTTCCTTTTTTACCACAAGTTAAAGTAAATACTTGGGCCATATCTGATATTGACCTAATAGGTGTAGGGGCATTCTCTCCTTTAACTGGATTTCTTAACGAAGACGATTACAAATCTGTCGTTGAGAATATGCGTTTATCTGATGGGGTAGTATGGAGTATACCTATCACATTAGGTGTTGAAAAAGAAATTGCAGGGCAATTAGAAATTGGAAAACAAGCTGCTTTGATAGGAGAGCAAGATGGTATCCCCTATGCCATTATTCAAGTAGAAAGTATTTATGATGTAGATCAATCTTTAGAAGCAGAAAAAGTGTTTAAAACAAGTGAGGATAAACATCCGGGTGTGCAAAAATTGTATACTAAACCGTCTACATATGTAGGGGGGGCAATACAGGTATTAAATAGACCACAGCCAAAAAAATTTAATGAATTTTATTTTGATCCTGTTCAAACCAGAGCTCTTTTCGAAAAAAAAGGTTGGAAAACAGTATGTGGATTTCAAACAAGAAATCCTGTGCACCGTGCACATGAATATATTCAAAAAAGTGCAATGGAAATTGTAGACGGCTTGTTTTTGAATCCATTAGTTGGAGAAACAAAATCAGATGATATTTCTGCAGATGTACGTATGAAAAGTTATCTCGTATTACTGGAAAACTATTATCCACAAGATCGTGTCCATCTAGGTGTCTTCCCTGCTGCTATGAGATATGCAGGACCTAGAGAGGCGATTTTCCATGCACTTGTTCGTAAAAATTATGGTTGTACACATTTTATTGTGGGTAGAGATCATGCAGGTGTTGGTGATTATTATGGCACTTATGAAGCGCAGGAGATATTTAGTCAGTTTACTAGTGAAGAGATAGGGATAACCCCACTCTTTTTTGAACATAGTTTTTATTGTAAAAAATGTGGCAATATGGCTTCTAGTAAAACTTGTCCACATGACAAATTAGAACATCTTCATTTATCAGGTACAAAGGTAAGAGAGATGTTAAGAGAAGGAAATTGTCCTCCTCCAGAGTTCTCTCGACCTGAGGTTGCAAAGGTATTAATTGAGGGTATGTCAGAGAATTTAGTTTCGTCTAATTAATACAGCTCTTCTTATAAAATAAAAACAAAAACATGTTTACTTCATGTAATATTTGTCCACCCTACTCCATATAGATATATAAGTCTTATGGAGCGGGGTGTTTCTATGTTTAAAACTATAATAAGAGAAGCGATAAAGAATTATGGTAAAGGTAAATTGAAGTTGTTTTTTATGTTGTTTCTATTAGTATTAACAATTTCAATTTTATACATAAGTTATCCAGCAGTTCTAACTTGGACTGGAGGTTCATCTTCTTTATCAGGTCAGACTATAGCAATTGACCCAGGTCATGGGGGGTTTGATGGAGGAGCAGTTAGTAAAGACGGATCATTGCTTGAAAAGACGGTTAACTTAAATATTTCATTGTATTTAAGGGACTACTTACAAGAAGCAGGTGCATTTGTGATCATGACAAGAGAAGCAGATGTAGACTTAACGGAAAATGCAGCAAATAACAAAAAAAGAATAGATTTTAATAACAGATTAAAATTAATTAACGAAAGTGATGCGAACTTATTAGTTAGCATTCATTTAAATAGCATTCCATCGAGTCGATGGTATGGAGCTCAAACATTCTATCATTCAAAATCAGAAGAAAGTGAAAGACTGGCTAAATTGATTCAAGATGAGTTTAAAAATAATTTAAATACCAAACGGGAAGCATTAACAGAAGATGTTTTAATCATGTTAAAAAATACGAACACTACATCTGCATTGGTGGAAGCAGGTTTTTTATCAAATCCAGAAGAATTGGAGCTTCTAAAGAGCAAAGAATACCAGCTTAAAGTTGCGGAGTCCATATATCATGCTCTTCTTCGTTATTTTGACGGGGATCAGGTATAGCGATAAAATAATGAATTCATGTATTATGTTATAATAAAAAACATAATACATATTACATATGAGAGAGTAGGGGCGTGTAGAGATGATTACAAGAGAACGTGTTTTCGAATTGTTAAAGAAAGTAAAAGAACCTGAATTAAATCAAAGTTTAGTCAGCCTAAATTTGGTTCGAGATCTTATGATAAAAGAACAATCCATCAATCTTACTGTGGCACTTTCAAAAAAGGAAGATGAAACAGTACAGAAAATAGAAAAAGAAATAAAAGAGCTTTTAAGTGTCTTAACAGAAGGACAAGTACATATACGTTTTAGAGAAATGACAGATTTTGAAAGGAAAGAAGTTCAAGGTAAGTTGTCTGGCAAATCAAATGAAACATCAAAACAACCACCTAAACCACATACTCAACCAATCTCGGCTGCTGTATTAAGTGAGGATGCAGGTGTAGAATTCATTGCCATTGCAAGTGGTAAGGGTGGGGTAGGTAAATCAACCGTTACTGTAAATTTAGCTGTAGCACTTGCCAGAAAAGGTAAAAAAGTAGGTATTATTGATGCGGATATATATGGTTTCAGTATTCCTGACATGATGGGAATTGAGAAACGACCAGAAGTACAGGGAAATACTGTCATTCCTGTAGAACGTCATGGAGTAAAGGTCATTTCCATGGGCTTTTTTGTAGAAGACAATGCACCTGTAATTTGGAGAGGTCCAATGTTAGGAAAAATGTTAAAGAATTTTTTCTCAGAGGTGCAGTGGGGAGACCTAGACTATATGTTGTTAGACCTTCCTCCTGGTACAGGTGATGTAGCTTTAGATGTACATCAAATGATACCGCAAAGTAAAGAAGTTATCGTAACTACACCACATGCAACGGCTTCTTTTGTTGCCGCAAGAGCTGGTTCTATGGCTATAAATACAAATCATGAGATTTTAGGCGTAGTTGAAAACATGTCTTATTATCAATGTGGAAAATGCGGGGAAAAGGATTATGTGTATGGAAAGGGTGGCGGTGCTAAATTAGCTGAGGAATTACGTACTGATTTATTAGCCCAAATTCCTTTAGGAGCACCTGATAATCACCCGCAGGAGCCAGAATTTTCTCCATCTGTTTATAAAGAAGAGACTGATATAGGTAGAACATATCTAGAAGTAGCTGATAGTATAATAAACCGTACAGCAAAAAGTTAATTTAGCTTAAATGAAAGAGAAGAGGGGGTTATTCCTCTTCTTTTTTCTTTTCTTCTTTTGGTTTACTTTCTTCCTCCATTGCTTTTTTTAACAAATCCAATAATTCTACCCTAAACAATGGACTATTTAATGCATCTTGCATGATCGCCATGGTTTGTTTCCTATATTCTTTGCTTTTCATGATTTCAAATATCATATCTTTATATTCAGGGTCTTTCATGACTTCAAGTAGTTGAGTCTGATATTCAGGATCTTTTAAAAGTTCCTTATGAATATCTTTGTTTTGTTTTTGGATGGTTTTGGCAAACTCTCCTGCAAACTTTGGATCTTTTTTCATCATGTCTTCAAAGTACTTAGGGAAATTGGGGTCTGTAAATAATAGCTTTACTGCGCCTTTTATCTCTTCACTTTGTTGTTTTGGTAAGTTTTGTAACATCTTTGGACCATTTTTATTATCATCTTTTTCTAAAGCTTCTGTTATTATTTTCTTGCCATCTTCAGATTGAAGGATATCCAAGACCATAGATTTTGTATCTTTATAAGCCTGTGTTCCTCCAGAAGATCCATCAGAACCACAACTAGTTGCAAGGCATATAAGAAGGATGAAAAGTAAAATTTTAATAAGTTTCATCATTTTGTTTGTTATTCCTCCTTCATCTTTATAATAAAGATAAGAGTTATCATGTTTATATTGTGGTTTATATTATGTGAATTTCTACGCAACTTTATGATTTTTTGTTGGCATTTTTGGATTTTGGTTGGTACAATAGCAAGGATAAGATTGAAATCTTTGCAATTTATACATTTGAGGTGAAATGATTGAACATAAGGAACTATACATATTTATTTTTTACTACTTTATTTATTGGGGCTGTCACTGCAATATTAACTCAATTGGTATTGCAACCTACTCTAGATATAAAAGTGATTTCCCTTTACCTTTTGATTGGATTGATGTTTAGTGTATTAAGCCAAATGGGTTTTTTTGCATATATGATGTTAAATTATATTGCTAAAGGGATGATTTCTAAAAGAGGAATGTGGGAGATCATTCAGTGGATATTGATTGTCGTTACATTTTTAGATGTAATTATTTTGAGGTACATTTTCTTTGAGGAGAATAATGCAGGAATATTGGCGTATTCTATATTGCCTATATTAATGTTGATCGCTGCTTTATTTATTGCGTGGCTAAAAAGTAAAGCAACTAATTTCCATGCCTTTACACCCACTGTTTTTTTTATTTTTGTTGTGACACTTATTGAGGCGGTTCCTTCACTTAGAGAAAATAATGAATACTCAACAATTGTTATGGTAGTGCCTCTCTTGTGTTGTAACATTTGGCAAATTATGAAACTACATAAGTTAGTTGGTAAGAAGCAAAATAATACACAACAGTGACGAATCCTTCATTAGTGGTAGCTTTTGTTGAAACTTAGAATTTGAAAAACTTATAAATTCTAAAGTAAAAAAAATAATGAGCCTTTAAAGGCTCATTATTTATATAAATAAATTTTATATGAATTGATTATGACTACTGATCCTTAACTTCTTTTTTATCCACAGAGGTTTGATTTATTAATTCTGATACGGTTACAAATTTATATCCATCTTCTCTTAATTGATCAATAATTGATGGAAGAGCAAGGTGGGTCTGTTTGCATGAATCACTAGCATGGAGTAATACGATGTCTCCAGGGTGTGCATTGGAAACAACTCGATTAATAATATGATCTACTCCAGGATTCATCCAGTCTCTTGAATCTGTATCCCATTGGATTACTTTATAATTTAAATCGTTGGCAATGTTTAATACTCTTTTATCAAAGTCTCCATTTGGCATACGAATTAGATTTGGAACAGTACCAGTATCCTCTGTAAGGATTCGATGGGCTGTCTGTATTTGTTTCCGAATTTCTTCGTCACTAAAAGTGCTATAATTTTTATGTTTATGTCCGTGGCTTCCGATTTCAAACCCTGAATCTACAATGTCTTTTACAATTTCAGGGTTGTCTCTAGTCCATGGTGAAGAGAGAAAAAAAGTCGCTTTTACATCCTTTTCTTTTAGAATATCTATGATTGGATCAGGTCTATTCTCTCCCCAGCTGATATCGAATGTGAGAGCGATCACTTTATTTTCTGTGTCTACGCTGTAGATGGCTGCTGGTTCATCATTTGAAACATTAGAAAAAACAGCTATATTTTCACTTTCAGAATAAATAATACCAGCAGCAAAAATTGCAGCAATAAGAATAATGAAGTACTGTTTTAACTTTTTACCATTCAATACTAAAAAGAAGTTCATTGAATTACCCCCTAGTCAATTAACAAACGTTCAAACTACTTGTTAGTAGAATGTATGCTAGTACAACAAACTTATGCACTCTTTGTACAAAAAGTTAAACAACCTATAGGAGGAAGTATGAAATGAATGATGAAAACTATAAAATTCATAAAGAAGAGAAATTGAATAATGTGACAACATCTAAAAATGAATTTAAATCTAATAGTGATAAAATATCTCTTTTCTTAAAAGAAGTGCTTAATTTTAAAAACTTGTTTGTAAACTTTAAAGAGATGAAGGTATACTTCTATATTTCTACACTTTTATTTGTAGTTGGGATTATCACTGGGTTTAATTCGGAAACTGTGGAACAATTTATTCAGCAATCTATACAAGGATTAGAGGAAAAGGCTCGAGACATACAAGCTAGTGATAATCCTCATGTAACAGCTTTCATTATAATTTTTACTAATAATGTGAAAGTTTCTTTAATTGCTATATATAGTGGTTTTTTCTTTTCATTGTTTCCTGTCTTTTTATTGCTTACTAATGGAATGGCAATAGGGTATTTATTTAAGCTAATTCCACAGTCTGGATCAGAATTTGGCATGTTTGAGCTTTTTTTAAGAGGGATTTTACCTCATGGTATATTTGAAATTCCTGCCATATTGATTGCATCTGCATATGGTATAAAATTTGGAGTTTTGATTATGAAATGGCTTATTCAGAGTGGAAATAATGATTTACGAGCTAAAAATAAAATTGAGTTTATAGCATTTATGAAGCTTTTAGTTACTTTGGTCATATTTACTGTTGCAACCCTAATGTTGGCAGCTATTATTGAATCGACGATTACCCCAATCCTATTAAGTTAGTTTATTTTTATAAGAAAATATTCAAAAAACCATTCATAAAATTAGTAAAAATTGAGCATAACATTATAACAATAGTTAACCTAAATCTTCTTATAAAGGAAATTGGAGGTAGTTTTGGATTGTTAGGAATATTGTTAAATGACAGAGAAACTCAGGAAATTGATTATCTTCTTCGTAAAGAATTAGACGAAATGTTAATGGACTTAAAAGATATGAAATTGGACAAGCAGATGAAAACTGCTATTGAAGCTAGATATAAAGTCATTTTTCGCATGTATGCAAGACTTGCATCACCAAAGCAGCTTTCAAAATATGCGCTAAATAGAAAATACACAAAATAATACTTTCAGAATCATGAACTATTTTATCTGTTTTTATATGAGTAAGATTAATGCGGTAGAATAATTAAAAAAAATGTTGACATGTTTTTTATTCTGTGATAAATTTATTTTCGCCGCCAAAACATGGCTGGCAAAAGATAAAAGCACAAAGCAAAATAAAATCAAAATAGTGCTTGACAATAATCAGTGATATATTATATGATTATTGAGTCGCCATAAAACAAATAGCGACAAAAAAACAATAACTTGCACCTTGAAAACTGAATAACGAGTGAACTTACGGAGACTTGAAATTTTTCAGGAATCCAAACAAATAGCTCAAAAGTTTTAAACTTTTGGGAACCCGGATATATTCCAAATGTAATTTGGAAGCACAGAAAGAATGAGCCAAGCGCTCTAAAATAGTTGTGATCGAGAGATTGCAACCTTTAATGGAGAGTTTGATCCTGGCTCAGGACGAACGCTGGCGGCGTGCCTAATACATGCAAGTCGAACGAAGAGATTAAAAAGCTTGCTTTTTAATGTTCTTAGTGGCGGACGGGTGAGTAACACGTAGGTAACCTGCCTATAAGCCTGGGATAACTAGTGGAAACATTAGCTAATACCGGATAAGGTCGTTTCATCGCATGATGAGATGAAGAAAGAGGGTGTAAGCTCTCGCTTAGAGATGGACCTGCGGCGCATTAGCTAGTTGGTGAGGTAAGGGCTCACCAAGGCGACGATGCGTAGCCGACCTGAGAGGGTGATCGGCCACACTGGGACTGAGACACGGCCCAGACTCCTACGGGAGGCAGCAGTAGGGAATCTTCCGCAATGGACGAAAGTCTGACGGAGCAACGCCGCGTGAGTGAAGAAGGTTTTCGGATCGTAAAGCTCTGTTGCCAGGGAAGAGAAGGCAGATGTTAACTGCATTTGCTTAGACGGTACCTGAGAAGAAAGCCCCGGCTAACTACGTGCCAGCAGCCGCGGTAATACGTAGGGGGCAAGCGTTGTCCGGAATTATTGGGCGTAAAGGGCGCGCAGGCGGCCCATTAAGTCTGGTGTTTAAACTCGGAGCTCAACTCCGAGTCGCACTGGAAACTGGTGAGCTTGAGTGCAGAAGAGGAGAGTGGAATTCCACGTGTAGCGGTGAAATGCGTAGAGATGTGGAGGAACACCAGTGGCGAAGGCGACTCTCTGGTCTGTAACTGACGCTGAGGCGCGAAAGCGTGGGGAGCGAACAGGATTAGATACCCTGGTAGTCCACGCCGTAAACGATGAATGCTAGGTGTTAGGGGTTTCGATACCCTTGGTGCCGAAGTTAACACATTAAGCATTCCGCCTGGGGAGTACGGTCGCAAGACTGAAACTCAAAGGAATTGACGGGGACCCGCACAAGCAGTGGAGTATGTGGTTTAATTCGAAGCAACGCGAAGAACCTTACCAGGTCTTGACATCCCTTTGAACGCTGTAGAGATATGGCTTTCCTTCGGGACAAAGGAGACAGGTGGTGCATGGTTGTCGTCAGCTCGTGTCGTGAGATGTTGGGTTAAGTCCCGCAACGAGCGCAACCCTTAATCTTAGTTGCCAGCAAGTGAAGTTGGGCACTCTAAGGTGACTGCCGGTGACAAACCGGAGGAAGGTGGGGATGACGTCAAATCATCATGCCCCTTATGACCTGGGCTACACACGTACTACAATGGTCGGTACAAAGGGCAGCGAAGCCGCGAGGTGGAGCCAATCCCAACAAAGCCGATCTCAGTTCGGATTGCAGGCTGCAACTCGCCTGCATGAAGTCGGAATTGCTAGTAATCGCGGATCAGCATGCCGCGGTGAATACGTTCCCGGGTCTTGTACACACCGCCCGTCACACCACGAGAGTTTACAACACCCGAAGTCGGTGAGGTAACCCCTTGGGGAGCCAGCCGCCGAAGGTGGGGTAGATGATTGGGGTGAAGTCGTAACAAGGTAGCCGTATCGGAAGGTGCGGCTGGATCACCTCCTTTCTATGGAGAATACAGTTCACTCGTTTTCAGTTTTGAGAGTGCAAGGCACTCTATACATTCGTTTGGTGATGATGGCGGAGGGGTACCACGCGTTCCCATACCGAACACGACCGTTAAGCCCTCCAGCGCCGATGGTACTTGGACCGCAAGGTCCTGGGAGAGTAGGACGTTGCCAAGCGGTACGGGCCCTTAGCTCAGCTGGTTAGAGCGCACCCCTGATAAGGGTGAGGTCGGTGGTTCGAGTCCACTAGGGCCCACCACAAACGTACCGAATAAATAAAACGAATAAAATACCACATCATACTATCCCTTAAACATATGGGACGTGCTCCTCGCAGCACACCATTACCTTTTTGGGTTTAAATTATGGGGCCATAGCTCAGCTGGGAGAGCGCCTGCTTTGCACGCAGGAGGTCAGCGGTTCGATCCCGCTTGGCTCCACCATAGAGGCAAAAACTTCAAGAAATGGTTTGAAAAAACGGTTGACTGAAGAAAAGCAGATGTGGTAAGATATTTTTTGTCGCAAAAAACACCACAAAGGTGGATCAAGCGACTGATGTTCCTTGAAAACTAGATAGCGAAAGCAAAGAAGCATTAATTAGCAAATGGAATTCTCAATTATGAGTGATCATATAAAACATCGAACTTAATGGTTAAGCTATTAAGAGCACACGGAGGATGCCTAGGCGCTAGGAGCCGAAGAAGGACGTGGCGAACAACGAAATGCCTCGGGGAGTCGTAAGCAGACCTCGATCCGGGGATGTCCGAATGGGGGAACCCACGTACTGTAATAGGTACGTACCCTAGACTGAATACATAGGTCTAGCGGAGGCAGACCAGGGGAACTGAAACATCTAAGTACCCTGAGGAAGAGAAAACAAAAGTGATTCCGTCAGTAGCGGCGAGCGAACGCGGATTAGCCCAAACCAACAGGCTTGCCTGTTGGGGTTGTGGGACACTCCACATGGAGTTACAAAGGAATGATTTAGGTGAAGCGTCTGGAAAGGCGAACCAAAGAGGGTAAAAGTCCTGTAACTAAAAAATCATTCTCTCCGGAGTGGATCCCGAGTAGTGCGGGGCACGTGAAACCCCGTATGAATCTGGCAGGACCATCTGCCAAGGCTAAATACTCCCTAGCGACCGATAGTGAAGCAGTACCGTGAGGGAAAGGTGAAAAGGACCCCGGGAGGGGAGTGAAATAGAACCTGAAACCGTGTGCTTACAAGAAGTCAGAGCCCGTTTAATGGGTGATGGCGTGCCTTTTGTAGAATGAACCGGCGAGTTACGTTAGCATGCAAGGTTAAAGTGAAGAGCTGGAGCCGCAGCGAAAGCGAGTCTGAATAGGGCGGTATGAGTATGTTGACGTAGACCCGAAACCGTGTGATCTACCCCTGTCCAGGGTGAAGGTGAGGTAACACTCACTGGAGGCCCGAACCCACTTATGTTGAAAAATGAGGGGATGAGGTGGGGGTAGCGGAGAAATTCCAATCGAACTCGGAAATAGCTGGTTCTCCCCGAAATAGCTTTAGGGCTAGCCTTGGGGGTGAGTCGTGGAGGTAGAGCACTGATTGGGTGCGGGGCCCGTCAAGGGTTACCAAGCTCAGTCAAACTCCGAATGCCATAGACTTTAAACCCCAGGAGTCAGACGGTGAGTGCTAAGATCCATCGTCAAAAGGGAAACAGCCCAGACCATCAGCTAAGGTCCCCAAGTGTGTGTTAAGTGGGAAAGGATGTGGAGTTGCACAGACAACCAGGATGTTGGCTTAGAAGCAGCCACCATTGAAAGAGTGCGTAATAGCTCACTGGTCGAGTGACTCTGCGCCGAAAATGTAACGGGGCTAAACACACCACCGAAGCTATGGCTTGATACAATGGTATCAGGGGTAGGGGAGCGTTGTGTATGGATTGAAGGTATACCGTAAGGAGTGCTGGACTGTACACAAGTGAGAATGCCGGTATAAGTAACGAAAAGACAAGTGAGAATCTTGTCCGCCGAAAGCCCAAGGTTTCCTGAGGAAGGCTCGTCCGCTCAGGGTAAGTCGGGACCTAAGGTGAGGCCGAAAGGCGTAATCGAAGGACAACAGGTTGAAATTCCTGTACCACCGTAAACCGTTATGAGCAATTGGGGTGACGCAGAAGGGAACAGTTGCAGACTGATGGATAAGTCTGTTCAAGCAGTAAGGCTGGTGTGTAGGCAAATCCGCACACTGATAAGGCTGAGCTGTGATGAGGAGGGAAAATTGTAGTACCGAAGAACTCGCACTCATGCTGCCAAGAAAAGCCTCTAGCCAGGTGAAGGTGCCCGTACCGCAAACCGACACAGGTAGGCGAGAAGAGAATTCTAAGGCGCGCGGAAGAACTCTCGTTAAGGAACTCGGCAAAATGACCCCGTAACTTCGGGAGAAGGGGTGCTCCGTTAGGGTGTATAGCCCGAGGGAGCCGCAGTGAAAAGGCCCAAGCGACTGTTTAGCAAAAACACAGGTCTGTGCGAAGCCGTAAGGCGAAGTATACGGGCTGACGCCTGCCCGGTGCTGGAAGGTTAAGGGGAATGGTTAGCCGTTTTAGGCGAAGCTATGAACCGAAGCCCCAGTAAACGGCGGCCGTAACTATAACGGTCCTAAGGTAGCGAAATTCCTTGTCAGGTAAATTCTGACCCGCACGAATGGCGTAACGATTTGGGCGCTGTCTCAACGAGAGATCCGGTGAAATTTTAATACCAGTGAAGATGCTGGTTACCCGCGACAAGACGGAAAGACCCCATGGAGCTTTACTACAACCTGATATTGAACTGGGGTACGATTTGTACAGGATAGGTGGGAGCCTTGGAAGCTGGTGCGCAAGCATCGGTGGAGGCGCCCTTGGGATACCACCCTGATCGTATTCGAGTTCTAACCTAGGCCCTTGAATCAGGGTCGGGGACCGTGTCAGGCGGGTAGTTTGACTGGGGCGGTCGCCTCCTAAAGCGTAACGGAGGCGCCCTAAGGTTCCCTCAGAATGGTTGGAAATCATTCGAAGAGTGCAAAGGCATAAGGGAGCTTGACTGCAAGACGTACAGGTCGAGCAGGGACGAAAGTCGGGCTTAGTGATCCGGTGGTACCGAATGGAAGGGCCATCGCTCAACGGATAAAAGCTACCCTGGGGATAACAGGCTTATCTCCCCCAAGAGTCCACATCGACGGGGAGGTTTGGCACCTCGATGTCGGCTCATCGCATCCTGGGGCTGAAGTAGGTCCCAAGGGTTGGGCTGTTCGCCCATTAAAGCGGTACGCGAGCTGGGTTCAGAACGTCGTGAGACAGTTCGGTCCCTATCTGTCGTGGGCGTAGGAAATTTGAGAGGAGCTGTCCTTAGTACGAGAGGACCGGGATGGACGTACCGCTGGTGTACCAGTTGTTTCGCCAGAAGCATAGCTGGGTAGCCAAGTACGGAAGGGATAAGCGCTGAAAGCATCTAAGCGTGAAGCCCCCCTCAAGATGAGATTTCCCAATTTAGTAAGACCCCTTGAAGACGACGAGGTTGATAGGTTCGGGGTGGAAGTGCAGCAATGCATGGAGCTGACGAATACTAATCGGTCGAGGGCTTATCCAAATACATTCAAAATAAAGATTCCAAGCTTATCTTTGTTTCGCATCTAGTTTTTAGGGAATATAAATAAATATCCTTAAATGTTTGGTGATGATGGCGGAGGGGTACCACGCGTTCCCATACCGAACACGACCGTTAAGCCCTCCAGCGCCGATGGTACTTGGACCGCAAGGTCCTGGGAGAGTAGGACGTTGCCAAGCTTTAATTCTCTATTTACTGTATGTAATGGTCCCTGATAGCTCAGTTGGTAGAGCACTCGGCTGTTAACCGAGTTGTCACAGGTTCGAGTCCTGTTCGGGGAGCCATATGCTCCCATAGCTCAGTAGGTAGAGTGCTTCCATGGTAAGGAAGAGGTCACCGGTTCGAATCCGGTTGGGAGCTTATCATATTAATGTGGCCCGTTGGTCAAGCGGTTAAGACACCGCCCTTTCACGGCGGTAACACGGGTTCGAATCCCGTACGGGTCACCATCTAAAGAAAATCATCAAGGGATAATGAATCCCAGGGTTCGTCGGAGCATAATCTTCATATGTGATTGCATCGTAGTCTCGTAATGAAATGAAGAGTATCCCGTACGGGTCACCATCTAAAGTAAAAGCATCAAGGGATAATGAATCCCAGGGTTCGTCGGAGCTTCCGTTCGGACAACAATATCTTTGCAGGGATCCTTGGCTTATTCCTTATACTCTATCAACAATATGGACGCTTAGCTCAGCTGGGAGAGCATCTGCCTTACAAGCAGAGGGTCGGCGGTTCGATCCCGTCAGCGTCCACCATCAATAGCTTGCCGTTGTAGCTCAACTGGTAGAGCAACTGACTTGTAATCAGTAGGTTGGGGGTTCAAGTCCTCTCGACGGCACTGTTACAACCCAAATTGATGGGGATTAGCCAAGCGGTAAGGCAACGGACTTTGACTCCGTCATGCACAGGTTCGAATCCTGTATCCCCAGCCATTATGAGAGCCATTAGCTCAGTCGGTAGAGCACCTGACTTTTAATCAGGGTGTCGAAGGTTCGAATCCTTCATGGCTCACCATTTTATTTATGCGCGTGTGGCGGAATTGGCAGACGCACTAGACTTAGGATCTAGCGTCTTACGACGTGGGGGTTCGACTCCCTTCACGCGCACCATTTGCGGACGTGGCTCAGTGGTAGAGCATCGCCTTGCCAAGGCGAGGGTCGCGAGTTCGAATCTCGTCGTCCGCTCCATACGCCCTTAGCTCAGCTGGATAGAGCGTTTGACTACGAATCAAAAGGTCGGGAGTTCGAATCTCTCAGGGCGTGCCATTTTGAAACATCATTGAAATACTAAACGCTAGAGATAATTTGAACGTTAGAGTTCGTCGGAGCATAAGCTTCGAAAGCAGAAACATCGCGGTCAGGAACTGTATCTCTCAGGGCGTGCCATTTCAACTATATTACATCGGGACGTAGCTCAGCTTGGTAGAGCACTTGGTTTGGGACCAAGGGGTCGCATGTTCAAATCGTGTCGTCCCGACCACTTTAAATTTAATATGCGGGTGTAGTTCAATGGTAGAACTCCAGCCTTCCAAGCTGGTCGCGTGGGTTCGATTCCCATCACCCGCTCCATCTTATTATAATGACCTATAGGGTCTTTTTTTTTAATATCATATTAATTTAGATTTTCAGATCTGAATTAATATAAATTGAATTATAGTAGTGCAATTTGTATACTCCCCTAACACAGTATATCACTAGTGAATATAGATGATTTGTTGAATTAAAATCTGAACCTTCCCATAATTGTATATTTATACAGGTATAAATGAATCTATAGTACATAATTATTAATTTCAATTAATGGAAATTCATTATTTTTGTTAAATTAGAGATTTTTGATCCTTTTTTTAGTATCATATATTTATATCATTTTAATGAGGATGAGGTGTGAGAGTTGGTTGAAACTACTGTAGATACGAATAAAACAGATCCGTTACGTAGAGATGTTCGTTTTTTAGGCAATATTCTAGGTGAGGTTTTGGTTCATCAGGGAGGTAAAGAATTACTTGATGTCGTAGAAGAAATCAGAGAAATGAGTAAATCTTTACGTGCTAATTTCATACAAGAGTTACTGGAAACTTTTAAAACTAAGATTGAGACATTAGAAAAGGATAAGCGTCATAATGTTATAAGGGCATTTGCAATTTATTTTCACCTTGTTAATATTGCAGAGCAAAATCATCGAGTTCGTAGAAAAAGAGAGTACGAACGGTCAACAGGTGATATTATTCAACCTGGTTCTATTGAAAGTATTATTATCGAATTTAAAGAATGTAATGTATCTAGTGATGATGTAATGGAAATTTTAAGTGGGGCAACATTAGAATTAGTGATGACGGCTCATCCAACGGAAGCAACAAGAAGAGCGGTTTTAGATATTCATCACAGAATTGCTGAAGAGATGATGGAATTAGATAATCCTACTTTAACTTATAAAGAGCGTGAATTATTAAAGGATAAACTTCATAATGAAGTATTAACTTTGTGGCAAACGGACGAACTTCGTGATCGTAAACCTACAGTCATAGATGAAGTTCGTAACGGACTCTATTATTTTGACGAAACATTATTCGATGTTTTACCTAATGTATATCAGGAGTTAGAGCATAGTTTAAAAAAATATTACCCAGAACAAGACTGGCATGTACCAACATTTTTACGATTTGGGTCTTGGATAGGCGGAGATCGTGATGGTAATCCTTCTGTAACAGCTAAAACAACATGGCAAACACTTGTCATGCAGAGACGTTTAGCATTGAAGAAATATAGGCAAATCCTAAAAGACCTTAAAGATCATCTAAGTTTCAGTACTAGTATAATAAAAGTATCTGATGAACTTTTAACATCAATTGAAGAAGATAGAATAAATGTTGAAGTCCCAATTGCTGATCAGTGGAGAAATATAAAGGAACCATATAGAATCAAACTTTCATATATGCTTCAAAAAATTAATAATACAGAGGCTTCTGTATCAAATGAAAAAGAAAGATACAATTCTCCTGAAGAGTTTGTAAATGATTTGAAATTGATTGATTGTAGTTTAAGAGGTCATTTTGCAGATTATGCAGCAAACAAATATGTCAAGAAGGTAATCAGGCAAGTTGAACTTTTCGGTTTTCATGTCGCTTCCTTGGATATTCGCCAGCATAGTAAGGAGCATGAATTTGCTATATCAGAAATTCTTTCAAAAACAGGGATTGAAGAAAACTACTCGGCATTGAATGAAGATGATAAGATTCATTTATTAACAGACTTATTAAATGATCCAAGACCATTAACGACAGTAAATCTAAATTATTCTGAAAGCACAAAGGAATGTTTAGATGTTTTCAAAACGATTTACAACGCCCAGAAAGAATTCGGTCAAGATTGCATTAAGAGTTACCTTATTAGTATGACACAGGGTGTTAGTGATCTATTGGAAGTTACGATATTAGCTAAAGAGTATGGATTACATCGTCTTGAACCAAATGGATTATCTATTCAACCAGTACCACTTTTTGAAACGATAGATGATCTTCATGCAGCATCACAAATTATAGATCGGCTGTTTAACATACCTATCTATAGGAAAAGTTTAAAGGAAGTAAATGATCTTCAAGAGATTATGCTGGGATATTCAGATAGCAATAAAGACGGTGGAGCCATTACAGCCAACTGGGAATTAAGAATTGCTATGAGGGATATTACAGAAACCGCAAGCAAGTACGGTATTAAATTAAAGTTTTTCCATGGCAGAGGTGGCGCTCTAGGTAGAGGTGGCATGCCTTTGAATCGCAGTATTTTAGCACAACCACCAGGTACTTTAGGTGGTGGGATCAAAATTACAGAACAAGGAGAAGTACTTTCTTCTCGTTATTCCTTAAAGGGCATAGCATACAGAAGCTTAGAACAAGCAACTTCTTCATTAATTAAAGCTGGTTTGTTATCTAAACGAAAACAGGAATTAAAAGATGATCCTAATTGGGAAGAAATTGTTCAGGGTATTTCAGAGTCAGCTCTAAAGAAATATCAAGATCTTATTTTCCGTGATCCAGATTTTGTAACCTTTTTTAAAGAATCTACACCATTAACCGAGTTTGGGGAATTAAATATAGGTTCTAGACCTTCTAAACGTAAAAATAGTGATAAATTTGAAGATTTAAGAGCGATTCCTTGGGTATTTTCTTGGACACAGAGTAGATATTTATTACCTGCATGGTATGCTGCAGGGACAGGATTACAATCCTATATAAAGGACAAAGAAGAGAATTTAAAAACACTTCAAAATATGTATGAGAATTGGTCATTTTTCAGATCCATGATAGATAATCTACAAATGGCTCTTGCTAAGTCAGATTTATTAATTGCAAAGCAGTATTCCAATATGATTAAAGATTCTACGATTAAAAATCGTATTTTCAAATCCATAGAGGATGAATATATTTTGACCAGTAAGCTTATCTTAGATATAACGAAACAAAAAGAGATTTTAGATAATGTTCCAGTTATTCAGGAATCTATTCGTTTAAGAAATCCATACGTAGATCCGTTAAGTTATTTGCAAGTGGAGCTTTTGTCTGAACTTAGAACATTACGTGAAGAAAATGATGATAACGCTGATTTATTACGTGAGGTTCTACTAACGATAAATGGAATTGCTGCTGGGCTTCGAAATACTGGATAAATGAACATTATTTATTTTCAACTATAAAACGAGTACAAAAGGCTAACAATATTTATCCGTATACAAAGTCGGAGGTCTTAATGGACTTTCCGGCTTTTTGTATCTTGGAGGTTATTAAATTGAAAGAAATGCATCGTTGGGTAGCTATTATTCTTGTGTTAGTTGGAGCTTCAAGTTATGGGATATTGTCGTCCATTATTAAACTTGCATATGAATCTGGATTAAATGAGCTTCAAATCACCACAGGGCAGTTATTTTTTGGTATGATGATATTATGGATTATTATTGGGTTTAGGAGAAGTGCGTGGCAGAATCCAATGAAGACTCCTTGGTTTAGATTAACCTTGTTAGGTTTTATTGGAATTTCACTTACTTCCATTTTTATCAATGCTTCTTTAAGGGACTTAGATGCATCTCTTTCCATTGTATTGTTGTTTCAGTTTATATGGATTTCAATCATTATTGAATCTGTATTACATAAAAGATTACCCTCGATGTATCAGATGCTAGCGGTTGTTGTAGTCATGTTTGGAACCATTTTAGCTGTAGGATTGTCCATTGAAGACCTTCAACAAATGAGCATCAGAGGGTTTATCTACGGGTTTTTATCTGCAATTACATATAGTTTATTTATAACGTTTACAGGGAGAGTTGCAACAAACATAGATTCTGTACTAAAATCAGCTATAATGATTACAGCGTCTCTTCCACCTAGTATCATTGTAATGATGATTTTATTTCCTAATCAGACATATATCCAAGGAGAGCTAAATACTTTTCTTTTTTGGGGATTATTTGCAGCTATTTTAGGTGTAGTGATTCCTACAATTAGTTTTAACTTAGGAATTCCTAAAATTGGTGGATCTTTGTCTGCGATGTTAGGAGCAATTGAGCTGCCAGCAGCAATTATTGTTGCTGTAATTGTATTACAAGAATCTGTACTACTCGTACAATGGTTAGGAGTACTTTTAATATTAATTGGAATTATAGTTGCTGAAAAGAAGTAGTTAAATTTTAATCAAGTTAGACCATAGCAAGAAATGTGCTGGGGGAATTGTAGTGGATAGTACCGAAATAAAAATTATTAAATTAGCTAAAAAAGGAAATCATCAAGCCTTTTCAGATTTAGTTGATTTATATAAAAACAAAATTTACCATCTTGGATACAGAATGTTAGGTAATAAACAAGAAGCGGAAGATATAACTCAAGAAACCTTCCTAAGAGTGTACAAAAGCATACATAAATATGATGCAAAGTACAAGTTTTCTACATGGATTTTTCGCATCGGTACAAACTTGTGTATTGATCGATTAAGGAAAAGAAAAAATGCTTTTTCATTAGATGCTGAAACTATAGAAGGTGAAGGGATAGACGGCTACGATATTCTTCCGAGCGAAGATGACTCACCAGATCAACAACTCATCATATCCGAAACACAGAGGCATGTTCGAGAAGCGATTGATAAATTACCAGAAAAGTATAAATCAGTTGTCGTGTTACGTTACTTGCATGACTTATCTCTTCAGGAGGTCGGTGATATATTAAATATGCCTGTAACTACGGTCAAAACTAGAGTCCATAGGGGTAGAGAGTATCTTCGGAAAAAATTAGAGCATGGAAACTTAATGTAGAATGTAGTTCAAGTTATAAGTAATCATAATTTATTATTTTTTTGAAACCGATTCTTTTATCAAACGTATGGTAAGAATGAACGAACGAGTTTGAATTCTGAAAGGTGTGGGCAAAGTGAATTGTAAACAAGTAAATTCTTTATTGCATGAATACTTGGACGGAGATCTTACTGGTGTAAAACTTCATCAGCTAAGCCATCACCTAGACACATGTTCAAATTGTAAAGAGAATTTAATGCAATTAGAAAAAACCGAGGCATTAACTAGGTCTCTCCCAAAAAGCCCAGTTCCTGATGATTTAACTGACAAGATTATGGATGTCATTCCAATGAAAAGCGAAAACAGATGGATGAGGTGGGCTAAACAGTATCCTGCAATGGCTGCTGCAGCCGTTTTTGTTATTATTATGATGGGTAGTTTGTTCGCAATGAATGAACCAGAATCAAATCTTATTGTTTCAGGAAGCGGTATGGAATATGTAGTGATCAAAGATAATCAAGTCATTGTACCGGAAGGACAGACCGTAAATGGGGATCTTGTTGTTGAAAATGGAGAAATTATAGTGGAAGGAACAGTGAATGGCAAGGTAACATTAATTGACAGTAAAATAAATCTACTAGCTTCAGCTGAAAAAGTTGCCGGAGGAGTCACTCATATTGATCAAACATTAGATTGGATTTGGTATAAAATTAGTGGTTTTTTCGACATTTTTAAAAGTGAATAAAATTAATTTGTTTGAAATAAACCTTCCCAAAATATGGGTTGGTTTTTTTGTACAAATTGATGAGTAATTCATTTTGTAGGTGAGAATACCTATCTTATAAGCGATTTATTTTTTTCACTGGTAAAAGTTCTAGAGTTGTACATTTTATGGTATGATCTATATTAGAAAAAGAAATGTAATTTTAACAAATTTTTAATAAAAAAATGAAGGTTTTTTTGAAGTTGGATACTAGGAGAGCTAAAAAATGGGATTTTTCACCGACATCACCTTTATGGATATAATAGATATTTTAATCGTAAGTTATGTGATATATAAATTAATAATGATTATTCGAGGAACTCGTGCTGTACAACTGCTTCAAGGTATAGTAGTTGTCATTGTGGCATGGGCTCTTAGTATATTGTTGGGTCTTAATACGTTACAGTGGTTGATGGAGCAAGCGTTTAACTATGGGCTTTTAGCCGTTATTATTATATTTCAACCTGAACTCAGAAGGGCATTAGAACAATTAGGACGGGGTAAAATATTTACCAGAACTGTATCACAAGAAGAAAAAGAAGTGAATGATCGTATCAGTGAAGTGATTAAATCGATTAATTATTTATCTAAGCGAAAAATAGGTGCTCTCATTGTATTTGAAAAAGAAACGGGATTAAATGAATACATAGAATCTGGAATCCAACTCAAATCAAAAATAAGTGCTGAGTTATTAATTAATATCTTCACTCCGAATACTCCCTTACATGATGGCGCTGTAGTGATAAAAAATGGTGAAATACGAGCAGCGGGATGTTACCTCCCTTTATCTGAAAATCCTTTTATTAGTAAGGAGTTAGGTACACGTCATCGAGCTGCCATAGGTATGAGTGAAGTATCTGATGCTTTGTGTATTGTTGTTTCAGAAGAAACAGGCGCTATTTCCATGGCCATGAATGGACAAGTAGTTAGGGATGTGAAAGATGAATCGCTCATATCCAAAATATTTGAAGAGCTAAAACCAAGTGTCAAAAATAAAGACAAAACTTCATTTTGGAAACGAAAGAGGTAATCAAAATGGATAAATGGTTAGGGAATATAACAGTTGTAAGAATTGCGGCAGTGATTTTCGGTATATTGCTATGGGCTTTTGTTCAGTTAGATCAACAAGTTGCAACTCCTCCACCTACAGTTATTGATACAATAAATACTGAACAGAGTAGAGGAATAGATGATTTTCCAATTACCATTTTAAATCTAGGTGAGGATTTACATATTCAAGAAAAATATTATAGCTCTGTTAATGTGGTTTTAAAAGGAAAAGAAACAGATATTAAACCGGTAAGTAAAGAAAATGAAAAATATAAAATAGCGGTAGATTTATCCAATAAAGGAGCGGGAAGACATCATATTAGGTTAGATTCTATTGGCTTTCCTGATGATGTAGAAGTTGAACTATATCCACCAACTGTTACAGTCGTCATTGAAGAGATCATCACAACTTCATTACCAATTGAAATTAATGTAAAAGGAGATCCAGGAGAAGGATACGAAGCAAGAAAACCAATTTTATCTACAGAAGAAGTTTCCATCACAGCACCAAGCAGTGTAATAGAACAAATTTCCAGCGTTCAATCTTCCGTTGATGTAACGAATGTACATGAGGATATAGTGACTGAACTGTCGCTGGCAGCATATGATAAGAATAGTAAGCAAGTAGAAGTAGGGATAAATCCTTCAAAAGTGAAAGTGGAAATACCTATCATAAGCCCATCAAAAACATTAGATTTAAGAGTGAATTTGAGAGGTGAAACACCAAAAGGGTATAGTGTAGTATCCTTTAAACAGAGTATAGATGAAGTTACACTTTATGGATCAGAAGATGTATTAAAAGATTACAATGTTTACGATGACATTGAAATTGATTTAAGTAATTTGACGAGCGACAGAGTATCTTCTCATATCTTAACGGTACCTGATGGTATTAAAAAGATTGAACCTCAAAAAGTTGAGGTAGAGATTATTATTGTACCTTCTGAAACCAAAACATTTGCTAATTTTCCTATTACACTTATTGGGTTAAACAGCAACGAATATGAAATTGCTTTTAGTGAACCAACAGATGGTTTATTAGATTTGATAGTTGATGGAGCACCATCTATTTTAGAAAATCTTAGTGAAAATAACATAGATGCCACAGTTGATATTAGTGGACTTTCCCCAGGAAGTTATGAACGCAGCATTCAATTAACACTTCCTAATTTTGTGAAATATGGAGGGGATTCTCCTTTAAAAGTGTTTTTAGAAATAAAACCAATTCCAGAAGAGGTAATAGATACAGAACCTGAAACAAATGAAGAAGGAGAAACGGACATAATTGATGAAACGGAAACTCAAAGAAGTGAAACTATTGAAGGTGGAATACGATCGGAAAATGATGAAGGCTTGAATCTTCCGATTTCCGAAAATTCATCTTCTGAAGAAGAACTGTTAAATGAGAAAATTAATCAATAATAACAAACATATACGAATAGGAGCAAGATAACATGGGGAAATATTTTGGAACTGATGGTGTACGTGGCATTGCTAATCAAGAGCTTACCCCTGAATTAGCATATAAAATTGGTCGTTGTGGGGGGTACGTATTAGCTGGGAAGGTTGAAAAACCCACAGTAATCATTGGTTTAGATACAAGGATTTCAGGTCCAATGTTAGAAGCAGCCCTAGTGGCAGGTTTATTATCTATTGGAGCAAATGTCATTAGATTGGGCATTGTTTCAACACCATGCGTAGCCTATTTAACTCGTGAATTAGGTGCAGATGCAGGTGTAATGATCTCCGCTTCACATAATCCAGTAGCTGATAATGGAATTAAGTTTTTTGGGCAGGATGGATTTAAGTTGTTTGATGAAACAGAATTAGAAATAGAACGTCTAATGGATGCAGAGGTAGATGATTTACCAAGACCAATTGGAGACCATATAGGAACTGTAACAGATCAACCTCAAGCAAAGGATTTATATATAGAATATTTAAAAACAACAGTCGAAGCTGATTTTATGGGTTTGAAAATAGTGTTAGATTGTGCCAATGGAGCAGCTTATGAAATCGCTCCAAAAGTATTTGAAGAATTAGGTGCAGAAGTGATCTCAATAGGTATTGAGCCAACGGGTTTAAACATTAATGAAAATTGTGGTTCAACTCATCCAGAAAAATTGCAATCTGAAGTTGTCCGTTTAGGTGCGGATTTGGGATTATCCTTTGATGGTGATGCAGATCGATTAATTGCAGTTGATAATACTGGATCATTAATTGATGGGGACTACATATTATGTATTTGTGGGGATGCAATGAATCAATCTGGAAAGTTAAATCAAAGCAAAATTGTATCCACAGTCATGAGTAATATTGGATTTTACAAAGCGATTGAATCATTAGGTATGCAATCTTCCAAAACAGCAGTGGGAGACCGTTATGTGATGGAAGAGATGAGGAAACATGGATATAATCTAGGTGGTGAACAATCAGGACATGTTATTTTCCTAGACCATAGTACAACAGGTGATGGTATTCTTTCTGGCATTCAACTCGTAAGCACGATTCAGCATTCAGGAAAAAAATTAAGTGAGTTGAAGCAATTGATGACTAAATATCCACAAGTATTGATTAATGTGAGGGTTCAGGATAAAGAAGGATTACATGGTAATGCAGCAATAGAAGAAACCATTCATGGAATAGAAATAGAACTAGGTGATAATGGGAGAGTTTTAGTGCGCCCTTCCGGAACAGAAGCTTTAATACGTGTTATGGTTGAAGGACCAGATGAAGAACAAATTCGAAGTTATGCTGAAAAAATAGTAAATAAAATTAAAGATGAACTATAATTCTCTTAAACTCATTAACATTGGAAAATAATCACTACATTTCTTATTTTAAAAAAGGGTTCACATTTAATGTGAAATACAATAATATAGTTGTATACTCTAAAAAAGAAAGGTGGAACGGGGTTACTTGTTTTAAAGCGCCAGAACTTGATAACTTTATAAAGTGCTTCTTCATAATCATAACTTACATAAGGTTATAAGTTGACGAGGTGGAAGGTGTTCGAAGCATTCGGCGGGGACCTCCCGGTATATTTCATCCATACCGTAAAATTGGAAAGTAAATGAATTGGGTGACCAATTTGACAAGCTTCCAATTAGGATGACTCATAATTGAATATAATCACTTTTTACACAACCTAGTGTAATCAGCTATCATTTTAATAATACGTATGAAGGGAGTGTTTAAAAAGTGATGTCTTTTGAGCTTATTAACGCTCCCTGTCTTATGGGAGGAGAAAAAACTTATGTGTGGTATAGTCGGATATATTGGAAATAGAGATTCTAAAAGTATTTTAATAAATGGATTAAAAAAATTAGAATATAGAGGGTATGACTCTGCTGGAATCGCAGTGTATACCAATCGTGGATTAGAAGTGAAGAAAGCTAAAGGTCGGTTAGCGGTACTAGAGGAAGAGTTAAGTACAAATCCAATTAAAGGGTCAATTGGTATTGGGCATACTCGTTGGGCAACGCACGGAAAACCTTCTGACGAAAACTCACATCCTCATTGTGATCCATCACAAAAATTTTCAGTCGTTCATAATGGAATCATTGAAAATTATGGAACTCTTAAAGAAGAGTTAATTGCAAAAGGGCATAAATTCTCTTCTGAAACGGATACAGAGGTTATCGCTCATCTTATTTCTGATTTATATGAGGGTGATATCGTTAAGGCGGTTCAAAAAGCAGTAGATCGTATGCGTGGGGCATATGCATTGGCTGTTCTTTGCGAAGATGAACCCGATAAATTAATTGCTGTTCGTTTAGCAAGTCCATTAATTATTGGAATCGGTAAAGGTGAAAGTTATATCGGTTCAGATATTCCAGCCATTTTAGAACACACAAGAGATGTGTATATTTTAAATGATGGAGAAATGGCAATCTTAACTAAAGATGAAGTGACTTTACAAGATGTGAACGGGAATGAAATTCAAAAAGATGTTTTCCATGTGGATTGGGACATCGTAACGGCTGAAAAAGCAGGGTTTGACCATTTTATGTTAAAAGAAATTTATGATCAACCTACAGCATACCGCGATACAATGGGCAGCCGAATATCAATGGATCAAGATCAAGTGATTTTAGATGAAATTAAAATGACTGATGAAGAAATTAAATCTATTGATCGCGTTCATATTGTTGCTTGCGGTACTGCATATCATGCTGGGTTAGTGGGTAAAAACCTTATTGAAAAGTTAGCACGTATTCCAGTTGAAACAGACGTTGCTTCTGAATATCGATATCGTTCACCAATTATTACAAAAAACACGTTAGTTATCGTCGTAAGTCAATCAGGAGAAACTGCTGATACGTTAGCTGCTCTAAGAGAAGCTAAACGTCAAGGGGCTCGTGTAATAGCGATAACAAACGTAGTGGGAAGCTCTGTTTCTCGTGAAGCGGATGATGTGATTACAACTTGGGCAGGACCTGAAATAGCCGTTGCTTCTACGAAAGCTTATACATCGCAATTAATCGCATTTTATTTATTCGGTTTATACTTAGCTCAAAAGCTAGAAACAGTAGAAGCAGGAGAAGTGAAAAAAGTAATTGCAGCTTTACAGGAGCTTCCACAACAAGTAGAAAGCATTTTAGAGCAATCCGAACAAATTAAAACTGTTGCTGAAAAAATCGCACTTCATAATAATTTATTTTTTATAGGGCGGGGATTAGATTTTGCAGTTGTATTAGAAGGATCACTAAAGCTGAAAGAAATTTCATATATCCATTCTGAAGCTTATGCGGCCGGGGAATTAAAACACGGAACGTTAGCCCTAATTGAAGAAGGTATTCCTGTTATAGCATTAGCAACACAAGAAGATGTATTTGAAAAGACTGTAAGCAATATAGAAGAAGTGGCTGCACGTGGTGCTTATGTATTAGGTATTAACCAAGAAGGAAATGAAGAGTTAGGGAAGCTCGTTAATGAGTCTTTCACAATTCCTAAAACATTAGATGTTTTATCACCTGCTCTATCCGTTGTTCCTTTACAGTTATTATCTTATTATGCTTCTCTTACTAGAGGGAATGATGTGGATAAACCTCGTAACTTAGCTAAGAGTGTTACGGTGGAGTAAGTCAGATAAATCAAAATAATATCTTTGTAGTTTTAAAGAAAGTTGCACCGTTTAAAAAAAAGATGCACCGAAATATTAGGAATCAAACCGAATTACTGACTGTTGTAGTGTAAAGTAGATTGATCAAAACTCATGAATTAGAAATTGGTTCATGAGTTTTTTGACTTTCATATTAGACAATTGGGCTATACTGTTGAATAAAAGACTATCTTATTTGTTGAAATAATTATTATTGAGTAAAAGAGTAGGTTAGTTGAAGAAGAAATTTTTAAGGTAAAATAATATAACTAAATTGAAATAAAAAGAAGGTTAAAGTTTAGAATTTATAACTGAAAAACTATTGTTAAATAGCTCTGTTTATTTTTATTATTCACTCAATAGAAACTCTTGCTTATGCTGTAAGGTTATCTGGTACAAGAGTAAGAATGATCGCATCAGCGTTATCTCTCTTTAATGTAATGGTTATTGTTTCAAGTACAGCAAATATGATTCAGTAACTTCTTCCTAAATCATAACCTCTTAGTACTATTTTACTAGAGGAAAAATGAGAGCGTTTGTAGAAATAATAGATTGTTAGAAATGTTTTGGAAAACGCCCTTATACATGTTTTTGATACGAGGCTATGGGAGAGCATATTCTAACTATTCTAAATAATTAGGGAGATGATTTGAGGAATGAAAAAACGAGTATCGAAAGCATTTATGAGTTTTATTGCAATGGTGTTATTGTTATCTACTTTTGGTATGGGAGCAGCTGCTCAAACAGACAATACCTCACAAATCACGGTTAAGGAATTGCCTGTAGCTGAATTGTTTGGAGATATCGAACTATCTTCAAGCGGGCCGACGACAGTCATTGTAGAACTGGAAGCTGAGTCGATTGTAGAGGCAAAGCAAAAAGGAAAAAATCAATCAAAAGACAATTTAAAGGCTGAAAGACAAAAAGTGATAAATGCACTTGAACAATCAGTGGAGCAGGCGGAAGTGAACCGCGAATATGACTATGTCTTCTCTGGTTTTTCAGTAGAATTAGCTGGAACCGATATTATGAAACTTGCAACCATTCCTGGTGTTAAAGCAGTTTATCCAAATGTGAACTATACAGCGGGAGTGATTTCAGTGGAAGAGCTTTCTGCTGAATTGTTTAGTCCAGAAATGGTCAAAAGTGCACCTTTCATAGGAGCTAATGATGCTTGGGAAGCTGGATTTACCGGTGAAGGAGTAACGGTCGCTGTCATCGATACAGGGGTTGATTACACTCATCCTGATTTAGTACATGCGTTTGGAGATTACAAAGGATGGGACTTTGTAGATGATGACAATGACCCTCAAGAAGGTCCTACTCAATCTCACGGGACACATGTATCAGGTACGGTAGCTGCTAACGGAGTGATTAAAGGTGTGGCTCCGGATGCATCACTTCTAGGCTATCGTGTATTAGGACCAGATGGGGGGACAACAGAGGATGTGGTTGCTGGGATTGAGAGAGCGGTTCAAGATGGAGTAGACGTGATGAACTTATCTCTAGGTAATCCGTTGAATAACCCGGACTGGGCTACATCGATTGCTTTAGATTGGGCAATGGCGGAAGGAGTCGTAGCCGTTACATCTAATGGAAACTCAGGACCAGACAACTGGACTGTTGGATCTCCAGGAACTTCTCGTGAAGCCATCTCCGTTGGAGCGACGCAATTGCCGTTTGATAATTATGATGTTGACGTTATAACAACTGGTGGCGTAGAGTATGAAAGTGATAAGGTAATGGGTTATGAAAAAGTTGAAGATATAGAGTTATTAGACGGTAATGAATTTGAGTTTGTGTTTGCTGGTTTAGGAAGCGCAGAAGAGTTTGCGGAAGTTGATGCAGAAGGAAAAATTGCTTTAATTAGCCGCGGGGCTTATGCCTTTGTAGACAAAGCCGCTAACGCTAAAGCTGCAGGTGCGGTTGGAGCCATTATTTTCAACCATTCGCCAGGTGAAATTCCTTTTGTTATTCCAGGCATGGATGTACCAACAGTGAAAATCACTAATGCAGAAGGTCTGATAATGCTTGCAGAATTAGAGGCTGGAAACAACACTGTTACTTTAGATTTTGAATATGTATCGACATCACCTGAAGTGATTGCGGATTTCTCTTCTCGTGGACCGGTAGCGCTTTCATGGATGATTAAGCCGGATGTCTCGGCTCCTGGTGTTAATATTGTAAGTACGTTCCCTGGAAATAGTTACGCTTCCTTACAAGGAACAAGTATGGCTTCACCACATGTAGCGGGTGCTGCAGCGTTATTATTACAGAAAAACCCTCATTGGGATACAGAAGATGTTAAAGCGGCGTTAATGAATACGGCTGAAAACCTTGTGGATCCAGCAAGTGGAGAAGATTTTGCTCACAATACCCAAGGTGCCGGTAGTATTCGTGTGGTCGATGCATTAGATGCCATGACACTGGTTGCTCCTGGTAGTCATTCCTTTGGGAAATTTATAAAAGATAATGGGAAACAAGTAGAAAAACAATTCTTTGAAATTCAAAATCTTTCAGATGAAAGAAAAACATACAGCTTTGATGTAACAATGCATGGAAATCCAGACGGTATAAAAGTGATGCTAAGTAATAACCTGGAAGTACAACCAGGTTCAACACAAGAAGTGAATTTTCATGTACAGGTAGATACCTCAAAATTAGAGCCAGGGTACTATGAAGGAACCATTGAAATCAGTGATGGGGAACAAATCTTTGACGTTCCAACCATATTGTTTGTTGGAGAGCCAGATTACCCTCGTGTAACAGGGGTAGGCCTTGGAAAGGTATCAGATGATATGTACACCGTGGAATCTTACTTGCCGGGTGGCGCTGAGGTGCTGCAGTATGACTTGTATGAATTCGATGCAAGTACTGGAACTATTGGTGGATTCATCGATACGTTAGGAGCTTTTGAAAATGTACCAGCTCCACTTCATGAATTTTCATGGGACGGTACGGTACAAGGTGGCATCCCACTTCCTAACGGAGATTGGGTATTAGCGGTTTATGTAGAATCAAATGGTGTTACAGAATATAGTGCGTTCTTGGTAACAAAAGAATAATCTAAGTTATTTTCACACACTAGTGGGAGACCGGACAGAGAATTTGTCCCCGTCTCCCTATAAACCAATGAAATAGGACGATCCCATGTAAAAAAATCTGATCATATTGAATTAAGTTTGACCATATGAAAAAAAGATTGATCAAAACTAGTATAATAATTTTCAAATTTCATTGATAATATAGGATTCTGGGTTCAAAATAATCAAACTTTTTATTAAAACGCATTATGTTTCAATAAGAAAACCATTTTTTGATCAATCTTTTTATTCATAAATTTTTCCTGTTTGCATAGTTTATCCACTCTACTTTAAACGTTGACTTTAGTTATGCATCTTTCTATAATTGAAAAATTAGCACTTCCTATACAACCGTTCCCACTACCATTACACTCAACCCTAATATTAGTTACACCTTTATAAGCAATACTTAAAATATTTGGGGTAGACATATCATTGGAAGGAGGAATTTCTAATGAAGTATTCACCCCATTTGCCGTAATGATTACATTCAATCCACATTCAGAATCTGCCTCTAAAGTAATTTCTCCAATTATTGTAACTCCCGTGTTTGAGTTAAAAATGTTAAATGAGTCACCACAGCCTAGATCAAATCCTGGAGAAACTGTATCAATCTCAACGGGGCAACAATCACTACAAACAGATATTTCTTTATCTTTACAGTCTTTTATACTTTCCCTTTTCCAGGGAGGTACATTATATTTACTCATAATAAACCACTCCTTCATTACCATATTATTGCATTGTTGATGGTCTTGACTGTGCAAATGTGTAAATAATAAAAAAAGGGCTAAATGTGATTAAAAACCGAAAAATTTGTTAAAAAATAACAATTTTGATAAATGATCAAACTTTATTTTAAACCAACAAAAACCTCTTGGAGGGGAAACTTTAAAGCTAATTAAACTTAAAGAAAAATACGATTTAGATTTACTGTTTAGCTCCAGTCAAAGTGATGGGTCCAAACACTTGAGGTCCTGTATCACCTGAAGGAACAGATGCCACTAAACTATAGGTTACGTCCTTCTCTACATTTTTAATGGTATCTACATATTGTTGAGAATAAATTTGACCTATATTATCAGTACCTTCTATATTTTTCGTTGCACTATAAATCGTCTCTCCATTTTTTGAAATCCGATAAAGGACATCAACTATGGTATCTTGAGGTAGATTCACCTGAAAAATACCATTTAACCATATTTCATCACCTGGTTTCAAACAATCAAATGTAATTTCTGCAATTATTGTAGGTTGATCTGCATTATCAGAAATATTGTCTTTTCCTTAATTTCTTCATAAATAACAACCGCATTTTTAAACAGCCTTCTTCCATTCTCTCATGTATATAATCCTTCCTTATATGGATCTAATATTTCACTATATTTCGCTCGTATCTTTGAGGTGCTTCTTGGTTCAACTATTTATGAATGGTTTTACGATCTCTTCCTAATTTATTTGCTATTTGTGTGATACTCATTCCTTTTACATCATTAAATACTCCCCATTCTTGATCATTATTTTCTCTCCTCCAAGGAGGGAATTTTCAACTGTTGATGCTGTCCATTTTAACAGTGATTTTTTGGAAGAACTACTCACTTCTAAGCTAATACCTACATAAGATGGGATGTAGGAAGTTAGATTTATCAAAGGAGGGCATTTAGATGGACAGTAGAAATTGTAATCGTGAACCAACAGGAGATTGCACCACAGCGTTAGATAAAAATACGATGACGAGTGGTGATAACTCTATTGCTGCAGGTAGAAGTATGGTATCAGATGGGAAAAATTCTCATTAGAAGAAGTGGAGTGAATGAGTTTTGCAGAGATAACGCTGACGGAATTGCTACAACAGCTCAAAGTGGTTATAGAGTGTTAAAACGGACAGATGAAGGTCAAATTTTAATTATTGTAGCAAATCCTATGCAAATTAAAAACGACACAAAAGGAGAGGTACGTAATGGAAAATAACAGAGAAAAATTTACAGAAGAATTGGCTATGAGTAGGGATAAAACCAGAGACCATAAAACAATGGAAAATAGAAGAGAACGGTTAAGAGAACAGTTTTCAGAAGCTATGGCTAGGGAAAAAAGTAGAAAAAATGAAATCATTGAAGAATTAAAACGTTCGATGGATAAATATCAAGAAAGAATGAAAGATGCGAATGTGAGTGGAAAACGTATAGAGAATAGACGTAAGCGAATAGAAGAAATCATTCAAAGGGTGGAAGAACGAAGCGAACAATCACTAAAAAGATTACAAAAGAGACTTTGAAGGAAGTGACTATAAATGGATGGGAAAAATTGTAATCGTGAAGCAACAGGAGATTGCGCCACAGCGTTAGGTAGAAATACGATGGCGAGTGGTGATGACTCTCTTGCTGCAGGTAGAAGTACGGTATCAGATGGGGAAAATTCTCATGCGGAAGGAAGAAGAACAATGTCCGATGGGGATGCTTCCCATGCGGAAGGAAAAGGGACTCAGGCGAAAGGATTGGCTGCTCATTCGGAGGGAATAGATACGATAGCCAGTGGGGACGCTTCTCATTCAGAAGGAAGAAACACTGTAGCCCAAGGAGATCATTCCCATGCGGAAGGAGTTGGAACGCAGGCGATTGGAACAGCTTCTCATGCGGAAGGAACAAGTTCAATAGCGAAAGGATTACAATCGCATGCCGAAGGAGATTGTACAACGGCATCAGGAAGCTATTCTCATGCAGAAGGAACTCAAACGGATGCTGAAGGTGAAGCTTCCCACTCAGAAGGGAGAAATACGGAAGCCACAGGAGACAATGCCCATGCCCAAAATCGAGATACCGTAGCACAAGGAGACAATTCGACCGCTGAAGGCTTAGGTTCAATTGCTAGAGGATTGAATAGCCATTCAGAAGGATTTATTACACAGGCGGATGGAGAAAATGCGCATGCGGAAGGGCGGAACACGAAAGCGACAGGACTTAATTCTCATTCTGAAGGAAGGGACACCCTCGCCCAAGGAGATAATTCCCATGCGGAAGGAGAAGGAGCAGAAGCAATAGGTACCGGTGCTCATGCAGAAGGAACAAATACAGTTGCTTCTGGTGAACAGGCTCATGCGGAAGGTAAACTTACAGTTGCCACTGGTGATTTTTCTCATTCGGAAGGAGATTCAGGTGGAGCCGCTGGATTTGCTTCTCATTCGGAAGGAGTCCTTACGTCAGCCGGACGGTTAGCCTCCCATGCGGAAGGCAGAGCCACCAATGCTGGCGGAGAGGGTTCCCATGCGGAAGGATTTGCTACAACAGCTATTGGGGAAAGCTCTCATTCAGAAGGAAGAGACACCCTTGCCCAAGGAGATTTCTCCCATGCGGAAGGATTTTTCTCGCAAGCCATTGGGGAAAGCTCTCACGCGGAAGGTTGTAATACGGTAGCTTCAGGAGATTTTTCTCACGCAGAAGGAGAAGGAACCGAAGCAACAGGTGTCGGTGCTCATGCAGAGGGAACTAATACCCTTGCCCAAGGAGACAGTTCCCATGCCGAAGGGTCTGGCACTACAGCGGAAGGTTTCTCGTCTCATGCAGAAGGAAGCAATACGGTAGCTGAAGGGTCAGGCTCTCATGCGGAAGGCTGTAATACGGTAGCTTTAGGAGATTGTTCTCACGCGGAAGGAGATGGAACTAGAGCGGAAGGTTTTGCGTCCCATGCTGAGGGTTGTAATACGATTGCTTCAGGTGAATGCTCTCATGCGGAAGGAGATGGTACAGATACAAATAATAGAGTGAATGCGCATATTATGGGGCGTTCAGGTCAAGCAATTGAAGATAACTCTTGGCATTTAGTCAATGGAACATTGATGGCTCTGATTAACGGAAATACAGGGGATGCTTGCTTTGCTGGGCAAATTACTTCCGGTAGAGGGTGTGATTTTGCTGAATTGTTTGAAACGTTGGATGGCAACCCCATTGATGTCGGATATTTTGTCACAACAGAAGGGGACAAAATAAAGAAAGCAACAGATAAAGATAATTATATTTTAGGTGTAACAAGTGGCTTCCCTGCTGTCTTAGGAGGTTCCGGTTATGAATGGAATAAGCGATATTTGACGGGGAAGTGGGGTCAGGCACTATATGAAGAAGTCACCATCCCAGCGGAAAAAGATGAGAACGGCAAAATTATTTCGCCTGAGCGAATTGAAAAAAGACAAAAGTTAAATCCAGAATATGATCCTGATAAACAGTATATTCCAAGATCAGAAAGACCTGAATGGGTAGCTGTTGGATTAACGGGGCAATTATTAGTAAGAGACGATGGAACAAGTGAAGTGAATGGGTTTTGCAGACCTAACGCTGATGGAATTGCTACAATAGCTCAAAGTGGGTATAGAGTATTAAAACGGACAGATGAAGATCAAATTTTAATTATTGTAGCAAATCCTATGCAAATTAAAAACGATTCAAAAGGAGAGGTGCGTAATGGAAAATAACAGAGAAAAATTTACAAAAGACCATAAAACAATGGAAAGTAGAAGAGAACGGTTAAAAGAACAGTTTTCAGAAGCTATGGCCAGGGAAAAAAGTAGAAAAAATGAAATCATTGAAGAATTAAAACGTTCGATGGATAAATATCAAGAAAGAATGAAAAATGCAAATGTGAGTAAAGAACGTTTAGAGAATAGACGTAAGCGAATAGAAGAAATCATTCAAAGGGTGGAAGAACGAAGCGAACAATCACTAAAAAGATTACAAAAGAGACTTTGAAGGAGATGGCTATAAATGGATAGGAAAAATTGTAATCGAAAAGCCCCAGGGGATTGCGCTACAGCATTTGGACGGAATACGATAGCCAGTGGTGACGACGCTCTTGCTGAAGGTAGAAGTACGGTATCAGATGGGGATGCTTCTCATGCGGAAGGAAGAAAAACAATGGCCGATGGGGATGCTTCTCATACGGAAGGAGTAGGAACACAGGCATCGGGAGTAGCCTCCCATACGGAAGGCAGAAACAGCACAGCTAGCGGAGACGCTTCTCATGCAGAAGGCAGAAACAATCTAGCCCAAGGAGATAACTCCCATACGGAAGGAGTAGGAACGCAGGCGATAGGAATAGCTTCCCATACGGAAGGAGTAAGCTCAAAAGCGAAGGGACTGCAATCCCATGCCGAAGGAGATTGTACAACGGCATCGGGAAGCTCCTCCCACGCCGAAGGAACTAAAACGAATGCACAAGGTGAAGCTTCTCATTCAGAAGGGAGAAATACGGAAGCTACAGGAGACAATGCCCATGCCCAAAATCGAGATACCGTAGCCCAAGGAGACAATTCGACCGCTGAAGGCTTAGGTTCCGTTGCTAGAGGATTGAACAGCCATGCGGAAGGATTTATTACACAGGCAGATGGAGAAAATGCACATGCAGAAGGGCGGAACACGAAAGCGACAGGACTTAATTCTCATGCGGAAGGAAGAGACACTCTTACCCAAGGAGATAACTCCCATGCGGAAGGAGAAGGAGCATTTTCTATTGGTATGGGTGCTCATGCAGAGGGAACAGATACAGTTGCTTCTGGTGATCAGGCTCATGCGGAAGGAAGTTTAACAGATGCCTTTGGTTTTTGGTCTCATGCGGAAGGAAGGAGAACGGCTACCGGAGGATCATCAGCCCATGCCGAAGGTGCTGAAACGTTTGCAGAAAGAAACGCTCATGCCGAAGGAGATAGTACGATGGCGTTGGCAGATAGGTCCCATGCTGGGGGTTTTGCTACGGTTGCAGAAGGAACACAATCTCATGCCGAAGGTACAATTACGAGAGCATTAGGTGAGATGTCCCATTGCGAAGGCCTCAGAACAAGAGCCGAAGGGGATGCTTCTCATGCGGAAGGATCACGTGGGGAATCTACGGGAGACCATTCTCACGCCGAAGGGAATGCGACAAGAGCCGTAGGGATTAATTCTCATGCGGAAGGAAGGTTAACAGAAACGACAGGGAATAACTCCCATGCGGAAGGAAGCAATACGAGAGCCACAGGGATTAATTCTCATGCGGAAGGAAGCAATACGAGAACCGCAATATTAGGCTCTCATGCGGAAGGTTGTAATACGCAAGCTTTACAACGTTGTTCTCACGCTGAAGGGAGTGAGACAACAGCCTTAGGTAGGCCTTCTCATGCGGAAGGCTGTAATACGAATGCTACGGGTCTATGCTCTCATGCGGAAGGAGATGGTACTAATACAAATAGTAGAGTGAATGCGTTTATTATGGGACGCTCAGGTTCAGCGGTTGAAGATAACTCTTGGCATTTAGTGAATGGAACATTGATGGCTCTTATAAGCGGGAATACAGGGGATGCTTGCTTTGCTGGGCAAGTTACTTCTGGTAGAGGATGTGATTTCGCTGAATTGTTTGAAACGTTGGATGGCAAACCCATCGATTACGGATATTTTGTCACAACAGAAGGGGATAAAATAAGAAAAGCAACCGATAAAGATAATTATATCTTAGGTGTAACAAGTGCCTTCCCTGCTGTTTTAGGAGGTTCCGGTTATCAATGGAATAAGCGATGCCTGACGGATAAGTGGGGTCAGGTATTATATGAAGAAGTCACCATCCCAGCGGAAAAAGATGAGAACGGCAAAATTATTTCGCCTGAGCGAATTGAAAAAAGACAAAAGCTAAATCCAGAATATGATCCTGATAAACAGTATATTCCAAGATCAGAAAGACCTGAATGGGTAGCTGTTGGATTAACGGGACAATTATTAGTAAGAGACGATGGAACAAGTGAAGTGAATGGGTTTTGCAAACCTAACGCTGATGGAATTGCTACAACAGCTCAAAGTGGTTATAGAGTGTTAAAACGGACAGATGAAGATCAAATTTTAATTATTGTATCAAATCTTGCATGTTGACGGAAACACGACTTGGAATTCTTTCAATTTTTAAATTCAGGACTGCTAAACGAGCTCACAGTCCTGAATTAATTTGATCATATGAAACGACGACTATAACAGAGGAGATAATAATCTGGCTATCGACTCTTTAAATCTTATCCTCAATGGAAATTGGGCATACTCGTTAAGAGTGAGTTGTCTAGATACTTTTACATCCTTTTGAAATGTGTTTGTCAGTCTGTGAGCAAATCCTTCATCATAAAGAAAAGCATTAACCTCAAAATCTAATTTGAAACTTCTTACATCTATATTCGCTGTTCCAACGGATGATATTTTTTCATCGATAATGATAGTTTTAGCATGAATAAAACCATTGTCGTATATATAGACATTTGCTCCAGCTTTAAGTAATTCACCAATATAGGAAAGAGTTGCCCAATATACACAAATGTGATCTGGTTTATTAGGAATCATAATTTTAACCTCGACACCAGAAAAACATGCTATTCGAAGCGAATCCAACAAACTAGTATCTGGAATAAAATAAGGCGTCTGGATTAAAATGGATTTTTTTGCTAATGAGATCATTTTTATAAACCCATTTTTAATATGCTCCCATTCAGAATCAGGACCACTTGAGACGATTTGAATTCCGACATTTCCTTGAAAAGTAACTTCTGGGAAGTATTCAGATTTATAGATAATATTTTGAGAATGGGATGCCTGATTCCAATCAAGAATAAAACGAGTTTGAAGCGAATGAACAGCTGTACCTTGTATCCTTAAATGTGTATCTCGCCAGTATCCAAACTTTTGATTTTTGCCAAGATATTCGTTCCCCACGTTAAAGCCACCAACATAACCTATTTTTCCGTCAATAATGACTACCTTTCGGTGATTCCGATAGTTTATCCGCAGATTGATGAGACGGAATCTAGAAGGAAAAAACGCTTCTACAACACCACCAGATTCACGAAGTTTTTTAAAAAATCGTTTGGTTAATCTTCTTGAGCCTAAATCGTCATATAAAACCCGTACTTGAACCCCTTCTTTTGCTTTTTTTGCTAAAACTTCTATGAGTTTTTTACCGAGTTGATCGTTTTTAATTATATAGTATTGTAGATGAATATGGTTTTTTGCCCCTTCGATATCTTTAAATAACATGTCAAACTTTTCTTGACCATCGGTAAACAATCCAACCGAATTATCTTCAGTTAAGACAACACCATTAACTAAATGCATGTATATTAAATCACTATTATCTTTTATTACTTGATTGTGAAATTGGAATTGACGATTTCTAAGTTGGACCAATTGAGTCCCTAATATTTTTTCACTTCTAACCTTTTTTCGACCCTCCCATTGAAAGAGGTGATAACGCCTAAGGTTTTGTCCGAAAAGAAGATATAAGACAAATCCGAGCAAAGGTATAAATATTAAAACTAATAACCAAGCCCATGAGGAACCAACATCTCGTCTTTCCCGAAATATAACAATAACCACAAAAAACATATTTAATATAATAACTAATTGAAACAATAAGGTAATAATATACATAATGAAATCCTCGCAAAAATGTTATGTTTCCTTCTCGTTTTTTCAACAAGACCTTTAATTTGGATGAGTTCTTTTTTTAAGTTCTTATCATTATCGCCATTTATATGAGTACTCATCCAGAAAATCTTACTTAAAAATAGCTGGTATCTCTTCAAAAATATCGTGGAACTTATATATGATTTTATTAATTTTTAATTTATTGGTAATAATATGTAGGATTTTGGAAGAACATAAAATTTATATTCAATATGTTTTTTTAAAACACATATATGAGAGGTAAGATGAATTGGAAAATATAATGATAGGAATTGATGTTGGATCTACTACTGTAAAAGCAACCGTAGTAGATCCGAATACAAAAGAAATTCTATGGTCTGATTATCAACGTCACAATACGAAACAAGCTGAGAATGTTTTAGATTTCTTAGTTCGTATTGGAAATGAATTTTCTCAAGTAGAGAAAGAAAAGATTCGAGTGTTTATTACGGGATCTGGTGGTAGTCCGATTGCCAAGCATATCGGGGCTAAGTTTGTGCAAGAAGTAAATGCTGTTACGATGTCGGTTGAAGAATTGCATCCTGATGTAGGGAGCGTAGTTGAACTTGGAGGACAAGATGCAAAGATCATTATTTTTAAAGAAAATGAAGAGACCGGTGACAAACAGGCTATTACTTCTATGAATGATAAATGTGCCTCTGGTACGGGTGCTACGATTGATAAGTGTGTCATTAAAGTAGGCATGCCGGAATCAGAGGTTGCTAAGCTTGATTTTGATGATAGCAAATTACATCATGTAGCAGCGAAATGCGGCGTTTTTGCAGAAACGGATATTGTAAACCTCGTGAAAAGCAGCATTCCTTCTTCAGAAATCATGTGTTCTTTGGCAGATGCAATCGTCATGCAGAATCTTTCAGTACTGACTCGTGGAAATACACTGAGACATAAAGTCCTATTGTTAGGAGGTCCAAATACATATTTGCCTTTTCTTCAGCAATGTTGGCGCAAGCGTATTCCAGAATCGTGGGAACAAAGAGGATATAATTATCCGAAAGATATACCGATCGATGAACTCATTTTTGTTCCGGAAAATGCTCAGTATTATGCTGCATACGGTTCCGTCATTTATGGGCTTCATGAATCGAGTGAAGTTGGACGTTATAAGGGCTTAGAAGAATTGAAGAAATTTATTACGCATGGACGAAAGGCTAAGCTGGGTGAGAAAGCCGGTGCTCCATTAGTAAAAAACGTAGAGGAATTGGAAGAATTTCGTCGTCAGTATAGTATTCCTAAATTTAAGCCTGCATCTTTTGAATCTGGGAATACGATTAAGGCTGTTATTGGGCTTGATGGGGGTTCTACTTCGTCAAAAGCAGTAGTAGTTGATGAAAATGGAAAGATTCTTCTTAAGGAATATCAGCTTTCTAAAGGGAATCCAATTCAAGATACAAAGGAGCTTCTCGGTCGTATTCATGATAAAGTTCATGCATCGGGTGCCAAATTAGAAATTATTGGTTTTGGAGCAACTGGTTATGCTGCGGATGTATTGGAAAAGACATTAAAAGCGGATGTCAATATTGTAGAAACTGTTGCCCATATGATGAGCGCAGTTCATTTTTTTGGTGACATTGACGTGATTTGTGATATTGGTGGCCAAGACATAAAAGTCCTTTTTCTAAAAAATGGAGATATCCGTAACTTCCGATTGTCAAACCAGTGTTCAGCTGGGAATGGAATGTTGCTGCAGGCAATGGCTGACCAGTTTGGGATTCCTGTTCAAGAGTATGCTGAAACTGCATTTAAAGCTGATCTGAGTCCGAAATTTTCTTATGGTTGTGCAGTATTTCTTGATTCTGACCGGGTGAATTTTCAGAAGGAAGGCTATGCAAAGGAGGAACTGTTGGCTGGTCTTGCTTTAGTGCTCCCAAAAAACGTCTGGCAGTATGTAGTACAAATTCCGCGAATGGCGGAGCTTGGTCGCAAGTTTGTTTTACAGGGAGGGACACAACATAATCTGGCAGCCGTAAAAGCACAAGTGGATTATATTAAAGAGCGGGTTCCGGATGCTGAGGTATATGTTCATCCTCATACAGGTGAAGCTGGAGCAATTGGAGCTGCCATGGAGACCCTTCGTGTAGTAAAACGACGAGGGTATTCCACTTTTCTCGGGCTTGATGCAGCAATCGGGTTAAGTTATTCATCTCGTAATGATGAATCAACCCGCTGTAATTTTTGCCCAAATAACTGTAGTCGCACGTTTATTGATTCTACAACACCTGATGGACAGACAGCTCGTTATATTTCAGGATTTAGTTGTGAGAAAGGAACGGTAGAAAACAAGGAAGCGTTGATTAAACTGACTAAAGGACGCAATCAGCAGAAAAAGCAATATCCTAATTTAGTGGATTATGAAGCAAAACAAATGTTCAAACATTTCTATGATTCAACTCCTATGCCCTCGTCAGATCAAGCCGTTGAGGATGTCAAAATCAAGTCGAGTATCCTAGGTCTTGGAATGAAACAAAGAAAATTCATTCGTCAGTTTCAACGTTCTTCTATTGAGGCGGTTGAACGACGGAAACAGTTGCGTATTGGCATCCCGAAAGTGTTGAATATTTGGTCTACAGCCCCATTTTGGAGAACCTATCTTGAAACGCTAGGCATCGATCAGAAAAATATTGTATTCAGTAATAATACAAGTGAGGAAATGTGGCAGGAAGGTGGAAAGTACGGTTCCATAGACCCTTGTTACCCGTCAAAAGTAGCACAAGCGCATATTCATAATTTGTTGTTTAAACATCATGAGCGCAAAGCTTTGGACGCAATCGTTTTCCCATGTATAACCCATATCCCAACTCATCTACAGAATGTGATGGATTCTTCAAGCTGTCCGATAGTCGCTGGGGCACCAAATGTGATTAAAGCCGCATTTACGAAAGAAACGGACTTTTTTAAGGAAAGGGGGATCATTTACTTTGATCCAGCAGTGACGTTTACGGAACAGAATATGATGAAAAAACAGCTATTTGAAGCTTTTAATGATTTCTTACAAATCACTGAGGATGAAAATAATTTCGCTGTAGATGAAGCATGGAAGGCAATGGCTCTTTTTGATCATGAAATGCAAGAAAAAGGAAAGCTTATCCTGGAGCAAGTAGAGCAGGAAAATCGCATTGCCATTCTTATGATCGGACGTCCTTATCATTCAGATCCAGGACTTAACCACAGTATTTTGGATGAATTTCAGGTGTTAGGTTATCCGATTTTATCGATGCGCTCCATTCCGAAAGATGAGGCATGGTTACAAAGATTTTTTAAAGATGATTTAGAAAGTGGGAGAGTGAATCATGCTTTGGAAGTGACCGATGTATGGCCTGAAAATTTCAGTTCAAATAGTGTTCAGAAGGTTTGGGCTGCTAAGTTCTCAGCTAGACATCCGAATGTAGCGGTATTGGATCTTTCCAACTTTAAATGTGGACATGATGCCCCTACTTATGGGCTGATTGACTCAGTCATTTCAACGGCTAACACTCCTTATTCTGCTCTTCATGATATCGATGCGAATAAGCCGAGTGGTTCCATTAAGATCAGAGTTAAAACCTATGCTCATAGTCTAGGGCTTCATGAGGAACGGCTTCAAGATCTAGCACAAAAGAAGATGCAATTACAGCAACTGATTGAACAAAAGCGCTGCGAATTACTGCAGCAATCGAGTTTAGAGAAAAAAGCGATATCTGAATAAACAAGAAGGAGTTGATTTGAAAGTGCGTACGTCAAAAAAACGAGAAGTTGTTAAGGAGAGTTATCAGCCGGATTATTATTTTCAAAAAGAATTAAACCGGTATCAGACTGAACAAGAAGAAAAATTGGGATTGAATCAATCAAAAGCACAATGGTTTGATCCTGTTCCCCGCCAATTTTTTGCAAAGGACAAGGATTCCACGACAATTCTATTCGGTGGTCTTACCATGGCTCATGACTACTTAATGGAGGGAGCATTAAAAGGATTGGGATATCATGTTAAACACATGGATTGCCCAGATACAGAATCTCTCCGATTTGGTAAGGAGTATGGAAATCGCGGGCAATGTAATCCAACCTACTTTACTGTTGGGAATCTGATCAAGTATCTTACATATCTTCGAGATGTTAAAGGAAAAAAGAAGGAAGAAATTGTAAGTCAGTATTTATTCATTACGAGCGGCTCTTGTGGTCCTTGCCGCTTTGGTACTTATGTAACAGAATATCGAAAGGCCCTTAGGGATGCAGGGTTTGATGGATTTCGAGTCTTGCTCTTTCAACAGCAGAGTGGCTTAAAACAAGCTACGGGTGAAGAGTCTGCTCTGAAACTAGATAGTTCATTTTTCCTTACTTTTTTAAAGGCTGTATTGATCGGAGATATTTTGAATGCGTTAGGGTATCGCATTCGGCCTTATGAAGTGGAAGAGGGGGCGACCAATGCTGCACTTGAACGTTGCAAACAACATTTATATAAAGCTTTCAGCGAACGTAAACAACTGATGCCCGCTTTATACCGTTGTCGAAAAGAACTAAAAGCTGTAAAAGTTGATCGAATTCGAGTAAAACCAAAAGTAAGCATTATTGGAGAGTTTTGGGCCATGACTACGGAAGGAGAAGGCAACTATCAACTGCAAAAATTTCTGGAAAGTGAGGGTGCCGAAGTAGAAGTGCAGTCTGTCACAGCATGGATCTTATTTTTGATTTGGGAAGGGCAGTATGATACTCGTAAACGGATGCATTTACAAGAAGCAGATTCTGAAAGTAAGGGTTTAAAAGGAAAGAATCCTTTAAAACGTTTACTAATCTTAGGTATAGCAAATCGTGCCGTTCGAGGAATGTTCTATACTTATGCCAGAGTGATCGGGCTTCGTGGATATCACTTACCTAATATGGATGAAATAGCTAAAGTGGCCGACTCACATTATAATAATCATCTTAGAGGGGGGGAAGGACATATGGAGGTAGGCAAACTCATTCTTAATGTGAAGAAAAGGAAAGTAAATATGACGATTTCTGTAAAGCCATTTGGTTGCATGCCTTCATCTGGTGTTTCTGATGGAGTTCAATCACTCATAACTGAGATTTATCCTGAAGCAATTTTTCTTCCCATTGAAACGACAGGAGATGGGGCCATTAATGTCTATAGCCGAATACAAATGATGTTATTTAAGGCTAAGCAGGCTGCCCAAAAAGAATTCGAAGAAGCTTTAGCCAAAAAGGGCTATTCCGTAGAGCATCTTCAGAAAAAGACTTTCAGTCGTTCGCCGATTACGCAACCTTTGAAAGTAAGCAGACATTCTGTTGCATGTACATCAGCAAACATCGTTTATCATTTACGGGGAATTTCAAACAGATTTTTTTTTCGTCGCAATAAAATAAAAGAAGCATGAATATATTGGATAAGAAAGTTACGTGAAAACACTAAATGAGGTCACCTCTTGAGATGGAATTATCTTGAGAGGTGATTTTTTAGTGGAACATAAATATTACTGAAATATATAAACTTTGCAACTTTTTATATTTTAAGTTCGTCTGAGAAATGATTACACATTCTAAAAAGTACTGTTATACTAAGGAGGAGGCAACACAAATGAAACACTGGGTTCTTTTATTGATAATTATTACTGCTGTATCTGTTACTGCTTGTTCTAATAATATTAACAACAGTGAAAAAGGTACTGTGAGTGAAGATGGTGCTATGAGTGAAGAAGGTTATATTATTAGCAAAGACAAGGATAGAATTCTTGTTGTTGGAGGTATTTCTCAAGAAGATGTACAATCAACTTCAGTTGAAGATATTTTAAATGGAAAGGGTAGCAGTGCTGCTTGGTTTGATATACCTGATGATTTGCAAGTAGGTGATTTACAAGTAGGTCAAAAAGTAAAAGTATGGTTTAGTGTAATGGCAGAGTCATATCCAGGGCAAGCTACAGCACAAAAAGTGCAAGTGATAAATGAGTAAGTAAAGTTTAAAAACTACTCCCATCCTCATCAAACAAAGATATAGCTACACCCAGAATGGAAAAATCTCACTTATACCATATAAATAGCAATTTCCATTCTGGGTGTATTATGCTCCAAATATGAAAATTACTTTTGGAGTAATAAAGAAATAGAAAGTATACAATATACAATTAAGGGAAGGGAAGTTACTACTAGAATAGGAGTGGAATTATTATAGTTTTTTAGGTATACTGACCTTATTTATCATGGAGGTCAAACAATCATGAAGAAGAATGATGCAACCAAAGATTTAATTATTCGTACGTCTATCATCCTATTTAATGAAAAAGGATACGGTCAAACTTCAATACAAGACATAATGGATGCAACAAGATTACCAAAAGGAGCTATATACAGAAGATTTAAGAATAAAAATGATATTGCACTCGCTTCTTTTGAAAAATCTGGTGAAATCCTCATGTCACATTTCTTAGAGGCAGTTCAATCTAAAGATACGGCTACGGAAAAAATTATTGCGATGTATTATGTTTATGAAGATGCCGTTGGTAACCCTCCAATTTCAGGGGGATGCCCGCTACTAAACACAGCAATTGAGAGTGATTATTCATTTCCTGAACTACGTGAAAAAGCTTCATTAAGCTACAATAAAACGCTTCTATTTATTAAATCTATTTTAGACGAAGGTATTAATAATAATGAATTTCATAATGAATTGAATTCTCATTCACTAGCATCATTTATTCTTGCTGCATTTGAAGGGTCTATTATGGCTAGTCGTGTGACTCATAACAATGATCATATTTTAAATTTGACTCACCAAATTAAAACATTACTTAATCAATATAAAATTTAATGAATTAAAGAATTTAATCTATACACTATGTCAAAAATAATGTATCATGATTTTAAAGGACCGAACCGTCCGGTCCAAGTTTGCTTAAATAACAATTATTTTATTTAAGGAGGAATCATATGTACAATATCACTATTCCTAAAAGCAATGTGGCAAAGGAAGCTACTAAGTTAGTTCATGAGATTTCACCAGAATTTCTTTACAACCATTGTTTGCGAACGTATGCTTTTGGTGATGAATTAGGGAAAAAATATGGTTTCAAATATGATCAGGAGTTATTCTATCTTGGTTCAATATTACATGATGTTGGTCTAACTGAACATGTTTGCCGTAAACATTCATTTGAACATGAAAGTGCTGATCATGCAGTGAACTTCCTACATACCCATGGTATTTCTGAAGAAAAAATTGATGTAGTACGTGAAGCAATAGTTTTGCATGCATCACAAATAGCTGAAGAAAAACAACCAGAGATTGCTTTAGTACACTTTGGAGCAGGTATGGATGTTATTGGTTTACGTGTAAAAGATATTTCTGAAGAATCGTTTAATTTCATACTTGAATCCTATCCAAGATTAGGTTTCAAACAGTCTATGATTGAACTTATTAAATATGATGCTGAACTCAAAAATGATCAATTTCCAAATAATTTGAGTTCTTCTATGCTTCGGATGGGTTTTATAGACTGGATTATGAATGCTCCTTTTAAAGAGTAAGGAATAATGAATTTAGATGGTAACATAGAAAATGTTTATTCATTCTTTACAGTGATGTTCTCCACGATTTATTTTTTTCCCCATTCTTGTTTAAGCATTGAATAAATCAATGCATCGTGTGGTTTATTATGGTAGAGATATCCTCTTAATCTACCTTCTTTAGTAAATCCTAACTTTTCCAATAATTTGTTTGATGCTGCATTATCAGGGAAGGTTATTGCGCCTATTCTAAAAAGGTCCAACGCTTGAAATGAGTATTCCAAAACTTCAGTAATGGCTTCAGCAGTAATCCCTTTGCCCCAAAATGAAGGATGTAACTCATATCCAATCTCAGCTTTTTTAGTCCTAATATCTAAGTTATTCAGTCCAAGTGTCCCTATAAATCTATTTAAATCTTTTAAAACAATTCCCCACCGTATTCCACGACTTTTATTGAATGTATTCTCAAATAAATCTACTATTTTTGTGGCTTCTTCAATGTTTTTCAAACTGTTCATTCCATAATATTTAGTAACCTCGTTTTTGGACATGATTTCATAGTAACTTTGTATGTGTTCTGTTTCTATTTTTACTAAATTTAATCGTTTTGTTTCAAGTTGTGGAAAGTTCATTATTGCTCCCTCAGATTTCTAATCAATGCTTCTATTTTTGCATATAAATGTTTTATAGACTCGCTAATTATGCGGAATTAATAATGTTTTATTTTTATCTAAATCTGTTATTCTCACCAATATTTTAGTATAGGATATTATGTGCATTTGATCCACAATTATTTACTATAAAGTATCATTAACGTGTGCATTATTACCTACTCTCTAGCAACTAATCTTTTTTTTAAGTCATAACTCCTATATAAATAGTACCTTAAAATGAGCAACTCTAGCTGGTAACTATAGTAAAAACAATTGAATAAAAAACTAGAATAGGAGTGAAGATTTTGAAAAAACATTTAATTATTTATTCTTTAGTACTGTTAATGATGAGCCAATTAGCAGTTCCAGCTTTCGCAAATTCATCTGCTTTTCCTGACACAAAAGGTCACTGGGCAGATAAAACGATTACTTGGGCTAAGCAAAAAGAATTCATTAGTGGTTATCAAGATGGTAAATTCCATCCAAATTCACAAATTACTGAAGCAGAATTTTTAGCGCTATTGTTTAGAACTTTGGAGGCTGATGTACCTAGAACTTGTAGAGGTCAAAGTTGGGCAGAGAAATATTACATATATGCCTGGTCTAAAGACTACCCAGTAGAAGGAATATATGACAGAAAAGCTAGAGATAAAGAAATCGATCGAACAAAGGTTGCGGAAATACTAGCTCGAGCAGATGGAAAAGAAAAAAGTGGAGCTGAAGCTATACAGTATATACTTGATCAAGAGTTCAGTAAAGGGAAAACTTCTGCTACAGTAAAAGGATACGCAGGTAACGATACCCTGACAAGAGCAGAAGCTATTCAATTTATCAAAAATGCGCTGGATGAAGGAATTAAAACTGATGGAAAAAAAGTAGCACATACTCCATCTCAGCCACCTAGTAATAATGAAGGTAGTACTACTGAACAAGAAACTACCCAAAAAGGATCTTTTAAGATAAGTGCATATGAACAAGAAGTAGTAAATTTAGTAAATGCAGAACGTGCACAGTATGACTTACCTCCATTGAAAATAGATAATAAGTTAAGTGAAGTTGCACGTATCAAGTCTGCCGACATGCAATCTAAGGATTACTTTGATCATACAAGTCCAACTTATGGTTCACCATTTGATATGATGAGAAGCTTTGGGGTATCTTATAGATCTGCTGCAGAAAACATTGCTTATGGTCAAAGAACACCACAGGAAGTAGTAAATGCTTGGATGAATAGTAGCGGTCATCGTAAAAATATTTTAAGTTCTAGTTCTACTCATATTGGTGTTGGTTATATAGAACAAGGAAATTATTGGACTCAAATGTTCATTGGTAAATAATTTACAAATAGGAATTTCATGATCATGGCATGGATCTGATTTTTCGAAGGTTAAAAATCCACCTAATTGATATCTTTCATAGGGTGGATTTTTTCTTATCCTTAAATTATTCGCCAACCGGTTTTATTGATATTTTTTTAGAGTTGCTTCTAATTTCATAGCTAAAGATAGATTTCCTTTTACTTTTAGTTTTCCCATCATAAATGCAGTTGTAGCGTTTAAATTTCCATGCATTAATTTAATTAAGTTTTTTGAAGATAGTTGGATCGTACAAGAAGGGTTATCAACTTCACCTTCCTTATAAGTAATGTTCCCTTTAGACAATTCAATGACATAAGTGCCTTCATCTTCTCCACTCACATCGAACTGATAGACACACTCCATTCCATCAATATGTTCTGGATTGGCCTCCACTTTTTCAATTAAATGTTGGAACTCTTCTCTAACAGACATATGTACCTGACCCCTTTTCTGTAATTTAGGTTCTATAACATATAAGAATTTGCGGCGTATTCTTAAATATATAAACCTTCTCTTATTTAGTATATGATATTCTTTATAAATAGACTATAAAAAATCATCAAAATAACTTCTAACCAGTTGTGGGTTCTATCTATTATTAAAAATTCAATGGACTCAATGGATTGGTTTCATAGTATGATAATCTATTTAAAAGAGGAGGGATTTCATGGCGACATGGAATTTAACGAATACAAACCAGCATTTATTCATATGTAATGGGGGCAGCTGTATGAACGATGGAGCTGAGGAGCTGACTCAAGCCATCCGTAAAGAAATATCTAAGAAAAGTCTTGATCAATCTATTCATACTACTAGAACACTTTGTAATGGGCGATGTGAAGATAAATGTGTCGTTATTTGTTATCCAGAGGGTGTATGGTATAAAGAAATGGCAAGTGCTGATGCGCCAAGATTTATTGAATCTATTAGATTAGGGCAACGATTAGAGGATAAGATTAGCCATCAATTTGATGGTCAAGTTTTTGTGCCGTCCGAAGGAACGAAGCTAGGAAAAATGAAAGATGAGAAAACGGTAAAAAAGGTGTCTAAGGTATTTTAATTCTTATTGGAGAGGTATTTGAGATTCACTTTATATTTCGATATGATGATTGTATATAGATAGAGGAGTGATAAGATGTCTGTTTATGAATATACAGTACAAACAATTAAAGGTGAAGAAAAATCGCTACAAGATTTTGAAGGGAAAGTACTATTGATAGTGAATACAGCCAGTAAATGTGGTTTTACACCACAATATAAACAGCTTCAAGAACTTCATGAAACTTATAATGAGCAAGGATTAGTTGTATTAGGTTTTCCATGCAATCAATTTGGAGAGCAAGAGCCTGGTGAAGAATCTGATATTGAGAGCTTTTGTGAATTGAATTACGGTGTTACTTTTTCTATGTTTGCAAAGGTTGATGTAAATGGAAAGGATGCACATCCATTGTTTACTTATCTAAAAGAGGTAGCACCAGGTTTATTAGGGTCAAAAGGGATTAAATGGAACTTTACTAAGTTTTTAATAGATAAATCAGGTAAAGCCGTAGCTCGTTATGCTCCAAAAACAAATCCATTAGAAATGAAAAATGAAATTGAGAAATTGTTAAGTGAATAGATGTTTACGGACGAGGCCGATGATATGAATCGGTCTTTTTTTGTAGTTGTTTCACTAATGTATTATTTTAGTAAAAGTGTACAATCTCAGTCTAAAACGATGTATAATTAAAATTAAATAATAATTATTTTAATGAGGTGATGAGTTTGACGGTAATTTCACAAACGGAGCTTCGCAACCTAGGCGCATCTGACCTAAAAATTTCAGCATTGGGATTGGGTACCTGGCAATTTAGTAAGGGAAATGGATTCGTAGGTGGTTTTTGGCCAGTATTGGAAAAACAAGAGATTGAAGAAATTATCCAAATTAGTCTAAGAGGAGGTATCAATTGGTTTGATACCGCTGAGGCTTATGGAAGAGGGAAATCAGAAGAGGCGCTAGCTGATGTTTTAAACGGTTTAGGGGACGAAGCAAAGGACGCACTCATTGCAACGAAGTGGTGGCCTGCGCTTAGAACAGCAAAATCTATAAGGCAGACTATAACTCAAAGACTTCAGTCACTAAAAGGAAGAGAAATAGATTTGTATATGGTGCATCAACCGTTTTCCTTTTCAAGTGCTACAGCTGAGATGAATGAGATGGCTGTTTTATTAAAAGAAGGAAAAATAAATTATGTTGGTGTTAGTAATTTTAATGAAAGGAAAATGAGAGAAGCGCATCTTGCGTTAAAAAAACACGGTTTTCCACTTGTATCTAATCAAATGAAATACAGTCTATTAGATCGACGTATTGAAAAAAATGGAGTGTTGGACGCTGCAAAAGAGCTTGGGATTACAATTATAGCTTATTCACCATTAGAACAAGGCATTTTAACAGGTAAATTTCATAAGAAACCAGAACTGATCAAAAATATTACTGGACCTCGCAAGTTAGCTTCTGGGTTTAAAGCATCAGCATTGCAAAGAACACAACCGCTTATTGATTTATTAGACAACTTAGCGAAGGAGTATAATGTGTCAGCTAGTCAAATTGCATTAAACTGGACAATTCATTTCCACGGAGATACGATTGTAGCTATTCCAGGAGCGACGAAAAAACACCATGCAGAAGAAAATGTAGGTACGCTAACTTTTAAATTATCAGATAAACATCTTGCTGAAATTGATAAAGTATCAAAAGAAGTTTCCGTAAAATAATAATCTCTTTAAAGATTGAATCCTAGCAATGATCTTAGCTGGGATTCTTTTAGTACAGCTTTAATTTACTTCATTAAATATACAATACCATCCCAAATCAACTTGATTCCCCCAACTGCTGATAGAGCTAGAATCGTCGTTTGAAAATGCTTTTGTGAGATACGAGGCAGGAATTTAATACCTAACCAAGTTCCAATTAAAATTGCAGGAATCATCCAAGCATTAAATATTAGTGTTGCTGGGGTGATAAGATCAATAGAGACGAAAAACGGAACTTTGATAACATTTACTGAAATAAAAAACCATGCCCCAGTTCCAATAAATTCATTTTTCTTTAATCCTTTACTTAACAAATAAATAGACATGATGGCTCCAGCTGCATTGCCAACCATTGTTGTGAAACCCGCTAAAATACCAAGAAGATTTAGAAAAACAGAGGACTCAGTAAAATTGGATTGAAGCCAACTTTCAAGTTTGTTTTTAGAAATGTGGAGAAAGATAAGACCCAATATAATAATACCTAGTAAAAGAGATAATTCATCATCTGTAATTGATCTTAAAACAAAAAAACCAATGATGATTCCGCTAAACACCCAAGGGATTAATGTGACAAGATATCTCCAAATTACCGTTCTCCTATAGTAAGTCACCGCTACTATATCAGCTGCAATTAACATTGGCAATAAGATACCTACAGATTCTTTAGTTGGGAAGATGGCAGCTAGAATGACAACAAAAAAAATTCCGGCACTGGGTACCCCTGTTTTTGAAAATCCAATTAGTAAAGCAGCTAAAATAGCTAAACATAATTGGAAAACGGTTAAGTCAAACATATTAGCTCCTCAATCTTGTTATTTTTGAATACACTTTAAGCGTACTATATCACAAATACTTAACAATGTGTCTGTTTATATTTTTTGTCAGGAAGAACGAAAAATGGGATAATGTGAGTGCAATTTACTTAGGTGAAGACAGGAGAATTGTATACATGAGTATTTTGAAAATTAAACAGTTAGAAAAAAACATCGGAAATTCGGTATTATTTCCTGCAATAGATTTAGAAATTAATCATGGAGAAGTAGTAGCTATTCAATGTAATAGAGAAGTAGGTTCGAAATTTATACAGTTGATGATCGGCGAGTTACCAGCTTCTGGTGGTGAAATCTTGTTTTTGGGCAGCCCATTAAATAAAAATTTTAAGAGATTTAGCAAGAGAATTGGTATCGTATTATTAAATGAAAATTTGTATGAACGGCTTACACCAAAGCAGTATTTACATTTTTACAAACAACTGTATGAAGTGAAAATAGATATCATGCCATTATTAGAACAAGTTGGTTTATTAAGTAAGTCAAATATGAAAATTAGTAGATTGTCCTTTTCCGAAAAGAAACGTTTACACTTCTCTCGTGTATTTGTGCATCAACCTGACTTGATTATTTTAGAAGAACCTGATCAGAATGTAGATATTGAAAGTAGGATTATCATTCAAAAAATGATTAATGAATTTGTTGCTCAAAAAAGAGCTGTTTTAATTACGACAAGTTATCTCGAGAGTGCGATTATGATGGCAAGTCATGTATATCATCTAAATGATCAAGGATTGAAAAAATTGGAAGTTATGGATGAGGTAGATAATGTAAAAGATGAAAAGGAAGAGAACTTTGAAATAGAAGTGAATTCTATAAAACCCAATAATCCTAAAGAAGATAGTGTAAAAACAGAAGTGGAAGTTGACACTGCTGATGAAGAATCAACAACTCCTTCTAATGTGCAGGTTCGTTTTGAAAAAATTCCAGCGAAAGTAGACGACAAAATCATACTTTTTGACCCTATGGAAATTGATTTTGTTGAAAGTAGTGAGGGGATATCCCATCTACATGTTAAAGGCGAGGTATTTCCATGCACATACACTTTGAATGATTTATTTAGTCGACTTCAACCGTTTGGCTTTTTCCGATGCCATCGTTCATATATTGTAAATTTACAAAAAGTAAGGGAAGTCATTACCTGGACACGGAATAGTTATAGTTTAGTTTTAGATGATTCTAAAAAAAGTTCAATTCCATTGTCAAAGGGTAAATTGACTGATTTAAAAGGGATTATTGGGTTTTAAGAAGTATAAATATACAAAATTTTGTCGAGTTGAGTCATCGTGCTAAAAAAGGATATAATACCCTTGATAAAAGAATTAAACTGGGAGGCGGACTAATGAATCAACAAATCTCAATTATAGGTGTACCTATGGATCTAGGACAAACACGTCGTGGAGTAGATATGGGACCTAGTGCGATTCGTTATGCAGGAATTGTAGAGCGCTTGCAAAATTTAGATTATCATATTAAGGATTTAGGGAATATTGAAATAAGTCATTTAACAGAAGATCAGGATGATGTTAACGATAAAGATCATAATTTAAGAAATTTACAAGAAGTAAAAGAGGTCAATGAAAAACTAGCCTCCTCTGTTTCAGACGTAGTTTCAAAAAATCGTTTTCCGCTTATATTAGGAGGCGATCATAGTATTGGAATTGGTACCATTGCAGGTGTTGCCAAACATTATAACAATCTTGGTGTTATTTGGTTTGATGCTCATGGAGACTTAAATACTGCAGAAACTTCGCCAACTGGGAACATTCATGGTATGTCACTTGCTGTAGGTCTTGGCTTAGGTCATGAAAATCTTACAAATATTGAAGGATTCACACCAAAGATTAAACCTGAAAACATAGTCATTATCGGTGCGCGTTCTTTAGACGAGGGAGAGAAAGCTTTAATTCATGAAAAAGGAATTAAAGTGTATTCCATGCATGAAATTGACCGCCTCGGAATGAGTAAAGTCATGGAACAAGCAATTGCCTACATTTCGAAAAATACGGATGGTGTTCATTTAAGTTTAGATTTAGACGCATTAAATCCACATGATGCACCAGGCGTTGGTACTCCAGTACTTGGAGGAGTCTCTTATAGAGAAAGTCACTTAGCCATGGAAATGTTAGCAGAATCAGATATTGTGACATCTGCTGAATTTGTTGAAGTGAATCCAATATTGGATGAAAGAAATAAAACAGCGACGGTAGCCGTAGCACTAATGGGTTCTTTATTCGGTGAAAAACTAACATAACTGTGTGTTTACATTTTTGACAACTCATTGTTGCGTCAATTATGAAGAGAGGACTGATGATATTAATGGTAACATCAAAAAACATTATTGAAAAAACAGATCAATTAGGAGCACAAAATTATCACCCACTTCCAATTGTCATTTCAAAAGCAGAGGGAGTATGGGTAGAAGATCCTGAAGGAAACAAATATATGGATATGTTAAGTGCATATTCCGCAGTAAACCAAGGGCACCGCCATCCTAAGATTATTCAAGCATTAACAGACCAAGCTAATAAGGTTACATTAACTTCAAGAGCGTTCCATAATGATCAATTAGGAGCTTTTTATGAAAAGGTTGTAAAACTAACGAATAAAGACATGGTGCTTCCTATGAATACAGGAGCAGAAGCGGTTGAAACTGCTGTTAAAACAGCGCGTCGTTGGGCTTATGAAGTGAAGAAAGTAGCAGATAATCAAGCGGAAATTATTGCATGCGTTGGGAATTTCCATGGTCGTACGATGACTGCAGTTTCATTATCTTCAGAGGCTGAATACCAACGTGGTTTTGGTCCAATGCTTCCAGGCATTAAATTAATTCCATATGGTGATATTGAAGCATTAAAACAGGCGATTACTCCTAACACAGCTGCATTTTTATTGGAACCTATACAAGGAGAAGCAGGGATTGTCATTCCTCCTGACGGATTTTTAAAGGAAGTAGCTGATGTATGTAAAGAAAGTAATGTTCTTTTTATTGCAGATGAAATTCAAGCTGGTTTAGGAAGATCTGGAAAGATGTTTGCTTGTGATTGGGATAACGTTGTACCAGACATGTATATTTTAGGAAAGGCACTTGGTGGGGGAGTATTCCCGATTTCATGTGTTGCTGCTAATAAAGATGTTCTAGGTGTATTTAATCCTGGTTCTCATGGATCTACTTTTGGTGGGAATCCACTTGCTTGTGCGGTATCCGTTGCAGCACTTGATGTTCTTGAGGAAGAAAAACTAGCTGAACGATCTTTAGAGCTTGGAACTTATTTTCAGCAAAAGTTAAAGGAAATAGATAATCCAATGATCAAAGAAGTGCGCGGTAAAGGATTATTTATTGGAGTTGAACTTAATGAACCAGCAAGATCCTATTGTGAGGAGCTTAAAGAAAAGGGATTGTTATGTAAAGAAACACATGAAAATGTAATTCGATTTGCACCTTCTTTAGTAATTTCAAAAGAAGATTTAGATTGGGCGATAGAAAAAATCCTTACTGTTTTAGATAAAAATGAAGTGACAACGAATTAACTTTCTATAAATAAATATTTAATAAAATAAGGCTGCGAGCAAAAGATTAAACTTTTGTTCGCAGTTTTTTTATGTTCCATTCACCTAAAATAGTGCTCCATTCATCCCAATTTAAACTCCTTTTACCTTAATTATAGTGCGAGTTTCCTTATGTTTAGCTAAACTGAACTCAACAAAGCGATTCAAGCAGCAGCTTAGTTACAAATAAAAGAAAAGGAGTTTAGAACGATGAATAACATTATAGAAGTCAAAAATTTAAGTAAATCATTTGGGAATAAAATGGCTTTAAAAAATGTATCATTTAAAGTGCAAAAAGGAGAAACATTTGGTTTTTTAGGTCCGAGTGGATCGGGAAAAACAACTACAATTAAAATGTTAACTTCACAGCTAATTCAAACAACAGGGGAAATCAAAGTTTTTGATCAACCATTGAAAAAACAAAAAGACCCTTCCTTTATGAAAAAAATTGGTATTTTAACAGATAATAGTGGGTTGTATGAACGCCTTACAGTTTATGATAATTTGTTGCTTTACTCACAGTTATATGATGTAAACAAAAAGCAAATCAATAAAATTTTAGAAGTAGTGAATTTACAAAATGAAACAAAAACACAAGTAAAAAAACTTTCAAAAGGAATGAAACAAAGAATTACATTAGCAAGAGCAATGCTTCACAAACCTGACCTTTTATTTTTAGATGAGCCTACTTCATCGTTAGACCCCGTAAATACAAAACATATTCATGATGGGTTAAGACAGTTAAATAAACAAGGCACCACCATCTTTTTGACAACACATGATATGATGGAAGCTGAACAGCTCTGTGATCGAGTTGCATTTTTACATCAAGGGGAAATAAAACAACTCGACACACCTCGAAATTTAAGAATACAATATATGGATACTTCCGTTACCTTGCTGCTGAAAGACAATCAAAGTATTGTTGTAAACAAGGATGAAAAAGGAGCAGAGGCTATATACCAATATATGAAATCTGGAGAGGTAGTTTCGATTCATTCAAACGAACCAACACTGGGAGAAATATTTGTGCAAATTACGGGGAGGGAATTAGCATGACATTTTCATTAAAAAGAGTAAATGCTATTATTATGAAGGATTATAGAGATTTATTAAAAAATTCTTATGTAATATTTACTATTGCACTTCCAATATTTTATGCTTTGTTGTTAAACCGCATTGGAGATGAGGATGCAACATTCAATTTACTGCCTATTAATCTTGCGTTGGTTATTACAGGTGCTTTCATACAAGCTGCCATCGTCGCTGAAGAAAAAGAGAAAAATACATTACGAGGTTTATTATTGTCTCCCGCAAGTACATTGGAAATATTAATTGGAAAGAGTGTTTTATCAGCTATAGTGACGATATTGGTTATTTTGATCTGTGCTAAATTGAGCGATTTTGAAATTGTATCCCTTTCTATATTTGCACTAATAATCTTTTTAAACCTAATCACTTACCTTGCTGTAGGAACAATGTTAGGGTTACTATCAAGAACGGTAATGGAAACTTCAATTATTGGGATGCCATTTCTAATGGTGTTCGGAATGATATCCATGTTTAAACCGTTGTTTAATAATGAAATAATTTTAAAAGCGATTGAGTATTTACCAGGCGAGCAATTTACTGCAGCGTGGGTTACGATTACAGAAGGTGGTCAGTTTGGAGATATAATAAGGGAGTTGATTATACTAACGCTATGGGCAGTTGTTGCAGTTGTAATCACATTTATTACTTATGGCAAACGTCGTTTTGATAAATAGAAGAAAATAAACGAACAAGAAAATTAATGGCTGTGTTAAATAACTTATAATGTTGATAATGTTAGAAAAAGGACCTCTAATAGGTTCTTTTTCTAATAATTAATTGTAATAGCTCAATCGTATCACCAACTTTGATTTTTCCTATTTTCACCGTTTAAACGTACTCCTACCTTTTTATTCCTTTTTTAATCTGGTTAAAATAATTTCCATATTCAAATTGAGGATTTAACCTACAACTTTTGACTGATTAAAGGCTAGCATATACCCTCTGTCTTCGCCTTAAAGGATTCGCATATAGGCGAATTTTCTCTATGAAAAAAATTAAATATTTGACATTTACATATTAACGTAATAATATTAATTTAACGTAAAAATAAAATTTTTACGAAAGGAAATGAATATGAATTTAAAACAGAAGCCAAAGAAGAAACTAATTACAGATGTAGATCAAATTTTAATGTTAAACCATCCATTTAAAATGGAAATTTTACAGCATTTAATTGAAAGTCGCTCATCAAGTGAAGTGGCCAAACTCATAGGAGAGCCTCCTCAAAAAGTGAATTATCACATGAAAAAGTTAGAAGGAGTAGGACTAATAAAAAGGTCTGGACACCGAAATGTACGAAATTTGGTGGAAGTATTGTATGAGACAGTTGCCGAGCAGTTTGTGTTATCAGATGATTCGACTATGAACAATGAGTTAATTCAGCAAATGAAGGATCAAGGTTCATTAAAGTATCTTTATGAAATGTCTGAACAAATGAAACAAGATACCATAAAATTAATGAATGTTGTAGATGAATCAGATCATGTACCAAGTGCAACGCTTGATTTTACAATAAAGCTTTCAAACGAAGAACAGAGAAAACAGTTTATAGATGACTATGTACAGATGATTAATAAATTAGCTTCTAAATATAACACAAATGAAAATGAATCTAATGAAGTATTTCAAGCGATGATTGCTTTATATCCTCACATTATAGAAGGAGATGAACAAAAATGAGTAAGATTTGTGCGGAAAAGACAAGTGAAAAACCTAAAGATAACGTAATCCCTTTTCCAACGGAGAAAAATCATACGAGTCAAACAAAACGCTGGCAAGTTGGAAATGAAGATAATGAAGTGATTATTAAACAAGTATCTTCTGGTTTTGGTGAAAGCCAGAATCTGAATCTGAAGATGATAGCGTAGGAGGTGAAAGTATGAGCACAATTCCATATGTTGTTGAGCAAAGCAAAAATGGAGAACGTTCTTATGATATATACTCAAGACTGTTGAAAGATCGTATCGTGATGATTGGCAGTGAGATTAACGATCAGCTTGCGAACTCTGTTGTAGCTCAATTGTTATTTTTGTCAGCAGATAACTCGGAAAAAGATATTCAAATGTATATTAACTCTCCCGGTGGTTCAGTTACAGCTGGCATGGCAATTTTTGATGCCATGCAACATGTAAAACCTGATGTTAGTACTATGTGTATGGGGTTAGCGGCATCTATGGGTGCATTTTTACTAATAGGAGGGGAAGAAGGGAAACGTTATGCACTTCCTAATAGTGAAATTATGCTTCACCAACCATTAGGGGGTACTCGTGGTCAGGCTTCAGATATTGATATCCATGCCAAACATATTATTGAAACTAGGAAAAGAATGAATCAAATCATGTCTGAGCGTTCTAAGGTTTCAGTGGAGGAAATGTATAACCTTACGGATCGTGACCGTTTCTTTTTTCCAGAGGAAGCAAAAAAACTGGGATTGATAGATCATATTCTTGTGAAATAAGATCGATAGAAATGAGGTGTTTTTGTATGAAAATTTTGATTATCGGTGGTACTCGATTTATAGGCAAACACTTAGTTTCTGAAGCGTTAGCTAGAGGGCATGAGGTTACATTATTCAATCGAGGAAATCAACAACATACATTTGATGAAGTTGAGCATCTTATAGGTGATCGGAGCCATCAGTTAGATGTTTTAAAAAACCGAAAATGGGATGCTGTAATTGACACTTGTGGATATGTTCCTAGAGATGTTCATTATTCTACACAAGTTTTAGCAGATCAGACAGATTATTATACTTTTATTTCCAGTATTTCTGTATATAAAGATTGGATACCAGAAGGAATAGACGAAAACTATGCAGTTCAAATTTTATCTAAGGAAAAAGCAGAAGGAATTACTCGTGGCATTTCAGGTTTCGTACCTGAGTATTATGGTGCATTAAAATATATGTGTGAGAAAGAAGCTGAAAACACGCTTGGAAATAAGTTGTTAACGATTAGACCTGGTTTAATTGTTGGTAAATATGATTATACAGAGCGGTTACCTTATTGGGTGAATAGAGTACGCCAAGGTAAACTCCCTTTAAATTAAAGCTTTTCTTTACCTAACAAGCAATTAGGGTAACATTTGAGTAACAATAGGGTTGATTTACAAACTTCCCATTAACTCATCAAATTTTTGAGAAGCTTCTTTCTTTTTAGGCTTTGTTACATGTAAGTAAATGTTTTTTGTTATTTCATCGCTTTTATGTCCTAGACGATCAATGATTATATCTAAACTGACCCCAGCTTCTGCTAAAAGAGATGTGTGTGTATGGCGTAATGAATGTGGTGTTAGGTTTGTATTGAGTGAAGCAAGTTTAAGGATTCTTTTCATTCGGTCTCTTATGTTTTTTGGATATTCTGGGTATCCTGGATATTTGTCTGAGTTGGCAAAAACAAAATCTTCATTATCATAAATATCCCTATGCTTCATCTTAACTTTGTTCTGAATCCTTCTGTGAGTATCTATTTCACTTAACAGACCTATTTCTACATCTATTTTCCTTACTGCACTTTTGGTCTTAGGGGGTAATAAATAATATTTTCTAGTGTTATTTGTAGGATTGTAGTAAGTTTTTGTGATATTGATTTGTTGAGATTCAAAGTTAATATCTTTCCATTTCAAAGCGCATAACTCTCCTGCCCTCATGCCTGTATAAGCTAAAGTTTTAAAAATAATATAATCTTTGTATGATCCTGTATTTTTTGCTGTTTGAAGGAATTTTACTAACTCGTCTTTCTCTAAATATTTGACTGTTTCTTCTTCACTCTCTAACTCTTCAACTGTTTTTTGAACTTTAGGTACGTGGGCGAATTGTGTTGGATCTGATTTTATTATATCCATTTCTACAGCCTTGTTAAAAATCATTTTACCTGTACAGTGTGTTACAGCTAGAGTGTTATCGGAATATTTTTTCTTCAGATTATTTAATGCATCTTGGTATTTTTTCTTAGTGATATCTTTCATTTTTAGTTTAGCAAACCAAGGCATTAATATGCTAATTTGATACTTTCTATGATTGATTGTACTGATTTTGACTTTACCAGTAGACTCATACCCCGCTAACCATTGCTTAGAAAATTGTTCAAAAGTGATATTCTTTTCTTCTATAAATGTACCCTGGGATAATTCTGCAGAAAGGATTGCTGCTGCTGCTTCTGCTTCAGTTTTTGTTTTGAATCCACCTTTCTTTTTTTGTTTCCTTTTTCCTGACACAGGGTCCTTACCTATATCTAGCATAAAAGACCATGTGGCTCCACAAGAGCATCTTTTCTTTTTTTTCCCTGGACACTTACAGTGAGGTTTATAAAAATGTCCTTTCATATTCTTCAACTCCTTGATTTTTCTGCTAAAAAGTTACCATTTGAATCCTTGAAATACGAACATAAGTTCTGTATAATAAAGTTATACTTCATTTATGAAAGGTTTTGGTGGTTTATTGAAACAAGTAACAATTGATCTAAAAAAAGTTGCAATTTTATTAGGAAAAGAAGTAGATGGCATCCATGGTTTGATGAAAATCATTAAAGAAATTAATCTTTCTGTTTTAAAGCACGAAATAGAGCGATCATAGTTTTTATTTCATCCTCGGATAGAACATGATCATCAATTGTAAGTTTGTATTTTTTTATTAATTCTTCATTCGATAAACTGATTTCATCTAAAAACTCTCTCTCATTTTTAAAAGAGTCAGAGTTTTTATGTGAGAGTATGATAGCATTGAACTCCTCTAATAAATTCTCTTTAGTTTTTTCCACTGGATCAGTAAAATCCATAAATTCCATGATATTATTTTCAGCTAATTTCCTCTTCTCTTCATATTCAAATAATTCCTCGGAGAGGTATTTATTAAATATTCTTTTTATTTGATCAAATTCACCTAAACTTAATAACTGATTAATAGTAATATTTAATAATTTATCTAATTCATTATGTTTAATAAAAAAGTCTTTTACTATATTTAGTTCTTCCCCTTCTAGTCCTTCTAAATAGCCTGATGCTTCTAATAGCTCACTGTAAGAAGTACTTTTTAAATACTCAGATAAAGTTCTAAGAGTATTCATGGTTGGTCTTTGGATCTCTTTTTCAATTCTTGATAAAGTTGCCGATGATATGCCGGATTTAATTGCGAGTTTCCTTTGACTGCCATATCCACTTAATTCCCTATGCTTCTGAATAAATTCACCGTATCCCTCATTGCTTTCCATTTTTATTTAATCATCCTTTCAAATAATAACTAATGTGATTATAACAAATATGTTGCGTATACGCAATTATATAGTTACCTACACGCAACTTTGTTTATTTAAGTTGTTGCGTATGAGTATAATATTTAGTATATTATTTATACGAGCTCGCAAAGAAAAATATGGAAGGAGGTGTTCTAATAGATGGACAATATGAAAAGACATACAGTTCGATTAAATGTTAAAGAGTTGATGAGAGCCATGACGGAATTTGGAATTGAAAGTGATGTTGAACTTGCAGCAAAGCTAGGGATTTCAAAAACTCAAGTTTGGCGAGCAAAACTTCCTATAAATGATGACAGACATAATTCGCCAGGTCCCATTTTTATAGCCGGAGTTCTTAAAGCGTTTGGTGGTCCATTTGAAAGGTTTTTTGTTACTGATGAGTTAAAGAATACAAAAGTTGAAGAGAAGAAGGTGAGTGTATCATGAACAATAAAAAAACAATCAGTTTGGAAGAACTACCCGACATACTAACAGCTCAGGATATCGCAGATTACCTTAAAATCTCTCGTCGAAGAGTATATGAGTATTTTCAAATACACCCTGACCATGGTGGGATTCTTAACTTTGAAGCAGGAGAGGCTTCCAAACGAGCGGAAAAGGATGACCTCATTGATTGGATTAAAAAAAGAAAAGAAGAAAAGTTAAAACAGTTTGCCAATTAATTATTTTACATACAAATCTATTAATCTATCAAACAAAAGAAGGTGAAAGAATGAGTCAATTTCAAGAATATGCAGTGTACAAAGGTGATGAACTTATATGTATCGGTACAAAAGAAGAATGTGCTAAAGAATTAAATGTACAACCTGATTATATTTATTGGCTTACAACGCCAACTGCAAAAAGAAGATTAGCAAAACGGAAGAATCCAGAAAAATGTAAAGTAGCTTTACGGTTATGAAACTATCAAAGGAAGGTGAAAAAATGAATCAATTACAAATATTTAAAAATTCAGAGTTTGGTGAACTAAGCGTATTAAATGTAAATGGTAAAGAGTTATTCCCAGCAACAGATTGTGCAAAGCTTCTTGGATATAGTAATCCTCATAAAGCAATTAGGGATCATTGCAAGGGGTGCACGAAACGTTCAGTCCTTACAAATGGTGGGGAGCAAGATATTAATTTAATTCCCGAAGGAGACTTATACCGATTAATCGCAAGATCAAAATTGCCATCAGCGGAGCAATTTGAAAAATGGGTTTTTGAAGAAGTATTGCCGAGCATCCGTAAACATGGCGGCTACTTAACACCTGAAAAAGTTGAAGAAGCTTTACTCAATCCCGATACACTGATCCAGTTAGCAACCAAACTAAAAGAAGAAAGAGAAATTAACAAGCAACTACAACAAACCATCATAACGGACAAGCCTAAAGTAAACTTTGCAAATGCTCTAGAAACTTCAACTAACACGATTTTGATTGGTGAGTTAGCGAAGCTACTTAAACAAAATGGAATAGAAATAGGTCAGAACAGACTTTTTAAAAAACTTCGTCAGGATGGCTACTTAATGAAAACACGTGATGATCGGTGGAATGATCCAACACAGAAAGCAATGGAGTTAGGGTTATTCGAAATTAAAAAACGAACCATTAATAATCCCGATGGAAGTATTATAACCACAAAAACAACTAAGGTGACTGGTAAAGGTCAAATTTATTTCATAAACAAGTACACAGAATCTAATGTATCTTAATCTACTAAATGAAAGGAGGTGATAGAAAATGACTGGCGATAGAGTTGAAAAACTTAGAAAATACTTTGAGCATTTCAATGTTGAAGAAAAGTATGGAATTAGTTTTCAAGAGTTTGCAAGGAGAGTACAGATTGGTACATGGGAGGCGGTCTTAGCGTGAATAACCAACATCATAGAAAAAGCGTTAAACTGCTGCAACAGTTAACGCCCACACAATAAAAAAAGAATTTAATTGCCTACAGTATACCACAAGGTTAGTGGAAAGGGGAAATGTATATGAAAGCTACAGGTATTGTAAGACGGATTGATGATTTAGGTAGAGTTGTGATTCCTAAAGAATTGAGACGTGTGATGGGTATTAGAGAAGGGGATCCACTTGAAATATTCGCGGACAAGGAAAAGGCTGTTCTTAAAAAATTTCATGCAGGTTGTGTTACTTGCGGTCGAGTGGATCGCCCTATGAATAAGCTATATCCCGAAACGCTTATTTGTATGAATTGTGTAAAAGTTATTGTTGAAAATCAAGAGAAGATTATTAGTGAAATGCAATGAAAACACTTGACTTAAGACATGGTATTAAGGTCCTGCTCCTTCCCCCAGAGTGTGAAGTCTGTGGTCAGGAAGTAGATCCACTAAGTATCCACGTATGGAACGATAAGGATGTTTGTAAATATTGTATTAAAGAAATTAACGAGGAGGCATTTATATATGCAAATTACGATTAAAATTGATGCACCTGAATTAGTTGGTGCAGTAAATAATCTAGCGGTTGCTATGGGTGGGAAGGCAACAAGCAATAAAAATACATCTATTAAAGAAGAAAAGGGAAAGAAACCTGAAACTAAGCAAGATTCAAAAGAAACAAAAGAAGATAAAAGTGATTCCCAGGTCAAAACATTTAAACCTGAAGAGTTAAGGGCGAAAGCAGCAGAGGTAAGTAAATCTGGTAAACGTGAAGAGGTCAAAGCATTGCTTACTAAATTTGAAGTGAAAAATATTACATCTGTTCCAGAAGAACGTAGTGCAGAGTTTATGTCTGCTTTAGAGGCACTATGAGTAGTACTCATTCAGAAAGGGCACATGCCAAGTTATCAGCTTCAGGGTCAAGCAGGTGGTTAGCGTGCCCTGGTAGTGTTCGATTAGAAGAAATGTTCCCTGATACATCTTCAAGTTATGCGGATGAGGGGACAGCTGCACATGAATTATCTGAACTAAAACTACAGCTGCATATGGGCGAAATTAAAAAACGGACATATAACGCTGAGTTAAAGAAACTTAAACAAAATGAACAGTTTGCATCCTTCTATTCACAAGAGATGGAGGATTACGTTCAAAACTATGTAGACACTGTGATTGAACGGATTAATGCTGCTAAAGCAAAAACACCGGATGCAATTGTGCTACTAGAGCAAAAATTAGACTTCTCTCAGTGGGTACCACCCAATAATTTCGGTACGGGTGACGTGGTGATTATTGCAGAAGGTCATGTTGATGTCATTGATCTGAAGTATGGAAAAGGTGTACAAGTCTCTGCATTTGGTAATTCACAGATGAGATTATACGGTCTTGGTGCATTGCATGAATTTGAATTTTTATATGGTGTGGATGAAATCAGTATGACAATTGTCCAACCACGTTTAGATAACATTACAACAGAAACGCTCAGTGCAGAAGAGTTATTGAAATGGGCAGAAATCGTGGTAAAACCGGGCGCAAAGAAAACAACTTCAAATAGACCTTCATTTAAAGCAGGGGATCACTGCAAATTTTGCAAAGCAAGAAGCCACTGCCGAGCAAGAGCAATGGCAAACCTTGAATTGTTGGAATATGAATTTCAGGATCCACCATTGCTATCTACTGAAGAAATTGCAGATGTATTAGCAAAAGCTGATGAGTTGAAAAAGTGGGCTGGAGAAGTTCAGGACTATGCTTTTGATCAAGCTTTAAACCATGGAATCATCTATCCAGGATGGAAGTTAGTGACTGGTAGAAGTAATAGAAAATATAGAGATGAAAAAGAAGTTGAAGATACTTTAATTTTAGAAGGGTACGAGGAAAATAAAATTACGAAGAAAAAATTACTAGGAATCACAGCCATGGAAAATTTGGTCGGTAAAAAACGATTCAATGAGCTTTTAAAAGATTTAATTATTAAACCAGAGGGGAAACCCGTTTTAGTTACTGAATCTGACAAGCGTCCTGCTTTATCTTCATTATCCGAAATCGAATCAGAATTTGCCGATATGGCTTAAATAAAAATTAAAGGAGAAATGTAAAAATGGCAATTACAAATACAAAAGTAGTAACAGGAAAGGTTCGTTTATCTTATGTAAACATATTTCAACCACAGTCTATCAATGGAGGAGACGAAAAGTACAGTACATCTATTTTAATTCCTAAGAGTGATAAGGAAACTTTAAGAAAAATAAAGGCAGCTGTGGACGCAGCAAAAGAACAAGGTAGAGGTCAGTGGGGTGGTAAAGTTCCTGCTAACTGTAAGACTCCTTTGCGTGATGGAGATGAGGAACGTCCAGATGATGAAGCTTATGCAGGTCACTATTTCTTGAATGCGACTAGTAAGAACAAACCTGGTGTTGCAAAACCAATTGGTAAACACCCTGATGGAAAAACGAAGTTTGAAGAAATTACAGATACAACCGAAGTGTATTCCGGATGTTATGCAAAAGTAAGTCTCAATATTTACCCATTTAACGTAAACGGAAATCGAGGTATAGCCGCAGGGTTAAACAATGTCGTTAAAGTTCAAGATGGTGATTTCCTTGGTGGTCGAAGCAGTGTAAATGATGATTTTTCAGATGAAGATTTTGAGGTTGAGATTGAAGATGATGAGGATTTCTTAGCATAACAACTCACGGTGGGGATTCATAACGGAATCCCCTTTTCTATCAAAAATATTGGAGGCTTTAAGGGATGGGTAATTATGAAACAGATGAAATTAAAAAACATTTACTTGGATTAGACCTTATAGATGTTGATAAATTTAACGATGAATTAAAACTTGTATTTTCGGGAGACCTTACGTTAATTGTGACTGGAGGATATACCAAGGAAATATTCACTGAAATTATGCAACGGAAGATAACTTATGAAAAGATATAAGATTCTATCCATCGATATAGAGACTTATTGTGAAACGGATTTAAAAACAGCAGGCATGTATAGATATGTGGATTGTGACAGCTTTGAGGTTACATTGTTTGCTTACGCTTGGGATGATGGTCCAGTTATTGTGATTGATCTACTAGATTTTGAGGATATTCCCAGTGAGGTAATGGAAGCCATGACGGATTCAAATGTAATTAAAACCGCTTGGAACGCGACATTTGAAAGGACTTGTATTACTAAACATTTTGGTGTACCAATGCCTGCTGATCAATGGCGTTGTTCCATGGTTCATGCTTATTATTTAGGTCTTCCTGGTAGTTTGGATAAAGTCGGAAATATATTGAGGGTGGACGCTCAAAAAGATAGTGCAGGTAAAGCACTCATAAAATACTTTGCAGTTCCTTGTAAGGCTACAAAAAAGAATGGAGGGAGGACTCGGAACCTACCTCATCATGATCCTGAGAAGTGGTCGAACTTCATTGAATATTGCCGTAGAGATGTTGAGTCTGAACGTGAGATTAGAGAGATGTTAGAAAAACACCCTGTTCCTGATTTTGAACAAAAGCTTTGGGTGCTGGATCAGCAAATCAATGATCGTGGAGTACAGCTCCAACATGTATTAGCGGAACACGCTATTACCTGTGATACATCTTATCAAGAAAAACAAATGGCAGAAGCATCAAAATTAACCGGATTAGATAATCCGAATAGTGTAACTCAGCTAAAAAAATGGATATCAGAAAAAGAAGGTATTGAGGTTAAGAGTTTAAACAAAGAGACGGTTCCAGTACTTTTAAAAGAAGTAGAAAGTGAAGAAGTTCGCAGGGTGTTAGAGCTAAGGAAAGAGATGGCTAAAACCTCAGTTAAGAAATATATCACCATGAAAAAGGCTTTATGTTCGGATGGTAGAGTCAGAGGATTGTTGCAATTTTATGGTGCCAATCGAACAGGCAGATGGGCAGGACGCTTAGTTCAAGTTCACAATCTTCCGAAAAACAAAATTCCTGACATTGATTTAGCAAGACAGCTCCTGATAGATGGTGATTTTGAGTTGATAGAAATACTATTTGGAAACGTACCTAGTATTCTTTCTCAACTAATTAGAACCACCTTTATTCCCTCAGAGGGTAACAGGTTTATTGTTTCAGATTTCTCAGCCATTGAAGCTAGGGTGATTGCTTGGCTTGCTGGAGAACAGTGGCGTTTAGATGTTTTTAATACACATGGGAAAATATATGAAGCATCGGCAGCTCAGATGTTTAAGGTTCCCATAGAATCTATTGATAAAGGTTCAGATTTAAGGCAAAGAGGAAAAGTTGCAGAATTGGCACTTGGTTATCAAGGGGGTCCTAATGCATTAATTCAAATGGGGGCATTAGATATGGGGATTCCTGAAGAAGATTTACAGTCACTTGTGAATGCTTGGAGAAATGCAAATCAGGCAATAAAGAAGTTTTGGTACGACGTAGGAAATGCAGCGATTAAGGCAGTTGAGGAGAAAAGAACGGTAAAGCTTCAACATGGTTTAGCCATCAGCTATGCCACAGGTGGTATGTTTATCAAACTTCCTTCAGGTAGACGACTAGCCTATGTGAGTCCAAGAATAGAAATGGATAAACGATTTAATAGACCAAAATTAACTTATGAGGGTGTAGGAGATCAAGGACAATGGAAACGACTTGACACATACGGTGGGAAATTAGTGGAGAATATAGTTCAAGCTGTGGCTAGAGATTGTTTAGCTATAGCTATGACTCGATTAGATGCTCATGGATATAAGATGGTCATGCATGTGCATGATGAGGTAATAATTGATGAACCGTGTGAACTGAACTCAATGGAAGAGATTGAGGAGATTATGGGGAAGCCGATAGAATGGGCTCCTGGATTACCACTTCGAGGTGACGGATTTGAAACCAATTACTATATGAAAGATTAGGAGGGAATGAAATGTTAAAGGTGGTTTTGACACTTGAAGGATCAAAGAAGATTCGAGAAGAGATCACACACATAAAAACTATTAAAATACCTCAACTAAAGAAGCGATTGAAACGATCTCAGATGATGGAGGGGACAAAATATTTAATTGCATGTACTAAGGATGAAATACGTTTTTATGAAAAACGGATACCTTATTTAAAAGGGTTGCTTTTATCTGCAGCTATTCAACGACACTCAAATCAGTTACTCCCTAGACACACAGAACCCCATCAAATCGTAATGGATAAAATCGACCATTTACAAGTAATGATTAAACAAAAAAGAGAAGATATACAAATGTTTTCTCATTATAGAACATGTGTTAAGCAGGTAGCATTACTGGTAGCAGACCAAAGTGATAAATTGGAGTCTGATATTCAAAATCATGAAAAGGAATTATCCTGCTATATAGAAGATGCAAAGATTATGGGCGTAGAAGTGAATTTGGGGTGACACATAATGCTTGAAATCTCATTCGGAAGAAATAGAAGTGATAAAAACTGGAAGCCTGATTACTTGGAATGGGGAGAGTTTGTAGAGAAGCTACGTGATGTCCGAAGAACTGAAGAGACGATGGCTGAATATGATCAGATGACCAATGCACAAAAGGGAAAAATCAAAGATGGTCCTGCATATGTTGGCGGTCTGATTAAAAAAGGTCGTAGGAAGAAAGAGAACATCGATAGTCGGTGGATCATTACTTTAGATGCCGACCATGCCGATGATGATTTTCTACTAGACTGTGACCTAGTTTTAGGTGGATCTGCTTATGTCATTTATTCCACACACAGTCATCGACCAACTAAACAAAAGTATCGATTGGTGGTTCCCGTTGATCGAGAAATGTCACCAGATGAATATGCTGCTGTATCTCGAAAGTTAGCTGAACAGATTGGAATTGAGTACTTTGATAAAACAACCTTTGATGTTCACCGATTGATGTATATGCCTAGTTGTTCCAAAGATGCACCTTTTGTATTTGAAGAATCAACGGGTGAACCTTTAGAAGTGGACCAGGTATTACAAAATTACACCGACTGGCGTGATCCTTTTGAATGGCCACGCCATCCAGATGAAAAAAATCTTAGGACAAGCAGTGGCAAGATGGAGGATCCACGTGAGAAGAATGGAGCCATTGGAGCTTTTTGTAGGATCTACTCCATAAGCGAAGCGATAGCGACATTCTTGGAGGGAGTTTATGAGCCAACGACAATAGAGGACCGATACACCTACAGTGGTTCAACCTCTTATGGTGGAGTGGTTGTTTATGATCATGATACTTTCGCTTATTCTCATCATGAATCGGATCCCATTAGTGGGCGAGAGGTCAACGCTTTTGATCTGGTTCGCTTGAACAAATTTAAGGATTTAGATGAAGGTGTCAGTGAGAAAACCAACATTACAAAACTTCCAAGTTACATGGCTATGGTGGAATTCGCAGCAAATGATTCAAAAGTAAAACGAGAAATAATTTCAGATGAATTTGGCGATTTAGAAGAGTTAGACGAGACAGATCTGGATTGGATGTCAAAGTTAGAAATGCATCCAAAGAATCCTAAAATGGTTTTATCCAATGCTTTAAATGCAGAAGTGATAATGACACATGGAATGTTTGAAAATGCATTAGCTTATGACGCGTTTGGAAATACAGAAGTCATTAAAAGTGAACTACCTTGGCGAAAACGTGAGAGACAACAAGCTGATTATGAGCCATGGCTCGGTGCGGATGATCGAAGATTATTGCACTATTTTGGTAAAGTTTATAAATTCAAATCCGCTGAGACCATTAAAAACGCCTTTACTGAGGTCGTTCATCAAAACGCCTTTCATCCTATTAAAGAGTACTTGGAAGAACAATTATGGGATGGGGTTAAACGATTAGATACATTGTTTATTGATTATTTGGGTGCCGATGACTTACCTTATGTACGAGCTGTTACAAGGAAAATGTTTGTAGCAGCTGTAAAACGATTGTATGAACCTGGTTGTAAATTTGACCATATGTTGGTGCTTGTTGGACCACAAGGAGCAGGAAAAAGTAGTTTGTTAGCTATGATGGGTAGGCAGTGGTTCAGTGATAGTTTACGGACGTTTGACAATAAGGAAGCAGGAGAACACTTGCAGGGCTCTTGGATCTTTGAGATTGGTGAGCTTGCAGCGATGAAAAAGGCTGAAGTTGAAGAGATCAAACAATTCCTTTCTAAAGAAAATGATAAATATAGAGTGGCTTATGACCGTCAAGTTTCGGAGTTTCCAAGGAAGTGTGTGTTTTTTGGAACAACGAATAATCACAACTTTTTAAAAGATACCACAGGGAATAGACGGTTTTGGCCAGTGACCATAAACCCTGAAAAACGAACTAAGAATCATTTCGATAAATTAAGTGAGGAAGTCATAGGGCAAATATGGGCAGAAGCATTGAGTCTGTATGAGAGGGGTGAAAATTTAAAGCTGGATAGAGTAATTGCATTGGAAGCTGAACGCATACAAGAAGCCCACATGGAAGGTGATCCACGTGAAGGGATGATTCATGATTATCTTGAAACACCCTTACCTGATAATTGGAACCAGATGGACGTTTACGCACGTAGAAACTACCTAGAACAGCCCACTGGTGATATTGAAAGAAAACGGGTGTGTGCAGCTGAAATATGGGCTGAGTGCCTTGGAAATGATCCAGCTAAATTTAGTGTTTGGGAGGCACGGAGTATATACGACACGTTAAGAAGAGCAAAAGACTGGCAGGAAAGGGTGCCTAATAGAACACGATTTAAACTATACGGCACCCAAACCACATTCGAAAAGGTGTGACATTAAGTATAAAAAAACGTTACAGCATGTGACATTAAAAATTATAGGTGTGTGACAGTAGTGACAGTAAATGTGGCATTAAAAGTGATTTTACTGTCACACTGAAAAACCAATAGCACCAAGAGTTAAGTGTTAATTGTGATAGTAGTGACAGTAAAATATATAGGTATATATAAATAATAAATAGGATAGTAATAGTACACGCAATACGTATGCTAACGCATATATACCCGCGTATAGGGGTTTTAGTGCGAACTGTCACACCTAAAATATGGTAGGTGATAGAGTTGAGAGAATCAAGACTTGAACAGAGATTGAGAAAAGAAGTTGAAAACATCGGCGGGTTGTATTGGAAATTTACTTCACCTGGGTTGAGAGGTGTACCAGACCGTGTATGTATCTTTCCTGGTAATAGAATCGTTTTTGTTGAAATGAAAGCACCAGGCAAGAAACTTGGACCCCTACAGTTGAAACGAAAACAAGAACTGGGGCAACGAAATGCAAAAGTACATGTAGTTGATTCAGTCGAAAAGATAAAACAGTTTGTGGAGGAGCATCAGAAATGGATTTTAAACCACACAAATATCAAGAATATGCCATCGAGAGAATTTTAGATACATCAGCCATAGCCCTCCTGCTTGAGATGGGATTAGGCAAAACAGTGATCACTCTAACAGCCATAGAGCAAATGTTGTTTGATACTTTTGAAGCTTCTAAAATTCTAGTGATCGCACCTCTTCGAGTGGCAGATGATACATGGAGCCGTGAGTCGCAAAAATGGGACCATTTGAAACATTTGAGGATCTCTAAGATTCTTGGTAGTCGAATGCAAAGAGAGAGAGGGCTAAATGCAGATGCTGATCTCTATGTAATGAATCGTGAAAATGTCTCGTGGTTGGTGAGTATGACGGGGAAAGATTGGCCATTTGAAACAGTTGTAATCGATGAGCTATCTAGTTTTAAAAATAGTAAATCCCAACGGTTTAGAGCATTAAAAAGGGTTCGACCTTTGATGCAGCGTGTCATTGGATTAACCGGAACACCTACCCCAAATGGATTAGAGGATTTGTGGTCACAGATGTATTTAATTGATCAAGGAGAAAGGTTGGGTAAAACCATTACTAGATTTCGTGATCGATATTTAAACGCAGGTCAAAGGGACAAAAACAATTCTCATGTTGTGTATGAGTGGAAGCCTAAACCTGAAGCAGAGAAAAATGTGTATGAAAAGATTTCAGATATTGCTGTCAGTATGCGTGCAGAGGATTGGCTAGATATGCCAGAACGTATGGATAGAATCATTCCTATCAAACTAAATGATGAATCAACTAAACAATATAAAAAGCTTGAACGAGATTTACTTTTACCTTTTGCAGATGGGGATGTAGTTGCCAATACGGCAGCTGTACTATCAAACAAACTTTTACAAATGGCAAATGGTGCAGTATACGATGAGACGCGAGGTGTAAAAGAGATTCATGAAGCCAAACTCGATGCACTAGAAGATATAATCGAAGCAGCTAACGGACATCCCATTTTAGTATTTTATGCTTTCAAGCATGATCTGGAACGGATCCAAGATAGATTTAAGTTTACCCGAACTCTAGGAAAGGGATCAGATGACATAGAGGATTGGAACAATGGCAATATTCAAATGCTTGCTGTTCATCCAGCTTCAGCAGGACACGGATTGAATTTACAAGATGGTGGGAATTTGATTGTTTGGTTTGGACTGAATTGGAGTTTGGAATTGTACCAACAAGCAAATGCAAGATTACACCGCCAAGGTCAGAAACGGAGTGTAGTGGTTCACCATTTGGTAACAGAAGGCACGATGGATGAAGATGTCATGAATGCTTTAGATGGAAAAGCTACTGGACAAGATGCCTTGATGGAAGCCGTTAAAGCAAGAATTGAAAAAGTGAAGGAGTGATAGAAGTGAGAAGAGAAGGAACACCAATCCCAAAAAAAGAGAACGAGTTAAAAGGGACTGGAGCAGGTCCAGTTACAACTAGACAAATGACATCAGAAGAGCGTGAAAAATATGCCAAACTTAAAGTTGAATCGGTGAGAGATAGCAACGGAAATAATGTGAAACCACCAACAGTATCGTGGGATAAAAAGGATAAAACGAAACAAAAGAGAGAAAATAAGATCCCTCCAATCCCAGCGGTCATTACGAAAGAGCAATATTTATCTAGACGTTTGAACGGTGAAAAAAGAACTCCTATTTTTCAATCTTTAGATATCCCACAAAAGAAATTCTATAGCCTTCTAGATAGCTGGGGGATCAGAGAGACAAAGGATGAGGAAGTGGCAATGATTCAAATGCACACCCATAAGCTGAGCAAGGATGAACTAGAATGTAAACCGGAAGAAAAAGTTGAAAGAACTGAAAAACAGAATGATCCAGTTAACCGTCCAAATCATTATGTCACTGGGGGCATTGAAACCATTGATTTTATGCAGGCAAAGCTAACAGGTGAACAATTTAAAGGCTACTGCTTAGGGAATGTGTTGAAATACTGCACTAGACACGAGCATAAAAACGGTAAGGAGGATCTTAAAAAAGCACAGTGGTATTTAAATAAACTACTAGAGGCGGTGGGAGAATGACAGTAAATCAAAATGAACAGCTGGTTGAAAGAATTACGAAAGTTGCAATTGAGACTGCATTAGAATTTTTGGAGAAAGAAGAACAGAAAAAACAAAAGGTAAAGAAAGATTTCAGATTACGAAACACTAAGCTGTTATTAAAAAATTATCGATCATTTCTCTTGCATTGTGAGGATTTGAAAGATGAGATTGAAGAAATAGAGATGCAAGTGTTAGACGAGCTTTACACTGAAGAGATCGCCATAGAGTCCATAAAGAGAAGTAAGCAGAGGACTTTAACCATTGTCCAATTCATTAAAAAAATGCTTGGGATATATCAAGTTCTATGTGAAAAATCTAATAGACCTGAAGAAATTCGAAGGTATAAAATTATTGAAATGATGTACATTTCAGAAGAAAAATTTACAGCAGAACAAATTGCTGAATGTCAGTTAATAGACGTTAGAACAGTATATCGCGACATCAACGAAGCGTGTAAAACCTTATCGGTACTGATATTTGGGGTAGACGCGGTTAGATTGCGCTATTAGAAAAGTGTGTCAAAAAGAGTTCATTTCTTTGCCATAACAACCATGTTACTATGATATTGTGAAATAATTTTAATCCTAACCTTTTTCTCCATATAGCCGTCTTTCATTTTCCCAACGCTTGGGATTTTGAGGGACGGTATTTTATATAAAACTGGAGGTAGATTATGAATATACAGAACATATCTATTGAGCAAATTAACCCTGCGTCTTATAACCCAAGAATAGATTTAAAATCAGGAGATGCAGAATATGAAAAATTAAAAACATCGATTGAAGAATTTGGAATTTTACAACCTTTAATCTTAAATAAAACAACTGGGAACCTTGTTGGTGGTCATCAAAGATTTAAAATTCTGTTAGAACAAGGACAAAAAGAGGTTGAATGTGTCATCGTAGAAATGGACGACACAAAAGAAAAGGCTGCTAACCTAGCATTAAACAAAGTTCAGGGTGATTGGGATGAGATCAAACTTGAAGGCTTATTGAATGAATTGGAAGGGATTATTGACCTTAGTATTTCAGGATTTAATCAAGATGAATTGAATGAAATCTTAAAAGCTGGAGAATTTAAAATCGGTGATATTACGGATAATCAGGAATTGAATTTAAATGATTTTGCGGATGAACAATTTACACATCAATGTCCTAAATGCGGATTTCAATTTGATTGAGGTTATGGATTATGAAGATAACATATGATTGGAGATTATCAGACTTAGTAAAAGTAAAACATAATGGATTAAATGTATTTAGTTGTTTTAGTTGCGGTGGAGGTTCTACGATGGGGTATAAATTAGCAGGGTTCAATGTCATTGGAAACTGTGAAATAGATCCACAAATGATGAAGATATATAGGCATAACCATAAACCCAAACATTCTTACTTGATGGATATTCGAGAATTTAAAAAAATCCCGAATGAAGAATTACCAACGGAACTATTTCAGTTAGATATATTAGACGGATCACCTCCTTGCAGTACCTTTTCGATGTCAGGTCAAAGAGAGGAAGTGTGGGGGAAAGAAAAGAAATTTAGAGAAGGTCAAGCCAAGCAACAATTGGATGATCTCTTTTTTGATTTCAACGATGTAGCCGAGAAATTTAAACCGAAAGTAATCGTTGCTGAAAATGTAGTTGGACTTGTTAGAGGTAATGCAAAAGGATATGTGAACCAAATTATTAAACAACTAACTAACATTGGATATGTAACTCAGATATTCAAGTTAAACAGTGCAACAATGGGAGTACCACAAAGGAGAGAAAGAATATTCTTTATTTCTTACAGAAAAGATTTAAACTTCCCTAAATTGAAATTACAGTTCAATGAAAGACCAATAAAATATAAAGAGTTTAAGAGTGGAAAAGGAACCCCATTAAACCCAAACACGAAAACATATCGTAGATGGTTAAGAAGAAATCCCTCAGACACAAATATAGGAGATATTACAGCAAGGACAGAAGGAAAAGAGAATAATTTCAACACAAACTTATTAAATGACGAAATGATATCACAAACTTTAACAAGCAATGGAGAGGTGATTAGATATGATGAACCTTGTTACATTTCCAAAGAGGATATATTAAACATTCAGTCTTTCCCTAAAGACTATGCTTTCTTGGATGCATCTCCTAAGTATGTTTGTGGTATGAGTGTACCTCCATTAATGATGAGAGCTATAGCTGAACAAATATACAAACAGTGGCTTAAATAAGAAAAGAGGACGCTGGACACGTCCTCTAAGCCTTGAGAGCAACAGCCCTCAGTGAGATAGTGCAATTACGTGCGCACGTTTTTGGTAGACACTATCTCTATAAATATCTTATTAGGTATTGGAGGATGTTGCAATGGAAGCCTTTGACAGAAAAGTAAAACAAGCAATAGATGAATTACAAGATTCTAATGTAAAGTATAGAAAAGTCATCCAAGCAGGAATCAGTAAATGGATTAAAGATTATCAAGAAGGACGCATTCAAATTAACACTGTTGCAGATTTAAAGAAGTTAATAGAAATGGACATACAATTGCAAAAGGATGAATTATTTTTAATGAAAACAAATCAAAAATTATACGATAAAGATAAATTTAAATAGGGTTTACAAAACAAACTCAACAGGTGGTGGTGATGATGTAATGGCAAAGGTTAGAAGTCCAAATCGTGATAAAGCCCTTGATACATGGCTAGAACACAAAGGAAAGATAAGTAATCGAGAATTAGCTTCACTGCTTGGGGAAAAAGAAAAAACGATTAGCAACTGGAAATGTCGTGATCAATGGAATGTAGTACTACAAACAGGTAAACGTAGTACTACAAATAAAAGTGAGTCAAAAGGAGGAGCACCTAAAGGAAATAAGAACGCTAAAGGTAATAGAGGTGGTGCAGCTCCTACAAGAAATACGAATGCAGTATCACATGGCTTTTTTAAACGCATTTTTCCTGATGATGAGGAAACGTTACACATTGTTAAGGAGATAGAAACGAAGTCACCTCTTGATCTTCTATGGGAAAATATTGTGATTCAATATACAGCGATTATAAGGGCTCAGAAGATTATGTTTGTTCAAAACCAACAAGATGAGACAAGAGTGTTAAAAAAGCAAAAGCAAGGTGATGACCTATGGGAAGAAGAATGGGAGTATCAACATTCATGGGATAAGCAAGCAAACTTTTTACAAGCACAGGCAAGAGCATTGTCTACTCTTACATCGATGATTAAACAATATGAAGAGATGTGCAGGCAAGGTTGGGCAAATGAAGAACAACAACTACGAATTCAGAAATTAAAAACAGAGGTCAATAAACTAAATGAAGAGAGCAACCCAGATCCTGTTATATTTAAGGATGATCTTCATGAGTAACGAAATAAGTTTACAAGAGACAGTAGGTAAGGGCTATGCTAAGTTTTGGCGTTTTAGAGGCCGTTATCGTGTTGTAAAAGGTGGGCGTGGTTCAAAGAAGAGCGTAACCGCAGCTTTATCTATTATCTATAACATGATGAAAATGCCGCTAGCTAATACTTTAGTCATTCGGAAGACCTTTAATGCTCATAAAGACTCTACCTGGGCACAACTTAAATGGGCTTCGAATCGATTAGAAGTTTCTCACTTATGGAAATTTAAGAAAAGCCCGTTAGAGGCTGTATACAAACCTACAGGACAAAAGATATTGTTTCGAGGTTTGGATGATCCTATGTCGATTACTTCAATTACAGTAGATACAGGTTATCTATGTTGGGCATGGTTTGAAGAAGCATATCAGATTTTGAATGAAGATGATTTTGACAAAATAGATATGTCTATTCGTGGTGAGTTACCAGAAGGATACTACAAACAATTAACGCTATCATTTAACCCTTGGAATGAAAAGCACTGGTTGAAAGGGCGTTTTTTTGATTCAGAAAATCCAAATACTTTAGCAATGACCACAACCTATCAATGTAATGAGTTCCTTGGTAATGATGACAGAGAATTATTTGAGTGGATGAAGAAAACCAAACCTAAGCGATATCGTGTTGAAGGTGAAGGTAATTGGGGAATTGCAGAAGGTGCTATTTATGAAAACTGGCGTGAAGAGGAATTTGATTATCGTAGTATAGCGAAACAAAAAGGGTATAAGGCTATATTTGGTTTAGATTTCGGATACACCAATGATCCGACTGCTTTTATAGCAGCTTTAGTTAATAAAGAACAAAAAAAGCTGTATATCTTTGATGAGCATTATGAGCATGCAATGAAGAACAATGAAATAGCAGAAATGATAAAGCGTAAGGGATATGCGAAAGAAAAAATCATTGCTGATTCAGCAGAACCTAAATCTATCGATGAGATTAGAGGTTATGGGATCTATCGAATGAGGAAAGCGGAGAAAGGTCCAGATAGTGTTTTAGCAGGAATTCAATATTTACAACAATATGAAATTATCGTTCATAAGTTTAAATGCCCTAATGTGAGTATGGAGCTATCAAGTTATATTTGGGATCAAGATAAGAATGGAAGGTTTTTAAATAAACCTATTGATGATTTTAACCACGCGATGGATGCATTACGTTATGCTATGGAACAAATACGAAAACCTGCAGGAACATCATTTTAAATTATGCGCTTGAAAAAGATATGAGAAAATCAGGTGTATCTTTTGTATTGAGGAAATGTGAAAAGTTGTCTTAGAATCGAATATAGCTAAGATAATTAGTTCCATCCTATATATTTGATTATTCTGAAAAATAAGAATAGTATTATTTTTTATTTTTGACAAAATAAGACAAAAAGAAACAAATTATCTCACAATTCGCTATATATATAATTTATTGTTTGTAATAAAATTAACATCAAGAGTGGATAGGCGCCCATACATTCCAGAAAAGATATTCATAGAAGGAGTCATAATTATGTTAAAAAAGATAGTAGCATTTTCTCTAGCATTTGCATTAATTTTAGGAGTGTATACCCCTCAAGTAAATTTTGCAGAAGAAGGATTTGGTAAGAAAGACAAGATCGATGAAGAAGTTTATAATTCCAAAAAGGAAGTACAATTAGCAAAAAAACTACAAAAAATGTCTGAAAAAGAAATTAAAAAAGATCAAAAGTTTTTTTTAAATCAAATTAATAAATTGACTGATCCAGAATTCGATAGATTCATGTATAATTTTGTTAAAGATAATTATCAATCAGTTCAAGAAATGACTGAAAACTTAAAACTATTAGATGTTGAATTTAGCATGATAGAAGAAAAAGATAAAAATAAGGTTAGTATTGCATCATTAACTAGTACATCTGATATGGATTTAACTATATATGCAAGCAAACGTGGAGGTCAGGCTTGGTATAATCTACAGTCTATATGGTTAACAGGTAGTGAAGAGAGTCCAGGAACTTATGATGTAGTTTCTGTAGAGTGGGACCCAACATTTTCTGAATTCTACGATGCAGCTGTCGGAACTGGTGTTAGTAAAAAAGATGGGTCAAAAAGGTTAAGTGGTTCCTATCTATTCAATGTAGAAGATGATGATGATTTTGATTCGTATGCAGTTGTTAGAGTAATTCCAAAAAAATCATCTGGTAGATTCCATTATGGAACTAAGTATTCGCATACTTATGCCACAGTTGAAACTGCAGTGACAGGTACAGCAACTATTTCTTGGAGTGCTACTGGTCCTACTGGTGGAGCTTCTTATGGCGTAACTCTTTCACAAGGTAATGCTGCTTGGGATTTATGGGATGATAATTGGACCAATTTCTAGTGAAGAGAGGGAGCATTACTCCCTCTCTTAAATTTTTATAAAGGTGGTTAAGCTATTATGAAAAAAATTTTACTATTAATTTTTACTCTCCTTCTGTTAGTTGGCTGTACAGTAGAAGAGTCTCAAGAACCTCAAGAGTCTCATCTAGAACAGCCTATAATTGATAGTTTAGAATATCATTATTCTACAACGATATACCAATATGAAAAGATTATTGAAAATATAATAAATAATGAAGGAGATAGTGAATATGCAAAAGGAATGTTAGATATATTTACAATGCAAAACAATTTGCTTATTCCTACTCGAATTAGAGATACTCAAAAAAGTCTTACCGACGATGATTTCACAGCTCTATATAATTTATATAGAAATATCAACTTACATGCCAATGATTTATTAAATGAAGATGTAAATTATACCGATGATTATATTGAAAAATTAAATGAAGTAATTAAACTTACTGATGATCTAAGAGGTTTAAACCCTTACAAAGAAACAATTCTAACCATAGAAAAAGTTAAAGAATTAAATTCAATTCTGGAAAATATTGTTGATGACTCTCAAGGCTGATTAGTTAGATACCGAAGTCTTAAAGTAGCTGTGATTACTTTATAGATTATAGAATTTAAAAATAAAATTTTATTTTTAAACGGACGCTTCTTATGCGTTCTTTTTTTATATAAAATTACATGGAAGGCGGTGACAATCATTGATGGAAACTATTAAAGCTATTTTAAAAGCAGGTGCCTCTTCAGCCATGACCTTAGAGGAGATCATCCTACAAGAAATTGACGATTGGAATTTATCTAATGAAAAACAATGGATGCAAACAGGATACAAGTACTACAGAAATGAAACAGATATTAAAGATCGAAAGAGAATGACAGTCGGTGAAGGTGGGGGGCTTCAAGAAGAAACGAACCTAGCTAACAATAAACTCATTCACGGCTTTATACGAAAGTTAGTTGATCAGAAAGTAGGATATTTACTTTCAAAACCATTAAGCATACAAACAGATAACGAACCATACGCAGACTTGTTGAATGAAACTTTCAATAAGTCTTTTTTACGTCTGTTGCAGAATGTAGGGAAAGAAACAATTAATAAAGGTAGGGGTTGGCTACATGTTTACTATGATGAGGACGGCCAACTTTCTTTTAAAAAAATTCCCTCAGAGGAAATCATCCCGCTTTGGAAAGATGCAGCTCATACGATTCTTGATGCTGTGATCCGAGCTTATGATATTGAAGTTTATGAAGGGAAAACCAAGAAAACCATTACCAAGGTTGAATTTTGGGACACTAAAGGTGTAAAACGATATGTGATTGATGACGGTAAATTAATTCCAGATGTAGAGACTGGAGATAGTAGTCATTTTTCAGTCATTAAAGGAGAAGAACAACAACCTCTTAATTGGGAGCGAGTACCTTTCATTTGTTTTAAGTACAACAATGAAGAGCAACCTTTAGTGCAGTTGATTAAATCACTAGTGGATGATTACGATAACAAGAAATCAGATAACTCCAACAACCTAGAAGATTTACCGAACAGCACCTATGTCATTAAAGATTATGACGGAGAAGATTTAGGAGAGTTTAGACGGAACCTTTCCATTTTCCGTGTTATAAAAGTGACTAGCGAGGGCGGAGTGGATACGATCAATCTTGAGATTGACACCGAAGCTTTTAAAACCCATATGGAAATGAATAGAAAGGACATCTACGAGTTTGGTAGAGGAGTAGACACTCAATCTGAAAAGTTTGGAAATAGTCCTAGTGGGATAGCATTAAAGTTTTTATATGCAGATCTTGATATGGATGCAAACGATATGGAAATGGAATTTCAAGCAAGCTTAGAGCAGCTCTTATGGTTCATTGATCAGCATATAGCAAATACAACCACTCAAGATTTTTCAAATGAACAAGTTGATTTTATCTTTAATCGAGACATCGTGATCAACGAAACAGATACAATCACCAATGCGAAAAATAGCGTAGGTATCATATCTGATGAAACTATCATTAATAATCATCCTTGGGTAACAGATTCACAGGATGAATTAGATCGAGTGAAGAAACAACGTGAGGAAGATTTACAGCAAATGCAGGACTATAATGGTATGGGCGAGGGGAATGAGAATGAATGAAATCCTCCGAATACTGGCAGAAACGCAGTGAGCAGATTGCAAAGGACCAATACGATAAAGCAGATCAATACCTCTCCAAGTTAGGCAGTGAATATGGCAGGGCCATGCAAGAGATTCAAAGGAACATTGAAGTATTCTATCAAAGGTATGCTACTAATGATGAAATAAGCCTTGCTGATACCAGGAAGATACTACAAGGAAAAGAATTAAATGAGTTTAAGATGACGTTAGAAGAGTTTACTAGGAAAGCAAAAAACAATGCAGATGGACGTTGGACAAAGGAATTAAACAATGTCTATTACAGAACACGTATAAGCCGATTTGAAGCCCTGAAAGTACAAGTAAGGCAACAAGTTGAATTATTAGCTGGAAGCCGTCAGAAGGGAGCACGTGAATTACTAGGTGATATTTACGAGGATACTTATTACCGTACGATGTTTGAACTTCAAAAAGGAACAGGCATAGGTGTTAATTTTGCTAGATTAGATCAAGAGGGTATGGATAAAGTACTATCTACTGAGTTTGCAGAATCTAACTGGAGCAAACGAATATGGGGGGATAGAAATAAACTTACAAGAGAGCTGCAAACAAAATTATCTCAATCCTTTATTCGCGGGGATAGCGTTGATCGAACGATAAAAGATGTATCTGCTAGGTTTAATGTTTCTCGCTCAAATGCTGAACGTTTAATTGAAACAGAGACTAGTTTTTTTACAGGACAGGCCACTCTTTCAAGTTATAAAGAAAGTGGAATTGTAAAGAAATATGAAGTGTTAGCTACCTTAGATAATCGAACTACTGAAATCTGTCAGCAGATGGACGGGAAGGTGTTTCCTAATAATCAAGCAGAGGTAAATATCAATTACCCACCTTTTCACGTTCGCTGCAGAACAACCGTGATGCCTTATTTTGATGATGACTTTGATGAAGGTGAAAGAATTGCAAGAGATGAAGACGGAAGCACATATTATGTTCCAAATGATATCAAATATCCAGATTGGAAAAAGAAATATGTATAAGCCGTTTTGGTATTGTTAGGCGTAAAACAACAAGACATCACTGGCCGAGACCAGGATAAAAAACGAAGATGAAAGGACGATTTGTAATGGATTGGCTAAAGAATTTATTGAAGGGTATGAACCTTTCAGAAGAGCAAATTAAATCAATTGTTGAGAGGGTGGAAGGGAACTATAAAGATCATATTCCTAAGCATAGGTTTGATGAGGTAAACACAGCTAAGAAACAACTAGAAACAGACATCAAAGATCGAGATAAACAGCTTACAGAGCTTAAGAAGAATGCAGGGGATAAGGAAACTTTAACGAACCAAATTGAACAGCTTCAAAAAGAGAATAAGAAGAAGGATCAGGAGTACAAGGATCAATTGAAAGATATGTCCGTAACTACAGCAATTAAATTAGCGGTCAATGGAAAGGTCCATGATCCGGATCTCATAACATCTTTACTGGACAAATCAAAAATAGAAATCAATGAGGATGGCAGTGTAAAAACTGGACTCGATGATCAGATCAAAGCGTTGCAAGAGAGCAAGGCTTTTTTATTTGTTCAAGAGGAAGGTAACGAGAATAAGTTTAAGGGTGCTACTCCACCTGAAGGTAAGGACAAAGATAAAAACGATCCAAATACTAGTGTTGGTGCTAGTTTTGCAAAAACAGCAAATGATTCAGGAAAAGAACAAGAAAATAATTTTTGGGACTAAGAAAGGAGCTTTTTTATGTACGTAAAACCAAGAACAGAAGTTGAACAAATTAACTTTTTAGCCAGTCAAAAGTATACAAGTTTCACATATCAAATTTCAGACGTGGGTGTGACTCCGAATGAAGAAGGTAAAAAAATTGTACCTGCTGGCACGATATACCCAAGCAATGACGCTAATGCTATTGGGATTCTCTTCAATGATACTGATGTGACAGAAGGACCACAACCCGGGGCTTTGTTAGTGGAAGCATGGCTTTTAGAAGATCGTTTACCTACAGCACCAACTGCTGAAGCAAAAACAGCAATGAATAAAATTTCATTTAAGAAGTTTGTATAAGGAGTGATTAATAAATGGCAACTATACTAGAACTATTTAATCAAATAGAAGTTTTAAACTATCAAAAAAATAGACAATACCCAGCATACATGGGTGAAACACTTTTCCCAGAAGTAAAACGAGGTTCCCTTGAGTTTGACATGATCCAAGGAGCAAAGAAAATACCTGTTATTGCAAGTGTTCATGAGTTTGACACTGAAGCAGAGATTGGAAGTCGCGAGGCTGGGAAGCAAGCATTAGAACTAACGCTGATCAAACGTAAGATGGGATTAAATGAAAAGAATATCATTGCCCTTGAAAACCCACGAAATTCAACTGAGCAGCAATATTTAATGAAGGATGTGTTTAATGATATTGATGTCCTTGTTCAAGGTGTAAAAGCTAGAATCGAAGCTATGAGAATGGAAGTCGTTGCAAACGGCAAAATCACGTTAAATGAAAACAACCTGAGTGCTGTAATTGATTATGGAGTGCCTGATGATCACAAAGAGGCACTTAGTGGAACAAGCTTATGGACAGACGAAAATTCTGATCCGATTGGGGATATGGAACGTTTTGCAGATGCTTTGGATATGAGACCTACAAGAGCCTTAACAACAAGAGCGATTTTAAATGCTTTACTTAAACACCCGAAAATCATCGGAGCGTTGTTTGGGAAGGATTCAATGCGCATACCTACCCGCCAGGATTTGAATGCATTCTTAACTCAACATGAACTGCCTACGATTGCAACCAATGACAATGTGTACAGAAGACAACTCAAAGGAGGAAGCTATCAAAAAGAGCGTTATTTCCCTCAAGATAAATTTGTCATGCTACCTGATGGAGCTTTAGGAGAAACGATTTATGGACCAACTGCCGAGGAAATCCGATTGACACGTAATCCAAACATTAAGGCAAATATGATTGGGAACGTGTTAGCGATGGTGTATGAAGAAGGTACGGACCCAGTGAGTACTTGGACAAAAGCAGTAGCAACAGCACTACCAAGTTTCCCAACCGCTGATGAAGTATTCCAAGCAAAGGTAATATAGGGGAGGGTTTACTATGAAAGTGCAAACTAAAAGAATTCCAATCACTCATAATGGAAAAACATATAAAGTAAATGTACCATTTGAAGTTAGTGAAAGTGATTATGAAAAAATAAAGGGTTTGGTTGAGGTTATAGAGGAAGATCAAAAAACGATTAATGAAATGTTGTTAGATGAACTCATAGAATATGCAGCCAAAAACAACATCGACTTAGGAGAAGCTACTCTAAAAGATGATATTAAAGCCGTAATCAAGTCTCACCTTGAAGGTGTAGGAAATGGCAATTGAACGTTCTGATATTTTAGAACTTGTTAAGTCAAGACTTCAAATTCTAGAAACTAATCATGATGAATTGATTTTGTCTTATGTCGAAGAAATTGAGTTGAGAATGCTTCACTATTGTAATCTCACAGCCATCCCTGATGGACTTAAATTTACTTGGGTAAAAATGACGATCGATGCACTCCATTTAAACAAAGTAGCTATTCCAGAGATTGAAGCTTTAGAAGAATTTGAAACCAAAATCGGTGATACAACTGTAAAATCAGTTGGAGTTAAAGGAGTTGATACGGTGGTTAAAAACTACCGAATTGATCTAAACCGCTACCGAAAGTTGAGGTGGTAAAACGTGTACTCAAAACACCGTAAAGCACTAGAAAAATTGTACGAGGATAGAGCAACGATTCAAAGATATTTAGAAGATGAAGAACCTGATAATATTTACAAAAATGAACCATGCAAACTCTCTAAATTATCTTTAGGGCGAAACGACCAAACCGAAGTACAAAATAATATTCAGTATCAAATGAAGCTTTTTATCTCTCCTGATTTAGAAATACTTCACGGGGATGAAATTATAGTGACTCGTTATGGCAGAACTCTAAACTATACAGCTGGAGAACCGTTTATATATTCCTCACATCAAGAGGTTAGCTTGGAGAGGAAAGGTTATGCCTAGATGGGGAAGCTTTGACTTTGGTGATTTTGAGAAGATGGCCAAGAATTTCAAAAAGGCGAAAGATCAAAGGATCGTTGAAAGATTTATCCGAGAGTTTTTACTCGAAATGGCTTATCGATCAGAAAGAAAGTTCAAAAGGCGTACACCTGTAGATTCTGGTGAGCTTAGACGGAATTGGAAGGTGGGTAAAGTAGAACGTAGAGCAAAATCTTATGTTGTAGAAATTTATAATAATACCGAATATGCTTCTTTTGTAGAGTACGGTCATAGAACAGGACAAGACCTCACCAAATGGGTAGAAGGTCGTTTTATGATGACTATTTCCATGAAGGAAATTGAGAAGGAGCTCCCTAAATACCTTAAAAAAAGACAAGACGATCTATTGAACCAAATTATGAATGGTCGCCCTAGAAAGAAAGGGGATGACAAGAAGTGAACATAAATACAGTCAGAGATGGCGTGATTTCTAAAATTAAATTTGTTTTCCCTGGTGTTAAAGTAACAGGTGAAAAAATAAGGCAAGGTCTTAAAGTGCCTCAGTTCTTTGTAAAAATCCTCTTATCTGAACAGGAACGAGAATTAAACAGAAGATACAAGCGGATGCATACCTTTGATATTCATTACTTTGCTACGTCCAATGAGGATGCACATAAAGTAGCTGAGAAGCTTTACTCTGAAATGGAATATATAGAAGTATCACAAGGGAAGATTCGAGGTAGAAAGATGCGGCACGAAGTGTTTGATAATGTGCTGCATTTTTTTGTTGATTATGATTTTCATGTGCTTAGAGAAATAGAATCTGTTCCTAAAATGCAAAGAATGGAGGAAGATATTCAACATGGCTAAGAAAAAACAGGAAGCTATGTATATAAAAAAGCAAATCCTAGCATCTAAACAATTCAAGGATAAAGATATATTAAATGCTCTACTTAAAGAGGATCAATCGTATTCAATCAAAGAAGTCAAAAAGATATTAGATGATTTTTATAAGAAGGAGGTTAACTAATGGCCGGAGGTACTTTTACTACTCAAAATAAAACCCGTCCAGGAGTTTACATTAACTTTGTTGATGGGGGCTCAACATTAGGAAGTGCTGGGAATAGAGGGGTTGTTACCGTAGCTTTATCTCTCAGTTGGGGAGAGTCACAAAAGATACTACCCATATATGCAGGAGAAAATGTATTTGACAAACTTGGATATGACATTACAGATGAAAAGCTTTTGTTAGTAAAAGAAGCATTGAAAAGGGCGCAAACTTTACTCCTATACCGATTAAATGAAGGAACAAAAGCAACCGTAACCGTTGGAAGTTTAACTGCGACAGCAAAATATGGCGGAGAAAGAGGAAATGATCTTACACTCGTGATACAAACCAATATCGATGACAGTGCTAAATTTGATGTGATGACACTGCTTGATGGTGGAGAGGTAGATACACAAACCGTTGCTAACATCGAAGAATTACAAAATAATGTATGGGTTGATTTTATCGGCAGTGGAGCTTTAACCATCACTGCGGGAGCTACACTTACAGGTGGAGAAGACGGATCAGTGACGAATGGGAATTACTCTGATTATTTAAATGCAGTTGAAGTGCAAGATTTTAATACTATTGCACTAGCTTCTAAAGATGCCACACTAAAATCGGTTTTCGCTGCTTTTATAAGGCGATTACGTGATGAAGGTCGAAAGACGCAGCTTGTTGTAGAAAACTATCCTATTGCTGATCATGAGGGTGTCATCAGTGTTAAGAATGGCGTTATCCTTGCTGAAGGAACCGTGTTGGATTCGAGTGAATCTACCGTTTGGGTAGCCGCAGCAACCGCAGGCGCTCAAATCAATCAGTCGCTAACCTATGAAGCTTATGATGATGCCATAGATGTAGATACCCGTTACACAAATGCACAAATTGAAGAGGCTTTAAAGTCCGGGGAGTTTGTTTTTGTTCCAAGTCAAAGTCGTGCAGTGGTTGAGCAGGACATAAATACATTTACAAGCTATACACCTGAGAAGGGGAAAAAATTCTCTAAAAATAGGGTGATCCGAGTACTTGACGGAATAGCCAATGATTTTAAACGAATTTTTGAACTCTACTATATCGGGAAAGTAGATAATAATGATGATGGTCGCGGCTTATTTAAGAAAGAATGTATTAAGTATTTAGATAGTCTGCAAAACATTAATGCTATCCAAAATTTTAATGCTCAACAAGATATTGAGGTAGAGCAGGGATCAGATGGTGATAGTGTGTATGTTGATGCCAGTGTACAACCCGTAGATTCGATAGAAAAAATCTACATGAAAGTGAAGGTGAGATAATATGGGTTTTCTAAATTCAAATGACGCTATATCTGGTCAAGAAGGTCGGGCTTATGCCACAATTAATGGACAAAATGAGGAGATGTTTTATGTTAAATCCCTTGAAGCTACAGCAGAAAAGAACAAGGCAGAAATTAAAACATTAGGTCGTAGAGGTACACAACATAAAGCGACCGGTTGGAGTGGAGCGGGCAGTATGACGATTTTCTATGTGACAACCTTATTTCGTCAGCTGATGTATAAGTATATCAAAGAAGGTAAGGATACCTACTTTGATATTGTGGTGATTAATCAAGATCCATCTTCTAGTATTGGAAAACAAACCGTTACCTTAAAAGGGGTTAATTTAGATAGTGTTGTCATGGCTTCATTAGATACTGACAGTGAATTTTTAGAAGAAGAAGTTTCATTTACGTTTGAAGATGTTGAAATCGACGATTCATTTATAAAACCAACACTAGGATAGGAGGAATATGGATGAGTGATTTAAGTTTATTTTTTGCAGAGAATGTTAGTTCAGAATTGATTGAAGAGGTTATCATTTCAAATAGATTCAAAGGCAGTAATGGCGAACCTATGGCATGGAAAATAAAAAGCATGACCGAAGAAGAAAATGAGCAATGTAGAAAGGCAGCGACTAGAAAGGTGAAAGCGAAGAATGGTGTTTATATTCCTGAAACAAACCAAGATGAATATGCTGCAAAACTAGCCGTTTTAAGCATACAGTATCCTAATCTAAAAGATGCTGAATTGCAAAAATCTTACGGTGTGATGGGTGCCGAGGTCCTATTACGTAAAATGCTGTTACCAGGAGAGTACTCTACCCTCATCCAAAATGTCATGAGTATAAATGGCTTTAATAAAGACATAGGGGAATTGATTGATGAAGTAAAAAACTAATTAAGGGCGGCGATGGTGAATTTAATTACGCTAACTACGCCCTTTATGAATTGAACATCTTACCACATGAGCTTGCAAAGATGTCTATAAGAGAAAAAGCTGCTATTTACGCCATGATCGATATTCGGATTGAGAAAGAAAAACAACTTCAAAAGAAACCAAAGAAAAAATAGATCGTATACCCTCTTATATGGTAAAACCATCCAACGAATGATAGAATGATAGTCAGCATAGAGGAATCAATTTAGGAGGGATACGATTGAAGAAAAGTATAATTGGTCTTACGGTAGGATTACTCATTGGTCTTTCATTTTCAGTAACTAGTCCAGCTTTTTCAGCAGTAAAAGAGTATATTTTAACTGAATTTACACAACCTGTATTAGTTGATGGTGTGCAGTATGTAGATCAAGGAAATCCAATCATGAATTATAACGGACGTACCTATATACCACTTTCCAAAATTGGAGATATCGCTGGATTAGACTATAGGTGGAATAATGAACTAAAACAAGTAGAGATATCAACGAATAATACAGTGGATATCAGTGATGAGAACATCGTTTTAGAAAAGGACCTCGCTGATCCTGATAAAGAACGTCTCCTTCCTCCAAATTTAACACCTGAATTGATTGTGATTGAACAAGAGAAGGTATCAGGTTTTGTCATCTTAGAAAGTTATCAGGATTATCCAGGGGAAAAGGTAGCGTATCAAAAGTATGATGATTTTTCAGATGATTTTGAATATTTTGTGGATGAGGATGATGTTAATCTTATACGTGCAAAAGATAAAGGAATTGAATTACCACCTAAATTAACAGACGGGTGGGTTTCTAGGGATTTGCTTTTTAATATTTTTGCAATTAGAGAAAATATAGTTGATACAGACATATATCTTCAAACACTCTCCTTGCCATCAGAAATATTACTTGAATTGAATCTAAACGAAGATTGGTTTGAAAAAACTGGTAAGGATACAATAAACAACATTAGAATAAAAAGATATAATTATAAAGGTCTATTCTATAACTATTACAACATACAGGACCTCATAGAAGCAGAAGTAATAACACAATAAAACGTATTAAATTCAAGCATCCATTTTGGGTGCTTTTTCTATGCCCGAAAGGGGGGTGAATAAACTGAATGTACAATCAAGTTTACAACTATTTGACTCTATATCTCGACCATTACAAAAAATAACTCAAGCCTTAAACATTACTACCTCAGCTATGGAGGAACTAAATAACACATCAAGCCAAACAAATACAGTAGGTAGGAGTTTTGAGGCGGCAAGACAACAAATTCGATCTGCTGAAATAGACATCAGAAATGCGATTAATCAATCCACAACTTCACAGAACAGATTTAATCGATCAGTTAGAGCGGGGAAAAGTGAAGTAAACAACTTGATGAATACCATAAAAGGGATGGCTGCTGCATATTTAACTTTTCAAGGAACGCGATCCGCAATGAATATTAGCGATGATTATATAAATAGTCTTGCGAGATTAGACATGATCAATGATGGTAGTCAAACAACAGGAGAACTCCAGGACAAGATTTTTGTCGCGGCTAATAATTCTAGAGGGAACTATACGGATTTCGCAACAGCGGCTGGAAAAATGGGTATGCTTGCATCTGAGTCTTTTAGAAATAACGATGAGTTAATCGGCTTTACTGAACTTATGCAAAAGAGCTTTAAGGTTGGCGGTGCATCTACTCAAGAACAACAAGCAGGGATGTATCAGCTCACACAAGCCATGGCTGCAGGCAAGCTTCAGGGTGATGAATTTAGATCTATTATGGAAAATGCTCCAATGTTAGCACAGGCGATTGCAGATTTCAGTGGGAAATCGAAAGGTGAGCTGAAGGATATGTCAGCAGAGGGAACCATTACAGCTGATATCATCAAAGGTGCAATGTTCCATGCTGCAGATGAAATCAATGAAAAGTTCACAACAATGCCCAAGACATTCGGTACAGTGTGGACGCAAATCAAAAACAAAGCAATCAAGAGTTTTTCACCTGTAATACAAACAGTGAATAACTTTATCAATAGTGATGTTGGTACATCCGCTATAAATTCCGTATCCAGCTCAATGGCCGTTCTCGCAGGTGTACTTGGGATTGTAGTTGATATGGTTATTGCTGTGTCAACATTTATAAAAAACAAATGGTCCATTATTGAACCTATAGTATGGGGGGTTGTTGCTGTAGTAGGTACCTATACCGCTGCCCTTGTTGCAAATAATATAGTTCAGGGGATAAGTACAGGGATTCAAACCATTCAAGCACTGGCAATAGCAGCAAAAACAAGGGCAACGATTGCCGATATTGCAGCTACAAGAGGTTTAACGGTTGCACAATGGGGTTTAAATGTGGCTATGTTAGCCAACCCTATTGGACTTGTGGTACTATCCATAGTCGCAATCATTGCGGCAATATATGGAGCTATCGCAATCATCAACAAGTTTGCAGGTACAAGTATTTCAGCAACAGGAGTTATCATTGGTTCATTTGCAACGATGGGTGCTTATATATGGAATTTACTTTTAGCTATATTTGAACATATTCTTGGTGTAATCAATGCTTTAGTGAATCCATTTATAAGAATTGCAAACTTCATAGGTAATGTGTTTACAAGCCCAGTTTCATCCATTATTTATTTATTCCAAAGCATGGCTGATAGTGTGCTTGCTACCCTTCAAAAAATTGCATCTGCTATGGATTTTGTTTTCGGTTCAAATATGGCGGATTCAGTAGCAAGCTGGCGTTCAGGGCTAAAAAATATGGCTGATGCAGCAGTTCAAAAATATGCACCAGATGAAAACTACAAAAAGATAATGAATGAGCTCAATCTAAACGTTAATGATTTAGGATTGAAACGTATGAATTATAACGATGCATATAGTGCTGGTTATAACGCTATCAAAAATCTAAAAGGAAAATTTAGCTTACCTGATATTAAAGACTTTAGTGTAGATATGGATAAACTCAACATCGGGAGAGTGGATGAGGTAGGTAAAATTAAGGATACGGTTGATATATCAAGTGAAGATTTAAAAATGATGCGTGATTTAGCAGAAATGAGAAACATTCAAAATTTTGTAACCCTAACTCCAGTAGTTCAAGTACAGACAGGCGATATAACTGAGAAGGTGGATGTTGAAGAAGTAGTAAGGGAAATTGAACGATCAATGAAAGAGGAGATCAGAGCTTCAGCTGAGGGGGTCTATGGGCATGAGTGAAGATTATGAAATCAAAATGAGTTATAACAATGATGCAGAAAAGTTTATTCTACCTATCAATCCAGAGAAAATAGAAATTAAAGAGAATGGAAAAAGCAATACTTTTGACATTATTGGTGGAAGTGAAATCAACGCTATTCAAAGTCCAAAATTAATTGAAATTAGTTTTGAAAGTATATTCCCTTATACATGGTTACCATATGTGACAGTAAGTAAAATAGATTTGTTTAAACCAGAAGAATATGTAGATCGTTTACGTAAATGGAAAAACTCAAAACATCCTTTTCGATTTTCTTTAACTGGTCCTTCTTCTAACTTCTTTCTACCTATGACCATTGAAAAGTTTGAATGGAAAGAAGTCGCTGGTACATTGGGGGATATCCACTATCGCATTGTATTAAAAGAATATATTTTCTATGCAGCTAAAAAAATTGAAGTTGTGCAACAGGACGGACAAACGGTGCTCATTAAACAACCTGCTCAACGACCTGACTACCGGATCCGACCTAAAACGTATACACTCCAACTTGGGGATAACCTGTGGAAAGTGGCCAAAAAGATTTTGGGGGACGGTTCAAGATCTAGAGAAATCCAAGAATTGAATGGAGTTAGTACAGCAGATTTAAAAAGACTACCCGTAGGTATGGTTATAAAGATACCGGAGGATTAGACATGGATATAGAAGTTATAATTGATAATCGAGATGGGAACGTGTGGGATATATCAGAACTCGTTTCGAATATGAAATGGAAAACAAAACGAATAGGGAGTGCAGGAAAATTAGAGTTCACTCTCTTAAATAACGGTATTTATCAAAGTAAGAGTTTTAAAACTGATTCTGGTGACATCGTTGAAGTTCGTGCTGAAGGGAAGAAAATATTTAAAGGGTATATCTTTAAAACAGACAGAAACAAAGATAGAGAGTTGAAAGTCTTAGCCTACGACCAGATTCGATACCTAATGATGAATGATACGTATGTATTTTCAAATGTTACAGCAACTCAAATTATTCAACAAATTGCATCTGATTTTCAACTTCAAGTAGGGGAACTTGAGGATACTGAACATAAGGTTAAGTTAGTGGAAGATAATCAAAAGCTTCTAGATATTATTAATAAAGCCTTGGATTTTACTCTAATTGCTACCGGCAAAAACTTTGTACTATATGATGATGTCGATCAACTGACTTTAAAAAATATTGAAAGTTTAGCCGTGGATATTTCCTTGGGCAATGATAGCTTGATGTATGATTACAAACACTCCATATCCATAGAAGACTCTTACAATCAAATTAAAGTTGTGCAGGATAATAAAGAAACTGGACGACGCGACGTTTACATTATTAAAGATAGTGAAACGATCTCAGAGTGGGGTTTGCTTCAGTTTTATAAAAAAGTTGAAAATATGAATCCAGCTCAAATTGAAGCTTTGACAGAACAGCTAGCAGAACTGAAGAATCGTGAACAGAAGAAATTAAAAGTAGAGGCGATGGGAGATCTCAAAATTCGCGCTGGATCTTATGTACCAATTTTTATCGAAGAATTAGGAATCGGTCAAAACTTCCTTATAGATGAATGTACTCATCAATTTGAGGGTAATGTCCATACAATGAAACTAGAACTGAAGGTGATTGAAGTGGGATGATAGATTTAATTAAACAAGCAAGTTTAGGGGCAGTAAATGCGAGTGGTCCAACGAAAATATTATACGGAACCGTAGCAAAAATTAATCCTCTTGAAATAAACGTTGATCAGCGTTTCAAACTTCCAGAGGATTTTTTAGTGGTTCCTGAAAGCGTGACAGAAATTGTAGTTGACTTGAAGCACTCACATGTTGGCACTGAAGAAAGTTTAAATGAACCTATAGTGATAAGAAAAGGGTTAGAAGTAGGGGATAAAGTCCTACTTTTACGGATTCAAGGAGGACAACAATACATTGTTTTAGATAGGGTGGTGAGCTCATGATTCCTCAAGGAGGGCAGATTCAAAATGATTCAATCTCTGTACAGCAACAACCAAGTCGGACTTATCGATTAAATCATAACACAATGAAGATATCAGGCACGGTTGATGGATTAGAGGCAGTTAAACAAGCTGTATTTAAAATTCTACAAACCGAACGATTTGAACATCTTATTTACGGTTTTGATTATGGTCGTGAGTTTTCAAATTTAAGTTCAATGGCACAGGCTGAGATTCAAAATCGAATGGAAGAAGCACTGAAACAGGATGATCGAATTACAGGGATTAAAAATGTTCAGTTTGACTTTAACGGTGATGAAATGGTTGTTCAGTTTACGGTGATTTCACAATTTGGAGATTTTAATGAAGAGGTGAATCTGAGTGTATGAGGATCAAACCTATGATTATATTTTAAAACGAATGCTGGAAAGTGTTCCTGATAATGTTGATAAACGAGAAGGGAGCATTATTTATGATGCCCTTGCTCCCTCGGCTATTGAACTTGCACAAATGTATGAAGAGTTAGACAGTGTATTAAAATTAGGATTCGCAGGCACTTCTACCGGAGAGTTTTTAGCATTAAGAGCCAAAGAAATGGGGGTCATTCGCAGGGAGCCTACAAAAGCCAAACGTAAAGGATTATTTTACGGGGAAAATGACCAACCCATAGATGTAGTGATGGGGAGTCGGTTTTCAATATCTAATGTACATTACGTTGTAATAGAGAAACAAGAAGTCGGGGAGTTCATTTTAGAGTGTGAAATCTCTGGGGAGATAGGAAATCAATCTTTTGGAACTTTACTGCCGATGGATTATATTGAGGGTTTAGTTCGTGCCGAACTCTCGGATGTTTTAGTACCTGGAACAGATGAAGAAGATGATGAATCTTTAACAAAAAGATACCAAGATAAGGTATCTAAACCTCGTACTAGTGGAAATGTAAATGACTATTACGAATGGGCTACTTCTGTAAAAGGGGTGGGGGATGCTAGGATCATTTCTCTTTGGAACGGGAGGGGAACAGTGAAAATCATCATCGTGGATTCAACTTATTCCCCTGCATCAGATGAGTTAGTATCCAATGTTCAAGAGTACTTGGAGTCCATTATCCCCATAGGACATACAATCACCGTAGAGAGTGCTGAAACCGTGCCGATTAACGTATCCGCAACGCTCACTCTTCAAGACGGTAGCGATGTAGGAAGTGTAAAGAGCATAACAGAAGAATCCATAAGTACCTATTTACGATCTATTTCATTTAGAGAGAATTTAGTTCGGATCAGTAAGGTTGGGGCGATTCTCCTAACCACTGAATATGTGGTTGACCATGAAAACCTAACGATTAATTCAAGCACACAAAACATTCAATTAAGTGATACGCAAATTCCCGTATTAGGGACGGTGACGATCAATGAAATCTGACAATTTAAAATCTTATTTACCCTTATTTTATGAGGGTTATGCTGAAATGCAAACCTTGCTTGAGGCTGAGGGCATTGAGTTTGATCAATTGACCCAAAACAGTAAAGAAGTATTAGACCAATTATTTATATTTACTGCAACATGGGGAATTGAATTGTGGGAAAAATCTTTTTTCATTACTCCCAATCTTTCTGATTCATTAGATATAAGACGTTCAAGAATTCTTTCTAAAATGTCAGGACTAGGAACGTTTAATAAAGAGGATGCACTAGAATTAGCGAATAAATACAGCTTGGATCGATCAGCGGAATTTATCCCCATACTCGGTGAGTATGCTTTTAAAACGAGACATAACATTGATAGCTTAGTAGATTATGATACCCTTCGCTCTACATTTGAGGAGATGAAACCTGCACACCTGGAACACATTTTGGGACTGTTAATCATCATCTCAATGGAACTTAATCACGAGACAAAGATGAGAATCTATACCCATTTAATTACCGACTTTGAACTTAATTATACAAAACAAGACTCCATACATTTTAAAGCAGGATTAATTGGACCAGGTAATTATCCATTTACACCGGACTCAAATGGAATATATACGGATGGTTCTTGGGGTATGGACGGCAACACATTTATGAAAGGAGAGAACCCAGAAAGAATGAGACAGTATGTTGAACAGACTGAATCACTTACCATCAGAACTTATAAAAATAACAACCTTATTAAAGAAGAGGTGATATAAATTGGCGAGTGTAAAAACGAATAAAGGGAGAGAAAAGCTTGCTAAGGCACACGCAGGGATAGCCTCATTGCCTAAAGTATCTACAATTGTATTTGGCAGCGGAGGCACAGAAGGGAACGGAACACCGAGAATGTTAACGGGAAATGAAACAGCATTATTTAATCAAGTGATATCAAAGACTGCCATGCAAGTTTTTCCTGATCCGTACACCTCCAGATATTCTGCAACCATTAATGCAGATATAGATAACCTAATCGGAACAAACATCAATGAAGCAGGATTGATTGATTCAGACGGTGATTTAGTAGCCATGAAAACCTTCACCAATAAAGGATTGGATACTGGAACAGTGATTGAATTTGATTATGACGCAGAGTTTTAGGAGGTGGAAAGATGCCGATTCAACCAGAAACGTTAGTTGAGATCAATGGTACTAAAAAAGTCGGAGTTAACAAGAGTGTAAAAGGCTTTACAGAAAGTACAAGAAGCTACCCAGAAAACTTTAATCAGGTATTTCAAACATTGATTGATAATGATGTATCTCTTGAAGATGCTCAAGTAGGTTTGATACGTAATACCATACACAGTGGATTTCTAAATTGCTCTGATCTTGATTTATCAGAACCTAACAAAATCACATTACTAAAAGAAGAAAAAGCCAACATTAATGGATATATATTAACTATTCCAGAAGGTACAGTCATTGAACTACCAGGAGCAACAACAGAGGGAAAACGTGAGGACTTAGTATTCCTAGAAGCTTGGTTCCCTATAGAGGGTAATGGGTATGAAATGAGTTGGAGGATTAGAAGTGTTGCAGGAGTAGATTTTGAAACTTATTCTGAAGGAATTTTTGATCATAATATCCTTAATTATTCAGAAAAAAATGAGTTAGTTAAACCACAAGGAGGAAACTCTGAACCCACCAGTTTAAGCAATGCCATGTTTATGTTTTTTGGTGAAAGTGTATATAATAACCCAAATGCTACTACACATCATGATTCAGAGTATTTTTTACATTTCAACGATCTAGGAATGTTTATTGCTGGTAATGGTTCTGATACTTCAAAAGACACCTTACTTACAGCAGACGGATACGTCTATGCTATCCCTATGTTTCGTATATCAAGACGTAATTCATCAGAATACAGTCCTGAGAATGTGAATGGTGCAAGGGAGTATATAAAGGGAGAAATTTATTTTACTGATGGAGGAAGAACTGTAGAAGGACAAGAGATAACTGTTTATACATGTTTAGAACTGCGAAATGCTATGCATGTTGGTGACATTATATCTTTATCGGGGACTGACAGAGCTAAGGTTGTTTCCATCAATGACGATGAAACTGTAACATATCTAGGATTAATTAACGGTGGAGGTTCATCATCAGAACATTACATTAAATCAGACGTTCCCAATGGTTTATTCTCTAATCTAATAGATCAACGTGACATCATCGACCTAAGACACAAAGTCAGCTTAACAGGCGTAGATTACAATAAACTCATGAACGAAGAATTTAACCGACTGCTTGCAAGCGAAAACGGAAATGTAACCATGCATAAAGAGTATTTTGGTTTGAAGAAAGCACCGAGTTATGTTGAGGTTCAGCAGGATAGTTACCCTTATGTGGTGGGGAATATATGGGATGGTAGTTTCGAATATGGATATGTTAATCATGATACAACAAATACAAGTTTAACTTCCGCAGGCAACATTAACTACATTACAACATCTATATTTAGAGTTACACCCAATACCAAATATACATTAAGTTTAAATACTAACAGGCGTGAATGGGTATTTTTTGATTCTGAATTAAACTTTATATCTCATATACCAGATCATAATATAACTACACCAAGTAATGCTATGTACGCAAGAGTATATTTTCATAATGATACTGTAGATGGGGGCAATACAAAACCATCTATTTTTATTGGAGACATAACGGACGAAACACTAGGAACATTACTTATACCACGTGGCAAATGGTACGTTCCTGCGGACTATGTAAATCAACAAACCAATACAAGATTCGATTTAACCGAACAAAAACGCATCCTATCAGATGCACAAACAAGTCAAAAAGTGTCCGATAAAATAGAAGTACTATCTAACGACCACTTAAAACATATTGAAGTCACACAAGCTACAGTAGGTGTTTGGTCAACAGGGGATACGATTAAAATCACATGCAAAAATGGATTGTTTGGAATAATCGACACCGTAGATAATTCTTTAGCAAAAGTAGTTAGAGGGGATGTTAACAGTACTGTTTTATATCTGGATGATGTCAGTGAATTTTCAGTAGGAGATAGTTTTTTGATCGTTAAACCAAGTGGAGATATTTGGTCAGGCACAACAAGATATATAACTGCCATAAATTCAACTGAAAAAACAATACAATTTGAAGCAGTTCTTGGTGCAGATGTAGATGAAAATTCAGTAATTACAAAAAGTATTGTTAAGGCAGATGGAATTGTTGGTAAATGGGATGGTGTTTTAACAAACGAATCAACTTATACAATAATTACACCTCCAAATGATAATAAAGAAACACTTACTATTGAATATAGTGTTAACTATGCAGGTGGAAATGGAATTGAACATGTACCTAAGGATGTTTTAGAAGGTGAAGTGAATAAGCAAAAATTGGTTAAAAGTGATGATGGAATTGTTATTATTAAGGCTAATTTTGAGGGGAAAGTAAAAACAAATACAGACTTGAATTCTCATATAAGTAGATTTAGCGAGACAAATTCAACACTTATTTCACCATATGACAGCATCACAGAAATTGCGAACTCTGCCTATTCAAATTTAGAGAAACTAGACGGTAAGGTAGTTAATGGTGTATCAACATCTACTAATGGAGAAATTCCACAACAACTATTCTCCTTTAACATCATCCGAGCAATTCAAGATAAACTAGGCGAGGGTTTTTTTGAAGGTTGTGTGACAATTGAGGATAAGGTGCAGAGGGCGAAAGATATATTAGGAAAATATAAATTTATTTGGCATGGTTATGGAGAAAATCCCAATGGCAATGCTTCATTTTTGGATGTTTGGTATGAAGAATATTCCCAATGGTACTCTCAAAGATTTGGAAATCCACCTACAGAACATAATTATAATTCTATCAAGGACTTGTTTATAAGTGGTGAATCCTTATCTAATAAAATCGACTCAAACGGTTTCGTTCACTTCCTAGCACACACAGACCCAAGTGACGGAGTAACCCCAAGCACCATCTATACAGATTATGTAGAGTTAGAAATACAAATCGATGTATCTGAAACAAGATACGATGTGTTAGTACCTAAAAATGAGTTTCCAGTGATGACTGAGAATTTACTAACACAGAATCAAGCGTTTCCTATTGATACCAAAGACCTGAGTATAAATTCAAATTCATCAACAATAGAAATAGGTGGAATAATTAAATTGAGCAATTTGAATGTAGATGACTATGTTTACCCAAGTACAAACACATGTGATTTACTCGAAGGTGAACCATTTACGGTAAGTGTCGAGTTAAGAGGAAATGGAACGATAAGTATTTATACATTTAATAAGCAAGGAAATACTATAAAAAAATCTGTCCAACTTAATGAGAATGATTTTACACCTTTCTTTATGAGTGATTTTTCTAATGGTAGCTTAGAAACTATAGTTGTTCGAAAATACGAAACAGATACAGCGACTTATGTTGAAGCTAGAAATTTTAAACTAGAAAAAGGCATCAACGAAAACCCAACATGGAGCGAAGGACGAAAATCTAAAACCACGTTAAACTATTTGGGGAAAGTCGTAGGGGATGATGTAAGTGTACCGAATAGGACTTTGTTAGGTAGTACTCTAACTGATGATATACTCACTAGAACACCGTACAGCTTTAATGATGAGAGTACTCAGATAGGATACAATGATCTGTCAAAACAAGACGGTATACTGGCAACTAATATTACTAGCCAGTTAGGTAAACACAGATGTAGATTATTCGAATTCGACCTATCCCATTTGGGTTTATCCTTATCCGAGCTAAAAGACAAACTTCGTAAACTTTCCGTTTCATGGACTGGTTATGGTCAAGGTCACGATGGGAATGAATTGGCTTATGGAGCAAGAATGACTGTATGGAATGAAGAAAGTAAAATATGGGTAAATGGGTGGTCAAATACAGATGATGTACCTACGACTATTTCAGTTAGTCCAGATCCTTTTTTACCGTATATCACCAACAACCAAAAAGTATACATCCTAGTCCACAGCACACATCCAGCATCGGCAGAAAATAATAGTATTGTATACACCGACTATATCAAGCTAGATGTAGAACTAAGTGAAGAAGTAGACTATGTAAAATCCAACATCGTTAAAGTACGTAAAGAAACTAAAGAAATAAAACTTGAATATAACCCTAAATCATACCGCACAGGAATAACGGACAATGTAGCTCTTTGGTATGATCATGTGCCTGTTCCTCAGAAACTAGAATCGACTAAAAATGTAACGGTATTAGCTGAACGAGATGAAATATTAGTTTCAGACTTGTCTAGTGCTGCAGGAGATAAACAAGGTATACACCACTGGATGAATCCACTTTACAGGGTTGGAAATGACTCATTAAACGTGTTTGGTGAGTTTGGTTTTGCAAATATCCCATTAGCAGCAGACAGTAAGAATGTAAACATAGGTAAAGAAATACAAGTCAATGGATCAGGATTTAGAGACTACTTTATCACTCAATATGGAATATCCACTTTACAAAAACCGATGGTTGGAATTATCGGTCATTTAGTCATGCATGAAAATGAGTTAAAACTACTTGTGGTTAGTTTCTACAATGAAACTGGATTAATAGATACTTCTCAAAATGGGGTAGGGTTATTGCTACCGATTAAAGGTAAACCGTTAGTCAAACTACCTGAAGGTGAGAGAAATCCAGCTATTAAACCAACTGCATGGAGAACGCAAACAGGAGAAATACAGGGGTACTTAGATCAAGATGGAGAGTTGATATTGACGTATCAATAGGGGGTGGATGATATGGCTATATTCTCAGGGAATTTTCTCAACTTTAGTAGCGAAAAGGAAACGTTAAACACATCGACACGACCAGATTCATCCTATGTGAATATTGATCTATACGATAGTAATTACGCAAGAATTACACTAGATTATGGAATAGATCAATCTGTTTATAAAAAAATCACATCATATCATTTTACTCCACCTTATACAGCAGATGATCACGTTGACGAAATTGACATTTATGCTTATGACAAAGATGGAGTAAGAACTACAATTTTATCAAGCAATACCGACTATACAAGTGAAAGGAATTATAGTGGTGGCATAAATGATTTACCTGAAAATTGCGTTCGAATCACATGTATGGTCATACTCGAAGATCCAGGGAGTACGTATAATTTTTCTAGCACTTTCAGAGGGGATTGGCAGGCAGAAGTAGAAGAAAAGGACCTTGAGTCTCCAAGCAGACCAAAAAACTTAACTATTGTAGGGTTTTCAGAAAATACACTAAATTTGATTTGGAGTCCATCCACAGATAATGTGGGTGTTGTAGGGTATAAGGTTTATCTAGATGATGTGTTGATCACAACAGTTATAGAAACAAATTATACCTTTACTGGATTAGAGGGAGGTACTTTGTATTCACTCTCTGTTATTGCTATAGACGCAGCAGGAAATGAGAGTGCCAAGAATAGCATTCAAGCAAGAACGTTTTTTAAACATTCAAACTTGATATTGCCTAATGAAAATCCATTTATGAAAGAGGTTTTTAATTACATTCGTGATATGGTTAATGAGTTTAGGAACAGAAATGGTCTTGATCCAATTAACTGGACTGACTCAACGATTATTAAAGGGGTAACACCGATCAAGGCTACTCATTGGAATGAGATAGAAGATGCTATCTTAGATGTTTATACTCAGTTAAATATTGAAATGAAAAATCCAGAAGCAAAGCAACAGTTTGAAGAAACGATATTATCTAAAAACCAACTTTATCCATTAAATCTATTACCAAGAAGAATAGAGAACATTATTAAAGGACTAGAAAACAGTTAGGAGGGATGTAAATGGCTAATGTCATTATAAACCGTGTCACTAATCAGGTTACTGATATTGACCGTCAACCTTTACCATTAGAAATTGTGATTGAGGATGTGGATTTAGAAGGATTAACCAAGCAGGTACCAGACATCATACAACGTCATAAAGTGGATCTAGACGGAAATCTTTTATATTTGCTTCCACAGGAACCTTTGGAAGTATCTGAGCAGGTCCCTAAAACGATAGAAACAACAGAAATAACAGAAAATCCAGTGATGGTAAATACACCAACTCAAATTCCCATTTTCAATGAAGATGGCACACAAAAGAAGTATGAACGTACCGTGAGAGGGGAAACAACAGAGGTTACAGATGAACCAGTGATAGAAAAGGTTTGGGATGAAGAAAATGAGGTTTATAGCGATGTTCACAAAGTAGATGAAGATGGGAACCTCTTATATTGGGGGCAAGTAGGAACAGGTCAGATGATTAACTGTACCACGGTGGAATTAACCCTAAATCAAAAAGAAGATCCAGAGAGCAATCTATTATATTACAAGGAAGTAACCGAACCTCTTATCACCTATGAAGATCAGGAGCCACTAGAAGTCATAAAAGAGGATGAACGATGGACAGAAGAACTTGCGCCTGCTTTAGAAGATGTTGAACAGATTAAAACGGTGAAGTTTGAGGACCAACCTTCTATATTTACTTATGATGACATTATCAATGCACCAAAGACTCCACTTACAGCAGAGCAAGAGATTGAATTGTTGAAATCTGAAAATGCCACACTTATCCTTGATTCATTACAAAAAGAGAGTCAAATAGAATCTTTAGAGAGTGAGAATGCTACACAATTTCTTAATTCACTTGAAAAAGAAACCCAAATCGAAGAACTAGAAACAGAAATAGCAGGGCTTACATTATCGTTAGTAGAGAGAGGTGTGATTTAATGGATTGGTTTAAGATCGTTCAAAGATATTATCCAAAGTATTATAGTAAAGAAAATGTAAAAGTATTTGTTGAAAGAACAAAGATCACAGAAGAACAATATGAACAAATCGTAGGTGAACCGTACACAGTATAGGTTCTATTTTTATGTATGGACTTGGGTTGGAACACATTTTCAAACAAGCAAGTCATTTGTCTATACCAAATGAAGGGTATGAACATAGTATATATGGCAGAACTATTACCACTCATAGAATCCTTCTACGGAAACCTCACTATTTATATAGTGGGGTTTTAATCTATGAAAAATGTGCGCTTGTATCAGAACATCAACCCAAGCAGTTTAGATTTTCCTTTCATAGTATATATTACATTATATATAGAAAGGAGGAATTCGAATGAGTGATTATGGAAGACGTTCTGGTAGTGGAGCTGCAATTGTATTAGTACTATTCATTCTTTTAGTTATTATTTTAATTGCTGCAAGTGGACGTTCGAGTAGTTGGAATGGTGTCGGTTCAGGAACTGGTGCTGGTGCTCCTCTAGGTTTTGCTTTTCAACGATTAGGAGCTGGACCTCTAACTGGTGAGGGAGTCCTTGGGTCCCAAACATTATTATAATCTAAGTATTTATCAACTATGAATAGATAAATTTATATATCAAAACCCTGCCTATTTAATGCAGGGTTCTTTCATGTTAAGGAGGGTGGATAAGATTGGAATTAAATATCATTCAATATTTTTTAACTCAGGGACCTTTTGCGGTCCTTTTTGTATGGTTACTTATAAAAGTGATGAAAAACAACAACAACCGAGAAAATAGACTCCATAACACCCTAGATGAATTAAGCAAAAGGTTCGGTTCTTTGGATAAAAAACTTAATAGAATTGAAAACAAAATTGATGATAGAAAGGATGGAGGGTAAATGATTGTTAATAACTATCTAACCCCTAACCCTTTTTCGAGACCTGGTACAAAACTCAAAAAGATCAAAGGGGTTGTGATTCATTGGGTTGCGAACAAAAAAAGCACAGCCGAAGCTAACCGCAAATTTTTTGAAAATAGAAAAAACGAGAAAAATGGTTATGGTTCTGCTCATGAAATCATTGACTTAAACGGTGATGTGATTGTTTGCATACCAAAAGATGAAATAGCTTATCATGTGGGATCATCAACTTATACAAAAGAAGCACTAGAGAGACTATCAAACTATCCAAATGATTGTACTTATGGAATAGAGTGTACACATGTTGATTGGGAGGGAAAAATGACTAAGGAAACCTATAATTCCTTAGTCAATCGATGTGTAGAACTTTGTAAGGAGTTTGACCTTAACCCTTTAACTGATTTATGGCTACATAAAGAGGTTGTGGGTTGGAAAGATTGTCATAAATGGTTTGTGAATAATCCTAATGAATGGGATGAATTTATGAAAGAAGTGGACAAGCGAATGAAAAATGAATTGAAAACAGTAAATATTGATCTAGTAAAGGGTGATGAAAAACAAACAGTACAAGGGTTTTTAGTAGACGGTAAAACATACATTGAATTGCGTGAAACAGGAGAGTTTTTGGATGCTCAAGTAGGTTGGGATAACATTGAAAAACGAGCTAGTTTAATTAAGAAAGGGGAAAATTAATATGAATACATTTTTAGAAAGAATTAAACAACCACATATTTTATTTATGATAGCTGCTCTTATATATCAGGGGATAGAATTTTACGGTTATGGGATCGAGCAAGATACATTCCAGATGGCAGTTGATGTAATAACATTTCTATTGTTTGGTGTGACGGTCTATAAGAGTGATAAAAATAAGTTAATATAGTTTTATCTCCCCACTGGCTCATAATGTGAACTGGTGGGGGTATCAAATAAAATTTATATGAAATTAATACAAAATTAAAATACTCCTTGTGGTAAATCTGGAGATAAACCGAATCCGAATTTTCCTACGGAACTTCCATAACTGTGTGGGCGCCCCGCACCTAATAAAATAATAACTAAAAGAATGAAAAGGACCAATACAATTGCAGCTCCCATGTTAATCCCTCCTTTCTATATTTGATGTAATATATACTATGTTGAAAAAAACTTTATTTTCTCAAATCTATAGACTTACTAAAAAGCAAGTTTTAGTAACTACTTTATGCTTCATATTTAACGTTTTATAAGTCAAATAAGATTACTCTAGATCCCTATTCCTGTTGGAGTATTTAGCGTGCTCCAAGAAGCAACTAAAATAATAACTAAAAGAATGAAAAGGACCAATACAATTGCAGCACTCATCCGAATCCCTCCTTTCTATATATAATGTAATATATACTATGAAAGGAAAATCTAAACTGCTTGGGTTAATGCTCTGATACAAGCGCACATTTTTCATAGTTTAAAACCCCACTATATAAATAGTGAGGTTTACATCATATAGAAAGTGGTATTCTGTTTTTTTTGGAATTGTTCTAGTGCTTTTTACACTTAATTCATCATATGTTTTTATGATTGTTTTGATTGGGTGTTTGTTTTGGAAATATTAAATTGTGCTCTTGCGTATCCTCCTGTACCTCTTATATAATTAGAACAAATGTTCTATAAGAGGTGAGAAAAATGAAAGAAAATAAATTAACACCAGGCTCTAATATGCTATGGGAATCAAGCAGAATGATGCTTCCTGAGCATGTTGAACGCATAAATGAATTTCAACACGAATTAACCAGAAAAACTAAACCAAAACTTGCAGAGGAAGAGAGAAACATCATATCAGAGCAGTTATCCCAATCCATGATGGAAGAGGCTGAAATAACAATTGAATTGTTTACTTCATTTGGTAAGAATGAATTTAAAACTGGAACAGTAACTAAATTTGATACCCAATTAAAACAAATTAAACTAGAGTTTGAGAGTGAGTATGAGTGGATTAAGTTTGATGATATAGTGGGGGTTTCGTGATGCTTACCGATCTTGAACGAAAGGTATTACGAATCTTGTATAACTTTTCTCATTCAAAACGCAGAATGCCAACCATTCCTGAACTAGAAATCAAAACAGGTAAAGATGAGAAAACAGTCCGTTCAGTATTAAACGGACTTGTTAGAGGTGGATATATAGAATGTCCTGATGGTAATACTCAAAATATAAAGATTATATATACTAGGGATTATGAATCTCCTTTTAAAAGATAAAACCGCCTATTGAGGGTGGTTAGTCTTTTAAGAGAATCAAATCTTCTATAAACTCATTTATTAATCTTCTCTCAGCCTCCAAAATCCTCAATTCAATTTCTTCATTGATTTGTAATGTGTCTGAATCTTTTTCATTTATTCTACTTATCAAACTATTTTTTCTTTCTACGCTTTTTTTGTAAAATTCTAGTGTTTCATTTAGTTTATCTTCTTTTCCGACATTTTCATAAACAAGAAAATCTAAACTCACTTTAAAGTAATCACTAAGTTTTTTTAACGTTGAAAGTTTAACGTTGTCTGTGCCTTTTTCGTAGAAGTTAACTAATGTGGAGTATGGGATTCCAGATTCTTTTGACAGCCCCATTCGACTAATCCCTTTCTGTTTCATCAGCTCATCTAACTTATCCGTTAATTTCATAACATTTTCACCCTTTGATTTTTTCATCTCTTATTCATAAGGACGGTATTTTTTCCTTAATTCACTCATTTCAACTTTCTTTTCCTCAATTTCAACTTTCAAAAATAAAGAATCCCTTTTAGTTTTCTTGATAGGTATGATCTTTCCGTCTTTAATCATTTGGCTAAGACGTGCCCGACTAATGTCAAGCACGTCAATAACCTCAGCCGATGTTAAAACTTCTGCAGCAATAAACTCTTTTATTTCTTTCCTATCTTTAAATTGATACATGTTATTTCCTCCAGTTTTTCATCATGTAGTAAAGACCAAATGATAATACTGCGATAGAGATAATTCTAGGTATTGCACCACCTAATGCTTGCAGGGAAATGAAAATTATTGCTGCTATGATTATAACCGTAAATACATCTAATCTTTTTTTCATGAATAACGTGTTAGAAAAAGTGATATAATGGTTTTATACAAGGGGTGAGTTGCCACCTCACCCCAAGTTGGTTATTTGGTCTTATTGGAGTTTTTCCATTGTTTAACTATCCAAGCAATAGTCGCAATGTAGAAAATAATCCGTAAGACCTTTTCTGTTGTTTCTAACACTTTCCCCCTCCTTTCTTACCTTTATTATACTATATCTATTAACGAATGTAAATAGATAATTAGAAATAATGTCCAATTCATTAGAAAAGGTTTATCCAGGTTGGTGAAAAGTTTTAAGAATAACTTTATATGAGATTAAATATTGTAAATGACATAGATGGAGGATGGAAAATATTAGAATTGTTATTTGTAGGTGATGGCGGTTGGTAAAAACATAATAACTATACCTTGGTTTTCTCCATTAGCTTAATGTTAATGGTTTTTTTGCTTTCTAATACAAAGAAAAAACCACCAACCTAAGTCAGTGGTTCGGTCTCATCCCTAATGAGACCATTAACCCATAAACTAATCTACTTAATGCAAAGAAAAGGTAACTCTATTATATCAAAAACCTAATATTTTACAATAAGAGGTATAAAAAGACGGCTTAAAAAGCATCACTCACAAGCCACCCCGTCACCATCTCTGTCTAGTTTAGTGCTATATCCTGGATCACCTATAAGCACCGGAGCAGCTCCTGCTTCTTTAGCTTGAGTACAGTTTGCAAAAGGTAGGATAGTAGCATTCGTTTTCTCTTCATTGTTAGCGCTCTGAACACTGTCCAGTCCATCTCCATCAATAATAACAAATAACACCTTAGTTCCATTTGGATAATTTTCTAATTCATTTCCTACCCATGATCCAGCACCTCTGTTGTCAGAGGGATCAACATAAGCTACACTAGCACCTGCACCACCTTCGGCACACATTGCCATCGGCCACTCATCACGATCATATCCATCTTTAGTAGGAATTCCTGCAAGAGACTCGTCACGGTTATTATCAGAGTTATTACGATCTATGGTGCATATTGCTGATTCACCGTTTGTAATTGCAGATGCGATATGTGCTGCTGTTTCGGGATATCTATCAGCAGGAAAAACTAGAATTTCATCATATGATGAACCTAAAGTGTCACCAGACGTTTTAACATCAATCGTTTTAGAAGAACCATCGTATTTAATCTCTGCCCCTAAAATTTCTCCTAGTGCTCTTAAAGGTAAATATGTAGAGTTATTTATAACTTCTGAATTTACATCGACTTGTGTGCCATTTACTTTTATTGTGAGTTTGTTAGCGGCGTACCCAATTCCAAATGATACAAACATAATAGATGTGACAAGTAATGTGATTAATGTTTTTTTAAACACACAATCAACCTCCTAGAATTTGTTTATATATAAATTCTTTATTTTTTTGAATATCCCTTTTTTTTACAAACAAAAACCACCGACTATTAAGTCAGTGGCTAGCCTATAAACATACATACATTAGTTGATATGTAGGTTCTATTCTAATATATTCAAGTACCTGATATTTTACAAACTAAGAATATTATTTTGATTTAGGAATTAAACCAACCCCACTCATGATTCATAAAAGTACCGTTGATGTTTACGATTCACTAATATATCACCAAAATTTCTTTTTTGAAGCCTTTGGATCAACTTCATTAATAACTTCCATTATTTTATCCTTAGTTTTTCTATTTGGATGACGATCTTCATCTTCACGACATAAATCGGATATTGTTGACTTGTTAATGCCTGTTTTTTCGCCTAGTTCTTTTTGTGAAATTTTATTTTCATCCATCCAACTACCTAATTTAGATCTATTTCGTCCTAATCCTTTTCCCCAAATACCCATAATATCACTACCTTTCTAGTTATATCATGGACATACCAATTAAAAACTAAACGTACAAAGTTACGCATTTTATGCGTAATAATGGACAAACAGTTCTACATAGATTAAAACAAATACACCAAGGAGGGGGATTGAAAATGAAAAATGAACTTATAATAGAGGTTAATATTAGGTTTTATATCTATATTATTAATGAGGGTTACTTAAGGCTATTAAAAGCGGTAAAAAGTTTTGTGATAGAGAAATTAAGCAAAGTGATGCAAGTAGATTGAATAAAAAAGCCACTGGTATTAAACACAGTGGCTTTCTATGTTTATCTTAAATGTTATATTTATCCAAGAGTTGCATTAATAAAAGAAAGATTTATTAAATTAAAAGCGTTTTTCAAAACATGTTTCCCAACACAAAAAAAACCCAGTTTTTGTTATAATAACCCTATCTAATACCACAATTTGTTTAAATATTACAATTAAAATATTAACTCAAAAAAGGGTGAAAATAATTGATTACTACAACTTATTCATCATTAGGGGAACTCATTCGATATCATCGGAAACAGTCAGTTATGACATTAACAAAATTAAGTAAATTAACTAACATTGATAAGGCGAATTTATCACGAATAGAATCTGGACAAATCAGACGTCCAACTTTGGTTACTATTCAAAAAATCAGATGTATATTAAATATCCCATACGAAGAGATGATAAATAAGTATGTAGAGATCGAGGAGAGAGTCGAAGTTTTGTTCAATATTCTTGATAAATTGTTAGAAAGGAAGAATCTATCTATAATTACAAAAGTTTCTAAGAAGATCCTTCAATCTCCCACAGAGGATACTGTAGATTTAGTTAAGAAACTTTATGGCAGGGTAGAAAACATAGAGGAATCTTCAATAAAACTAACACTCTATCAATTAATTGTTAATTACTCTCGGGCTTATGGGATTATGGAATATTTCACTAAGTGTTTATTACAGGCTTATCTAATCGAACGAGATGATTTTTCCAAACTTCGCTCGACTTATTCTTCAGGAAAAAATATAATAGAATTTGATGAGTTCCTTACAAGTGAAGAGAAGGGTGTAATGTACTATAAACTATCAGTACATGCCTACAACTTGTGTTTATTTAAAGAGAGTGTTGAGATGGGTGAAAAAGCAATGGGTGCTTCTATCTTTGATATTAGGATACAGGCAAACACTATTCAGGCTACATGCAATAGTTACTACTATTTAAGTAATTATGAACAAGCAAGAAAATATTTGGACCAATACAAAGAGTTCTCACTTCCAGAAGTGAAGGACAATGTAAATGTATTAGAAGCAATGTTACATTCAGCTAATGGAAATTATCAAATGGCAATTTCACTCTTAAAAAAGAATATACCGAGTTGTGGAAATAACGCCTTGTTACATGCAGTAAATGAATTAATTAAAATATACTTACAAACGCATGATTTATCGGAAATCACAGAACTTATTGAATTAGAAGATAAATTTTTATCCATTCCATATGTTACGCCATTTAAAAAAGCGGAATTAGCCCTCTATTATAAACTAAAAGGGGATTACTTTCTCCTAACAGGAAGAGTAGAAGAAGGGGTAGACTGTTATTTAGAAGCAGCATCAAGATACTCCAAAATTGACCTTACCACTAAAGAAAGTGAATGTTTGCGACAAATTATGAATATACAGACTAATAAACATGATATAATTATTTCAATCCATAATAAACTAGGAATTTATTATGATGAGAAAGTTAGGAAAGGGTGATTAACCATGAAAAGAACAAAAAAGGTCTTAACCACCATTACTCTTTTTGCGCTAATAACCGCACCTGAAATCATAGCATTATTTAATGGAACTGATCCAGGTTGGTAGAAACAAAATTAAAAGTAATAAAAAACCATTCTGCTATTGATAGTAGAATGGTTTTTTGTATATAAATAGAAAAGTTGGTACAAAATTTTAACTGATAAATTTCATACCAACATGTATTATAATGTAAATAGACTTCTAGAAAAACCCAAATTATTGTGATGTTTGTAATAAAAGATATTATTTTGGAAATTCAGGAGGGGATGAAATCAATAACAATATTTAAGCTTTTAAATAATCAATTTGAAAATACCTTAGTAGGGTAAGGTAGCTAAAGGATGGTGATACATAGGTCATCCCTGATAATTGTTGCGAGCAATCACCAGGGACTAATAACAAACAATTTTACACTCTAATTATAAACAATTTTGTTTGATAAGTCATTTTTTAAAAATTTACATCAAATTTTACATGTAGACATTCTAATACTTAATAAAAAAAGGAGATTTTATATGAAACAAGAAAAAGCTATTGACATAGGAAAAATTGCTATTTTATTCGACAAAGACCCTAGTGCTATGGATGCAATATTATGTATATACAGTGAACATTACTTAAATAAAATTCAGAATCAAAGGGAGCTTTCATCTTTAAATAATTCTTCAATCTACAGGTGTATGATCAGTTAAAATTATTTTCAATTACCTTTAAGACCACATTCAGTCTTAAAGGTTTTTTATTTCAATTCCCACATTTTGACCGCACAACTACGAGATAAACAATAAATACTAGTTAATAACATTAAGTATTATGTTAGAAAGGAAGATGATTTAGGTAACAAAAGGGTAACGCCAGCGTATGAAATCATATGAAAAATCGTTAAAACACGTTACAACAAAAATGGCGTAAAATCAAGGTTTACGCCATTTTTCTGAACTATAAAACTTATTGGGTGAATAGAGTACGCCAAGGTGGTGAAATTTTAGCTCCAGGAGATCCTTATCAAACGATTCAATTCATCGATGCAAAAGACTTAGCTGCATGGAATTTAGACATGATTGAAAAAAAAGAAACAGGGACATTTAATGTTACAGGTATAAATAGAAACTTAACCATGTTAGAATTGCTTGAAACGTGTAAAGAAGTGATAAATAGCAATGCTGAATTTGTATGGGGAAACGAGAAGTTTTTATTAGATAGAAATATAAAACCTTGGTCAGATATGCCATTATGGATTCCAAGGAACCATCCGTTAGAGGGAGAAGAAAAACCTTGGAAAGGGGCAAATTCCTTTAATATTGATAAAGCATTAAACAAAGGGCTTACTTTTCGTCCATTAAAAGAAACAATTCGAGACATTCATACGTGGAATCAATCAAGAGCTGTTGAAATTAGCAAGGCTGGTATCACATTGGAAAGGGAACAGGAATTATTGAGAGAAATAGCCAAATAAACATTTAAAGATTAAATAAAACATGTTGACAGGATTTTAATCCCATGTTAAATTCTTAAACATAACTCAAACTATGGAGAAAGGAAGGTGAAGGAAAATGACCAATCAATATAACTTGCTAACACTGATAAATGATCGTTTACTACAAGAAGGCAATGTTGAGCAACAGCTTCTTTATACGAATAAGGAACCTGGCACACATTCCTTCAACCAACTGAATATCCGTAGCTTATCCGTGCAATGAAGCAATATTGAAGTACTCTTCTCAGGGGAATTGATATTGCCTTGTATGAAAGAAATTTACGTTTCTTAAAAAATGAAGAAACGAATAAAATAATTGAGCATGAGGCTACTGATTGAAGTAGTCTTTTTTATTTGTCTTTAAAAGCAATATATTAAGTAGGTAAATGGAAGAGATGTGTTAGATTGAGTAGTTTTTTTAATAAAAAAAAGAATCAAAATTGGAATTTCATTAGAAAGCTTAATACCAATAAGTAAGAATGTTAATAAATACGAGGAGTGAATCAAAACTATGTCTTTTCAAGAAATAGATGGAGTTCGCATTTGGGGAAAACCAGATGAAGGAGCCGTTAATCAAGCGATTACCTGTTCAAAAACAGGAAATGCTGTACAAACACTATTAATGGCTGATCACCATAAGGGATACTGCCAACCAATAGGAGGAGTTGTTGTATATGACGGACAAATATCTCCTTCTGGGGTAGGTTATGATATTGCTTGTGGCAATAAAGCAGTAAGAACGAATATTCAGGCTTCAGAAATCAAGTCCAATATCAAATTTTATATGGATGAAATTGTAAGACAAATTTCCTTTGGAATGGGCAGAGTGAACAAATATCGTGTAGATCATGAGGTGTTTGATGATCCAGCATGGGCTGTCTATAAAGAAATTGGCAATCAAGAACATGATAAATTAAAAAAATTAGCCCAAAAACAATTAGGAACAGTCGGAAGCGGAAATCACTTTGTTGATTTATTTGAAGAAATGAATACTGGAAGACTGTGGATTGCTGTACACTTTGGAAGCCGTGGATTCGGACACAAAACAGCTAGTGGATTTATCAATCTTGCCTCGGGAAGAGAATTTCTTGGCAAAGCCCCAGGTGAGAAAATGGATCAGCCGCCTTTATTGTTAAATATGGATGATGAAATAGGTCAAATGTATTTTGAAGCAATGAAGTTAGCTGGAAAATATGCTTATGCAGGGCGTGATTATGTTGTTGATCAAGTATTGTCTATTTTAGATGTAAAGCAGGATTTTGAAGTGCATAATCATCATAACTATGCATGGGTAGAAGAACATCAAGGAAAAACATATAATGTTGTACGAAAGGGTGCAACACCATCTGCTCCAGGACAACTTGGATTTATAGGAGGAAGTATGGCGGATATATCTGTGATTGTGAAAGGGAAGGATACACAAGAAAATAAAGCTGCTTATTATAGTACTGTTCACGGGGCTGGAAGAGTGATGAGCAGAACACAAGCCGCTGGAAGAATGAATTGGAAAACTCGTAAACGTTCAGGTGGTCAAATTACGGAGAAAGAGATGTTTAAAGCAGTTCGGAAATATGGAGTACAACTTAGAGGAGCGGGAACAGATGAAAGCCCGTTTGTTTATAGAAAGTTACAAGACGTATTAGATGCCCATAGTGAGACGGTGGAAATATTACATACATTAAAGCCAATAGGAGTATGTATGGCAGGTGCCGATGAATTTGACCCTTATAAAGATTAAGTAGATTAAGTGTTACTGAAGTCATTTCTGTTGAATGGCTTCTTTTTATCCTATGATTTTTACGTATATATTTGAAATGGTATAATAGCACATTTTCAAATAAGTATTTCACCTGTCTATACCAAATGAAGCATTCGAACATAGAATATATTGACTACTGAGCACTCATGTTATTTCTCTACGGAAACCTCACTATTTATGTAGTGGGGTTTTAAACTATGAAAAATGTGTACTTGCACTAGGGTACTCGTCCAGACAAAATAGATCTTCCTTACATAAAAGCTCTTAATTATGGAATATATCATCCATTATATTAAGCTATTATGGTATTTGTCTTAGATTAAATAGTTTTTTCTCATAGGTAAACGTGTTTTTTAATAGTTGGTAGGTAATAATCCACTCGATTATACAATTCATTTCATATAGTAGATTAGGGAATTATATTTTCTCTAAATTAGAAAATTATAAGGAAGTGAAATATATATGGATAACAGAAATTGTAACCGTGAAGCAACAGGAGGTTGCGCCACAGCGTTTGGCAGAAATACGGTTGCTAGTGGTGAGAGTTCTCTTGCTGAAGGTAGAAATACGATATCAGATGGAGAAAATTCCCATTCGGAAGGAAGAAATACCGCATCACAAGGCGATAATTCCCATGCAGAAGGAGAAGGAACTCAAGCGCTTGGAACATCTTCACATGCAGAGGGAACTAGAACTAGTGCTGAAGGGGAAGCTTCTCACTCGGAAGGCAGAAATACCACATCGAGTGGAGATTATGCGCATTCCCAAAACAGAGATACCGTAGCCCAAGGGGATAATTCAACCGCTGAGGGATTTGGTTCTTTTGCCAGAGGATTGAATAGCCATGCGGAAGGATATATCACACAAGCAGATGGAGAGAACACGCATGCGGAAGGTAGAAACACGAAAGCCACAGGAGATAGTTCTCATGCGGAAGGAAGAGACACACTTGCACAAGGCGATAATTCCCACGCTGAAGGAGAGGGAACGATGGCAAGAGGGATCGGTTCACATGCAGAGGGAACAGATACTATTGCCGTTGGAGAACAATCTCATGCGGAAGGAAGAAATACAGTAGCCAGTGGTGATTTTTCTCATGCGGAAGGGGATGAAACAAGTGCTGGGGGAACAGCCTCCCATAGTGAAGGAAGATTAACAAGGGCCATAGGTTTATTCTCTCATGCTGAAGGTGTTGGTTCAGTAGCAATGGGAGATGAGTCCCATGTGGAAGGATTGGCTACTAGAGCAGATGGTTTGAGAGCTCATGCAGAAGGAAGAGGTACTCGAGCGGAGGGTGATGAATCTCATGCAGAGGGAGTAGGTACAATAGCTACAGGAGGAAGCTCCCATGCGGAAGGAGCTAACACACAAGCCAATGGAGCTACCTCCCATGCAGAAGGGTTTACAACACAAGCAAATGGTGATCGTTCCCATGCGGAAGGCAATGGAACGATAGCACAAGAATTTGCGTCTCATGCTGAAGGGTTCCTAACTGAAGCCATAGGATCAATGTCTCATGCAGAGGGGAATTCAACGAATGCTTCGGGTAGTGGCTCCCATGCAGAAGGAAATGGTACTCAAGCGGAGGGTAATGAATCTCATGCTGAAGGATTCCTAACTGAAGCCATAGGATTAGCGTCTCATGCAGAAGGAGAGGCAACGACAGCCCAAGGGGATAATTCCCATGCAGAAGGGCTTGGAACCCAAGCGAATGGTCTACATTCTCATGCAGAAGGAGAGGCAACGACAGCCCAAGGGGATAATTCCCACGCTGAAGGAGAGGGAACGATGGCAAGAGGAATCGGTTCACATGCAGAGGGAACAGATACTATTGCCATTGGAGAACAATCTCATGCGGAAGGAAGAAATACAGTAGCCAGTGGTGATTTTTCTCATGCGGAAGGGAATGAAACAAGAGCTGCTGGTTCAGCCTCTCATAGTGAGGGGAGATTGGCAAGAGCCGAAGGCGAATGCTCCCATGCGGAAGGTGTTGGTTCAGTAGCAGCAGGTAATACTTCTCATGTGGAAGGATTGGCTACTAGAGCAAATGGTTTGAGAGGTCATGCAGAAGGAAGAGGTACTATAGCGGAGGGAGATGATTCTCATGCAGAGGGAGTAGAAACAAGAGCTACAGGAGGAAGCTCCCATGCGGAAGGATCTAACACCCAAGCCAATGGAGCTACCTCCCATGCGGAAGGAGCTAACACCCAAGCCAATGGAGCTACCTCCCATGCGGAAGGAGCTAACACCCAAGCCAATGGAGCTACCTCCCATGCGGAAGGAGCTAACACCCAAGCCAATGGAGCTACCTCCCATGCAGAAGGAAATGGTACTCAAGCGGAGGGTGATGAATCTCATGCTGAAGGATTCCTAACTGAAGCCATAGGATTAGCGTCTCATGCAGAAGGAGAGGCAACGACAGCCCAAGGAGATAATTCCCATGCAGAAGGGCTTGGAACCGAAGCGAACGGTCTACATTCTCATGCAGAGGGGAATTCAACGAATGCTTCGGGTAGTGGCTCTCATGCAGAAGGAGAGGCAACGACAGCCCAAGGAGATAATTCCCATGCAGAAGGGCTTGGAACCGAAGCGAATGGTCTACATTCTCATGCAGAGGGAAATTCAACGAATGCTTCGGGTAGTGGCTCTCATGCAGAAGGAGAGGCAACGACAGCTCAAGGAGATAACTCTCATGCAGAGGGGAATTCAACGAATGCTTCGGGTAGTGGCTCCCATGCAGAAGGAGAGGCAACGACAGCCCAAGGGGATAATTCCCATGCAGAAGGGTTTGGAACCGAAGCGAATGGTCTACGTTCGCATGCGGAAGGAGCCCTTACTATTGCCAATGGCGCACAGTCTCATGCTGAAGGTGATGCTACTGAAGCATTGGGAAATTCTTCTCATGCTGAAGGGTTTCGCACGCAAGCCAATGGAAATTTTTCTCACGCTGAAGGTGAGGGTTCTATTGCTTTTGGAACTGCATCCCATGGGGAAGGTAGCGATACAGAAGCATTAGGAGATAGTTCCCATGCGGAAGGATTTAGAACCCAAGCGAATGGTCTAAGTTCCCATGCAGAGGGAGCCAATACAATTGCCGACGGTGCACAGTCTCATGCCGAAGGTTTCTTTTCAGTGAGTACGGGTTTCAGTAGTCATGCTGAAGGTAATATTACATTAGCGCTTGGAGATAGCTCTCATGCCGAAGGAGATGAAACTAGAGCTCAAGGTTTAGGTTCCCATGCGGAAGGTTGTAATACGATAGCATTAGGAGATTGTTCTCACGCGGAAGGAGATGGAACTATAACGGAAGGTTTTGCGTCTCATGCAGAGGGTTGTAATACGATTGCTTCAGGTGAATGCTCTCATGCGGAAGGAAATGGTACAGATACAAATAATAGAGTGAATGCGCATATTATGGGACGTTCAGGTCAAGCTGTTGAAGATAACTCTTGGCATTTAGTCAATGGAACATTAATGGCTCTGATTAACGGAAATACGGGGGACGCTTGCTTTGCTGGGCAAATTACTTCCGGTAGAGGGTGTGATTTCGCTGAATTGTTTGAAACGTTGGATGGCAAACCCATTGATGTCGGATATTTTGTCACAACAGAAGGGGATAAAATTAGGAAAGCAACAGATAAAGATAATTATATTTTAGGTATAACAAGTGCTGTCCCTGGTTTCTTAGCAGGTAGCTCCAGTAATGACTGGAATAAGCGATATATGACGGATGAGTGGGGTCGTGTGTTATATGAGGAGATCACGATTCCAGCGGAAAAAGATGGGAACGGCAAAATTATTTCGCCTGAGCGAATTGAAAAAAGACAAAAGCTAAATCCAGAATATGATCCCGATAAACAGTATATTCCAAGAGCAGAAAGACCAGAATGGGAGGCCGTTGGTTTAGTTGGACAATTATTAGTAAGAGACGACGGAACAAGTGAAGTGAATGGTTTTTGCAGACCTAATGCTGACGGAATTGCTACAACATCTCAAAGTGGTTATAGAGTGTTAAAACGAACAGGTGAAAACCAAATTTTAATTATTGTAGCAAGTCCTGTGCAACTTTAGATGAATAAAGGAGAAATGTGTAGTGGAAAGTAGAGGAAAATTAAGGGAAGAGTTGCTAGAAAGAGCTAAGGATAAAACCAATGATCATAAAATAATGGAAAATAAAAGAGAAGAGTTATCAGAAGTCATGGCTCGAGAAAAGAACAGAAAGAATGAAATCATTGATGAATTAAAACGTTCTATGGATAAATATGAAGAAAGAATGAAAGATTCAAAAGTGAGTAAAGAACGTATAGAAAAGAGACGTAAGCGAATAGCTGAGCTCATTCAGAGGGTTGAAGAACGAAGTGAACAATCATTAAAAAGATTATAAAATACACTTTGATTTATAAATTTATTCAAGAGATGGAAAGACAACATCTCTTCTTTTATTTGCAAAAATTTAATATAGCTTGCACTATAGGATTCTCTCTGTTTAAAAGAAATTTCTTTAGTTTTTTATTATGAACTATCTAGGGGCATTAGTCCAAACAACTTCATGAATTCGTTCATAAGATAGGATGAACGAAAAAAATAATGGCTTTGCGATCAGATTCAAGTTTAACCAAATTTTAATTGTTGTTGAACGACCAACACAATTTTAAACTAACAAATAAGGAGAGAGTTTGGAATGGAAAATAGGAGAAGAAGTTTAAGAAGAAGTTCAGATATCATGGGAAGAGGAACTGGAAGAGGAAGTTTAAGAAGAAGTTCAGATATCATGGGAAGTGGAAATAGGAGAGGAAGTTTAAGGAGAAGTTCAGATATCACGGGAAGTGGGAGTAGGAGAGAGAGAAGTTCAGATATCATGGGAAGAGGAACTGGGAGAGGAAGTTTAAGAAGAAGTTCAGATATCACGGGAAGTGGGAGTAGGAGAGAGAGTTTAAGAAGAAGTTCAGATATCATGGGAAGTGGAAGTAGGAGAAGAAGTTTAAGAAGAAGTTGAGATATCATGGGAAGTGGAAGTAGGGGAGGAAGTGTTATTGAAGTCATCTCTTTTGGAGGATGGCTTCTTTTTATTTCATTTGCACTTTCATTTATACATACCAGTTCTGACACAAAAAAATGTGGGTAATGCATAGTATATTTCATTACTAAAATAAGAAGGAGCTGAATCTTATGGGACAATTTAATGAATCCATTTGTGATTGCTGCGTTTGTCCGATGCAATGTGTTTTGAAGCAATTAATAGGGGAAGAAGTTACTATATTTACTTCATTTAATGAAAAGCCAGGCACTTTAACTGAAGTAGATGACTTTATAGCTGTTCTGGATTTGGGTACTAGAAATGCTCAAATTCCAGTTAGTTCTATTTGTGCTGTGTTGATTGGATCTAAATTATTTGATTTTAAATTAAAACCGATTAAAAAAAGTCTCGCAGGAGAATGTTTGTGCAATGAAGACCCAATAACAAACTTAGCAAAATCAAAGATTGGAGATTTCACAACAATTCAAGCTGGTCAATTTTGCAGAGAAGGTACGATTAGAAATGTTGGGGAAGGGATTGTTACTTTTCTTGCACCAACCAATGGCAGTACAGACACAGTTGCCATATCGAGTTGTAAAATAGATAATTTTGGATTAAATTTTGTTTAGATGGACTCAAATAGACTTCATACTTAAATGATTGCAATATTATCTGTTAGGTGAAGTAAAGGGGGGGAATATAGTTTTTGTGTTTTCATTGTATCTTCCTCCTACTAATAAAAACAGAAAGCCAGCTAGAAAGCTAGCTTCAATAATAAAAATATTTTATTTTAAAATTCTTGCGATTAATTGTTTTGCATTCTCTTGATCAACTTTTCTTTCATGAATGGCATTTAACAAGGAACGCCAGGATGGAAGTAAAATATACTCAAGCCCTGGTATTGTTTTTTTGTTAAGTTCAATCAAAAACTCTCCAATACGATCTATTACTTTATCTGAAGGCAATTCACTCAATAGCTTGCAGCAATCCAATTTCACACAAGCATCAATTCCAACTTTAACCGCTGCTGTTAGTGCTTGATTAGGATTGTCTTCAAATAAAGCGGCTGCACCCTCCATTCTATCAATAATTCGTTGTTCCATCTCATTCCGAATCAATAAATACAACTTTATCTTCGATCCAAAATGATGATAAATTGCTCCAGTTGTGACATTAGCCTCTTTAGCTAGTTGTGCAATATTAACCTCCAAATATTCTTTTCTTTTAAATTCTTCGATTGCAATTGTGATTAATTTTTCTTTAATCGAACCTGGTACCGGAATCCATTCTTTCATAATCAAATTATAACATAATTACTTGATAACATAAATATATTATGCTATAACATAATTAAATTATGTTTATAGTAAATCATGTTAAAGGAGAAGTTGGAATGAAATTAGCTTTTTTGGTACAACCCGTAGAAAATATAAAAGAATCACTGAAATTTTATCGAGACCAATTAGGATTTGAGGAGGCTTGGCGAGAAGGGGATCACACGGTAGCTCTTAAGATGCCAGGAACAGATGTACAACTGATGATTGAAGATGATGAAGTAGATTTACCTCCCGGTGGATTATTCGTAGTAGATAGTGTTGATCAATATTTTGAAGAAAATAAAGAAATTCTTACCTTTGTTCAAGAGCCGATGGATATTCCTCCAGGGAGATATGCCATTTTTAAAGATGTTTCATCGAATGTCATTCGAATTCTTGATTTCACAAAAGAAAAATAATATTGTTTATTATTTTTCTGGTTCAAGCATTTTACGATTATCTCTTACGTGTCTGAATTTGGATAAGTTTTTGTAAATTTCTACGCGAGCTCGATTAATCCCGCCAATAGGTTGATGTTCCATTAATGTATGACCAGGTGAAAAGGACATTTGCTCAGCTAATTCGTCTCTTTCTTTGGTTCTAAAGGTTTGTTGAGGTATTTTTAAGGTGGCTACTTTGATAAAAGGAGAATCTGTTTCTTTCCATTCAACACCTGCATCTTCAACTGGCATCAAGAAAGGATCTTTCTGAAACTGAATCATAAAATCAAAACTTGCCTCGTGTTCTTTGAGATGTTTTTCAATATTATCTGTTAAATAAGTATTTGTCAGCTCATTTGGTAAAGTGCTTTTATATGTTGATTTAGGAATAATGGAGTATTTAACAACGTTATTTTCACCAAACATATAGGGGGTTGTGCTCCAATAACGAATATCTAAAGGGGAAGTATGATTTTTCTTTCCTCTGTTAAGTTCTTTGATAATATGCCCTTTGCCTGTTAACATGAAATTTAGCATTAGTACGAGGGGGTTCCATTTAATAACATAATAAACTGCATCATGGAATAACTTGGCTGTACCAAGTGGCATAGTTGGATGGCTCATTAAAACAAAATCTTGTGTTTGTTTTTCCTCTTTAAGAAACTTTTCTCCTTCTACATCCATTAATTTAATGGCAAAGCCACGAAGATCTTTCTTTTTATCTGGTTGTGGAGTTCCACTAGCATTGGAGATCCTGATCCATGCGGAATAAGTTTTCTCCTGTTGGAAAAGTCCAACTTTAAGTTCTTCAGGGAGATTTGATACAACTTCAAATTCAGCTTTTAATAGTGCAAGATGTTTAGGATGAGCATCTCTTTTTGTATTGCCTTTTTCATAACTTTTTTCCATTTTCCCTTGTAATAAAGATTGCATAGATTGTATGGCTGATGCTTCATCGGCAGGGATAGATTCAAACTTTGTTGGTGAGTATGTATTTTTCATAACTGACTCCTTATATTTGAAATAAATTTATCATGACTGAATTAATATACTGATAGTATTAATAACTAATATTACTCTTAGTTCTATAAATTAGTTTTCTTTTCAATTTTTTTGGATGAAGAGTATAGTTATACACTATAATTGTATTTTATTCCAGTTATTATTCGTATGAATTAAAGTTATTATGCAAAATAAGATTTATTTTCTTTTTGACAGGCTAGGTGGATTGCCAAATATCCTTTTTTACAAACAGGTAGAAACGTTATAAATGTTATTCATGCTAGGATGATATGGATATTTAATTCCAGCCCCTGTGTTTAGCAAAACAACCTTCTCATCTTCTTTAATCCAGTTTTGTTCTTTTAATCTTTTAGCTGCAGCGAGATTAGCGGCTCCTTCTGGACACACGAATAATCCTTCAATTGAAGCGATTTCTTCCTGACATTTTACAATCGTTTTATCATCAATAGCTACAGCACATCCATTTGTTTCATAGATAGACTCTAATATTAAGAAGTCACCAATTGCCTTAGGGACGTTAATACCGAACGCTATAGTATCTGCATCTTGCCACATGATAGATTCTTTTTTATTTTCTTCCCAAGCTTTAACGATTGGAGCACATCCTGAAGCTTGAACGGCAACAAGTCGAGGCATTTTTTCACCTATCCAACCGATTTCTTGAAGTTCTTTTAGTCCTTTGTAAATACCGATAATTCCTACGCCTCCACCAGTTGGATAAAGAATCACGTCAGGCACTTCCCAACCGAGTTGCTCTGCGATTTCTAATCCCATTGTTTTTTTACCTTCTATCCGATATGGCTCTTTCAAAGTAGAAGCATCATAGAAGTTATTTTTTTGGACAGCTTTCCCTACAATTTTGCCTGCATCACTGATCAGACCATCTACTAAGTAAAGCTTTGCACCTGCAATGGCAGTTTCATTTCTTGTAATTTTTGGTGCTTTAATTGGCATGACAATGTTAGCTTCAATTCCAGCTCTAGCTGCATATAGAGACCAGGCTCCGCCAGCATTTCCATTTGTAGGCATAGCTAATGATTTCACACCTAGTTCCTTTGCTTTGGAAATCCCTACTGCTGCTCCACGAGCTTTGAAGCAACCTGAAGGAATGGTACCTTCATCTTTTAATAACAAGTTCGGAATACCTACCTTTTCTCCTAATCTTTTAAGAGGAATTAGAGGGGTCATTCCCTCACCAAGTGAGACGATATTTTCATCTGACTTCACTGGAAGAAGCTCACGATAACGCCATAAGTTTGGCTCTCTTGTAAGTAAATCTGCCTTACTCCACTTTGATTTCAGCTTTTGTAAATCATACCTTACAAGTAGAGGAGTTCCACACTCACATAATTGATTTATTACATCAACACTATATGTCTTATTGCATTTAGGACATTCCAAATGAGAAACAAAACTAGATGGTTTACGTTCAGACATAATTTTTCCTCCTAACAATAAAAAAGCATATATTAAAATGAATACCCAGAATATTCTTTATCCATCATAAAGGATATTTGATGATTACAAAAATAGTTTATTATTATACTTAAAATAAGTATTGATTATGGTGTGAATCTAATGTTCAAGGATAATAGTCGGAACTATATAATCCTAGATACGTATAGATTATAGATAAATTTTATTTTTGAGAACCACTTGCTTTGTTGGAAAAAAGTTATTTAAAGGGGTGAGTTTTATGTTAAAAGTCATTATTAATGGGATTTTAAAACCTCTAGCTTATGGTGGAGTCATATTATTTATTACATTAATTATCGCACTATTAATTGGTGAAATCCATTCAATTGGAAACATTACCTCTAAAGTTGGGATTATACTTATAGTATTAGCAATTATTACTTCTGGAACCGCAGTCAGTGGGGATCGTATGAGAGCAAATTTTGTCTATGAATCTAGGGAAGACAGAAATTCAAGAATGAGATGGTCAAAGAATTTAATGTTGATGTCTATTCCGAGTTTAATAGTTTGGTCCCTTACATAAGAGGTAAGAACACCTATTTATTTCACTTATCCGCATCCGTACAATCATAAAGATATTAAATAACATAATATATATCAAACCCATGGGATAACCTCTAATAAAGGTTTTAATTGTTAATGTCTAGGGATGGCAGTCAGAGCATATGGATTAAGATAGAATGAAAGAAATTAAACGAAGAAAGCGAGGGAAGCCTGTGGGTTAAATAGTGAAACTCGTATGACCTATGTAAGAATGAATTAGGTCCATACCGAGTGGCTTGATGATCTAATGAATAAGTCCATACTACATTCAATGAGTCTCAAAATGAGGCTTTTTTTTCTATAAACTGTAAAGTTCCTTGTTTTTTTGTGCCATCGTCTAAAGACATAAGTCCAATCGAATTTCTTAAATATTACATAGGATAGGATGAACAAACAATTTAAAAGCGTAATAATCAATAAATAAATTATTACTTAATTGAGCGAGATGAAGGGAAGAATAAATAGATATAATGGAGGAATACCATTGATTGAAACCAACAAAGCAAAGCAAACGTTAGAAGAGATGTTACAAGAAGCAAATGTTAGATTTGAGGAACCAGATTGTGTTCAGATATGGGAAGTTTTTAAAAAATTTTCAGATATCAAAGTAAATTGTTCTGACGATGCTATGTTATTTCAAAGCGGGGTCTATGATTTTACAGGAGAAGATCTATTTAGTTTAGGATATGTAAGACAATTCATATTTGAAGTAGATGGTGAGTATGATCATATGGAACAATTAGAAATAACAATATACTTTAGACCCAATCAAGAGTTAGAACAATTTGAAGCAAATCTGTGGACAAATGATTGTAATTCTAAAAAAGAGTTTTTTCATTTAGTTGAAAATATGAAGGAATTTCAAATTCCAATTGAAAAATTTATTCCAATTGAATTTGAAATTGAACAAGAAGAAGTTTAGATTCTAAAGCACTCATAGTAGTGCTTTTTTTTGATGAGATACCCCCTATAGAGGTGGCGTCTATAAACCTATGAATTGGATAATTTAACAATATATATATCTTTCAAACATGTGATGATGAATAGTATAATGATAGGAACATAAAGAAGAACCTTAAAGGGAGATGTTAAAATAACTTGTGGTTATTGAATTAAAATAAAGGTAGGTGTGTGAAAGTGAAATTTTTTCATACAGCGGATTGGCATTTAGGCAAGCTGGTACAAGGTGTATATATGACTGAGGATCAACGTTATGTATTAGAACAGTTTATAGAAGCAGTCAAACAAGAAAAACCAGATGTGGTCATTATTGCAGGAGATTTATTTGATAGAGCTGTACCTCCAACGGAAGCAATAGATCTATTAGATGAAGTGCTCAAAACAATCGTGATAGAATATAAAACTCCGGTCATTGCAGTTGCTGGAAACCATGATAGTCCAGGCAGGTTGCAATTTGGAAGCCGAATGATGAAAGCTGCAGGTTTTTACATAGTAGGAGAGTTCACAGATGAGTTTGATCCTATCATACTTAACGATGGTTTTGGAGAAGTTCATTTCCATCTCATTCCTTATGCAGAGCCAGGGAAAGTTAGACATATTTTACAGAACGATGAAATTCGTACATATGATGAAGCAATGAAAGCGACAGTGGGGAGAATTAGAGAAAAGATGGATCCAAATGCACGTCATATCTTTGTAGGTCATGCGTTTGTAACGCCATATGGTGAAAAAACTGCAAATACAAGTGACTCAGAACGTCCTCTTTCCATAGGAGGGACGGAATATGTAAGTGCGGAGTATTTTTCTCAATTTCATTACACCGCTTTAGGTCATTTGCATCAAGCCCATTATGTGAAAAATGAAAAGATTAGATATGCAGGTTCACCATTAAAATACTCCATTTCAGAAGAAAAACATAATAAGATTTTTTACGTTGTTGAATTGGATGAGAATGGGCAAACAAATGTCGAGAAACGGAAGCTAACACCAAAGAGAGATATGTATACGATTGAAGAAAAATTAGAAAAAATTGAACAGATGGAGAAAAGTGAGGATTATGTTTTTATACGTCTGTTAGATGAAACTCCAGTATTATCTCCTATGGAACGTGTTCGCAGTGTTTTTCCAAATGCAATGCATGTAGAACGCAAATTATTGATGACTCAAATTTATGACAATGAAGAACAGGTCAATGAAAGATCAAAAATGGATGAGGTCTCTCTTTTTAAAGCTTTTTATAAAGAAGTTAGAGGCATGGAAGTCACTGGAGAGACAGAGAAGCATTTTACCGACATATTACAGGAAATGCTGCAGGTAGAGGGTGAAAGAAAATGAGACCAAAAAAAATGAAAATGACTGCATTTGGACCATATAAACAAACAGAAACCATTGATTTCACTCAGCTGCAGGAACATCGTTTATTTGTGATTTCAGGGAAAACAGGCGCGGGGAAAACCTCTATTTTTGATGCGATTTGTTTTGCTTTATTTGGAGAAGCGAGTGGTCAAGATCGCAACGATTCAAAAATGCTGCGTAGTCAATTTGCTGAAGATGATCTATTTACCTCAGTAGAGTTGGAATTTGGGCTAAAAAAACACACCTATCGTATATTTCGTCAGCTTCCACACGTAAAATCAGGCAATAAAAGTGCAACAGGAGAGCGATATGAGTTTTTTGAAACGACAGATGGAATGGAAAAGCCGATGTGTGAACGTTTTATCGTATCTCAAGTCAATGAAAAAGTACATCAATTATTAGGAATCAACAAAGAACAGTTTAATCAGATTGTAATGTTACCACAGGGGGAATTCCGCAAGCTGTTAACGTCGGATACGGAAAATAAAGAAGAGATTTTACGCAAAATTTTCAAAACGGGGTTATATAAAAATGTAGAAAATATACTGAACGAAAAGCGGAAACACTCTCAATCTCTTTTTGAGCAGCAAATTAAAGAGAGAGGCGTTTATATAAACGGATTAAAAACAGTATTGCCTATGAGGGACAACACTCAACTAACTGAAGTTTTTGGACAAGAATTATATAATACGTTTCAAATTTTAGATGCACTTGAGCAAGAGATTTCTTTTTATAGGGAACAAATGAGCAAAAATGAATTTAAACTTCAACAAGAAACAAAAAAACTGCAAGAATTGACGGCTCAATATCATCAAGCAGAAGCGATTAATCAAAGATTTAATATACTCGAACAAAAAAGAAAACTTAAAGAAACATTAGAAAGTAAGCTGCCTCAAATGGATTCCATGAAAAAAAGGTTAGTTTTAGCAGAAAAAACGGATCGTCTCGAGCTCACTGAGCAAATTCGCACTGAAACTAAAAAAGACTTTCTCTCTAAAAATAATGCAATGGAAGTAGCAAAAAAAAGAAAGATTCAAACAGAAGAAACGTTGAAAAATGTGATAGCTGCATATAAAATTGAGGAGCAAAAACAACCAGAACTCGACCATATCTCAAAACATTTGGAGCATCTTAGGCAATGGCTGCCAGTGGTAAAGGAGTTAAATCTAAAACAAACTCAAATCAAGGGCCTTAAACAGAACAGAGAATTATTGAAACAAACTTTCAAAACAATTGAACAGCAAATAAAAACCATATTATCAGAAAAAAACAAAACTCAGGATGAAGTTAAAGTTCTTGAAGAACAGCTTCGTTCATTACCAGAAAAGCAAGAAAAATTAGCAGAAAAACGAGAACAATCAGTAGTGTTAACCGAATACATAAAGTTGAAACAAGCCTTGGTCGAAGTGAAAAAAGAAGTAGAATCTACTAAATTGATCTTTGAACAAAAACAACACGATTACACTCAATTAGAAAAACGTTGGATTGAAGGACAGGCTAGTATCTTGGCGTCTCATCTACATGATGGAGAGATGTGTCCTGTTTGTGGTAGTAAGGAACATCCTTTGAAAACTAGCGCCTCAGAAGAGATTCCATCAAAACAAGATCTAGATTTGTCTAGAAAAGAAAAGGAACTGACTCAAGATGAATACCGCAAAGTTGAAGCAAAATTAGACAACTTCTATTTACAAATCAAAGAAAAAGAAATAGCAGTCGTTCAGTATGGTTTTCACTTAGAACATATGAATGAAGAGTACAATCAATTTATTCAAGAAGGGAAAAAACTAAAAAAAGAAGTAGAATTGCTAAAAGAAAAACAAATTAGGTTGAATGAACTGAAGCCAATGTTGGAACAGTTGAATCAAGCCTTAGATCAAAAAATGCAGAATAAAGATAAAAACGCAACAGAACTAAACGAAATAAATACAAAATATTCTACTGAAAAAGCATTATTGGAACAAAGCGTTGTGAATATACCGGAAGAAGTTCGATCTCTTGTAAAATTACAAGAAAGAATTGAAATAACACAAAAAAACAAAGAGAATTTAGAGCATCAATGGAAAACCGTACAGGAACAGCTTGAACAAACGAAAATACAACAATCAGAAGTGAACGTGCATTTCATCAATACAGAAAACCAGGTGCTAGAAACGAAGGATAAACTAGATAAAGTGAATAACCAATTTACCCAAAGCTTAGAAGAAGCTGGTTTTTCACAAGAAATAGATTATCAGAATGCAAAAATGGCAAAGGAGAATCGTCAACAACTTACACAACAAATAGAAGAGTGGAAATATAACTTGTCATTAGTAACCAAACAGATAGAAGAACTAAAGGATGAATTAAAGGATAAAAAACAGTTTGATTTAAATGAGATACAGGGTGAATTAGATCAATTAGAAAAACAGGTCGGACACATTCGAGAACAATTTTATGAAGTACATAACTACGCTGAACGAGCTGAAGAAGGAAAACAGAACATTTTATCAGTGAGTAAAAAAGTACAGGAAGCTGAGGAGCATTACCAGTTAATTAAAGATTTATACGATGTAATACGAGGAGACAATGCAAAGCGGATTTCCTTTGAACGATATTTACAGATCGAGTTTTTAGAGCAAATCATTCAGATGGCAAATCAAAGGCTGAAGAAGTTATCAAACGGTCAATTTCAATTGTTACGTAGTGATCGATTGGAAAAAAGGGGAAGACAAAGTGGCCTTGGCTTAGATGTATATGATCACTACACTGGACAGTTGCGTGATGTAAAAACGATGTCTGGTGGGGAAAAATTTAATGCATCTCTTTGTTTAGCTCTAGGAATGGCAGATGTGATTCAGTCCTATCAAGGTGGAATCTCCATTGAAACGATGTTTATTGATGAAGGATTTGGTTCATTAGATGAGGAATCTTTAACAAAAGCGATAGATACATTGATAGATTTACAAAAATCAGGACGGATGATTGGTGTTATTTCACATGTCCAAGAATTAAAACAGTCTATTCCAGCTGTATTAGATGTCAAAAAAACAAAAGAAGGAATCAGTATTACAGCGTTTGATGTGAGATGAATTTTTAAAAAATTATATTAAATTATGAAATGAAAGGTTTGACATCATATGAAAGGCATGTTAGAATCATTTTCATACTTTATTTAAGTCACTTAAAAATTTCATAATAAAACTGCTCTTATCAAGAGAGGTGGAGGGAATGTGCCCTATGAAACCCGGCAACCGTCAATGCTAAATTGAAATGGTGCCAATTCGCACAAAGTGAAAACTTTGGAAGATGAGAGAAAGGTAAATCATATATTTAATTACTAGCCTTTCTGCTCATGCAGAAAGGTTTTTTTGTTATCAAAATTTAGGCGGGTGAAGCATCATGATTAAATTAAAGCAAGTAACCAAAACATATGAGACTGGAGACAGTATCGTGACAGCTGTTCAAAAAGTAGATTTGAATATTGCTGCTGGTGAAATATTCGGAATTATTGGTTATAGTGGGGCTGGTAAAAGCACATTGATCCGTTTACTGAATGGATTAGAAACTCCAACTCACGGAACCATTACTGTTGCTGAAAGAAATATGACAACAATTAGTAGACGAGAATTAAGAAAAGCTCGACAAGAGATCGGCATGATTTTTCAACATTTTAATTTATTGTGGTCACGAACGGTTCAGGAGAATATTTCATTTCCACTTGAAATAGCAGGTATACCTAAAAAAGAGCGTATGAATATAGTAAATGAAATGATTAAACTAGTTGGATTAGAGGGTAGGAAGAATTCATATCCATCACAACTAAGTGGTGGTCAAAAGCAGCGGGTTGGTATTGCCAGGGCATTGGCGAATAGGCCAAAAGTGCTGTTATGCGATGAGGCTACGTCTGCATTAGACCCACAAACGACAGATTCTATCTTGGATCTTTTAGTAGATATCAATCAAAAGTTAGGAATAACCATCGTGTTAATCACGCATGAAATGCACGTGATACGTAAAATATGTCATCGTGTTGCAATGATGGAAGATGGACAGGTTGTAGAGGAAGGAAACGTATTTGATGTATTTCAAAATCCTCAGCAATCCATGACGAAAAGATTTGTAAACCAAGTCATTGAACCAGAATCTTCGAATGAAATGATAGAAAACTTATTAGTTCAACATCCAAAAGGAAAAGTCATTCAATTGACCTTCATAGGTGATACAGCTGAGATGCCTTTGATTACAAATGTGATCAGAAAGTTTGATGTAAGTTTTAATATATTACATGGAAAAGTTTCTCAAACATATGGAGGAGCAGTAGGAACCATGTTTGTACATGTGGATGGTGAACCAGAAAAAGTAGAACATTCTATAAAATACATTCGACAGCAAAAGGTGAAGGTGGAGGTGTTAACCCATGAAAGAATTACTGCCTAATGTGAATTGGGATAAAATGTGGGAAGCTACAGGGGAAACCATTTATATGACAGCTATCTCAGTAGTGGCTACATTTGTTCTTGGAATCATTTTAGGTCTACTATTGTTCTTAACCTCGAAAGGGAATATTTATGAAAATAAAATCATTCATGCTTTTGTGGCTGCCATTGTTAATATATTTAGATCTATTCCGTTTATTATTTTAATCATTCTATTGATCCCTTTTACGAAAGTCATTGTGGGAAGCATGATTGGTGAAAATGCAGCGTTACCGGCTCTCATTATTGGAACAGCTCCGTTTTATGCAAGGATGGTAGAAATTGCTCTGAGAGAAATAGATAAAGGTGTTATTGAAGCAGCTAAAGCAATGGGCGCCAAAACTTCTACAATTATCTGGAAGGTGTTGCTTCCTGAATCTATGCCCGCATTAGTATCTGGTATTACGGTAACTGCGATTGCTTTAGTAGGTTATACAGCAATGGCTGGGTTTGTGGGAGCAGGCGGCTTAGGGAATTTGGCCTTTCTACAAGGATATCAACGGTTTCAATATGATTATACTTTCATCACTACCATTGCCATATTAATCATTGTATTTTCAATTCAGTTTGTAGGTGACTATGTCACTTCAAAAATAGATAAAAGATAAAAAAAGGAGAGAGAAACATGAAGAAAGTTTTACTATCAGTTATATTATTTACTATTGTACTAGCTTTGACAGCTTGTGGAGCAAGTGATAGTCAGGAAGGTACTGATGAAGTGAAGAATGAAGGAGGTAATCAAGAAGCAGTAACATTAGTAGTTGGAGCTTCCAATGTACCTCATGCTGAAATTTTAGAGCAAGCTGTACCTGTGTTAGCTGAAAAAGGGATTGAACTAGAAATTGTTACATTCCAAGATTACGTTCTACCAAATACAGCGCTAGCTGAAAAAGAATTAGATGCCAATTATTTTCAACATATTCCATATTTAGAAAGTCAATTAGCTGATCATGGTTATGATTTTGTTAATGCCGGTGGGATTCATATTGAGCCAATAGGAGTATATTCACAAAACTATGAAAGTTTAGCTGATTTACCAGAAGGGGCTCAATTAATTATGAGTAACTCTGTAGCAGATCATGGTCGATTCTTATCTTTATTACAAACTGAAGGGTTAATCACTTTAAAAGAAGGGATTGATACTACTAAGGCTACTATAGAAGATATTGCTGAAAATCCTAGAAACATTGAATTTATTGCAGATATCGAAGCGGGTCTTTTACCGCAAGTATACAACAACGGTGAAGGAGATGCAGTTTTAATTAATACAAACTATGCGATTGATGCTGGATTAAACCCAGTTGAAGATGCGATTGCACTCGAAGGTTCTGAATCTCCATATGTGAACATTATCACTGTAAGAAGTGGTGATGAAACTCGTGAAGAGATCCAAACATTAGTTGAGATTTTACGTTCAGAGGATATTCAAAACTTTATTCTTGAAGAGTATAACAATTCAGTTGTTCCAGTATCAGAGTAAGATAATAAGATAACTTAATAAAAGATATATTAGTGTAAAATCCCCATTGTATTATTCAATGAGGATTTTACTATATATATAGACTCAATATAGAAGGAAGTTAACATGCTTGTTTTCGATTGTTCATATCACATAGTTTATTTATCCAGTTTTTAATAATCTATTCGTTTGATGGGGTAGTTTTAATGAATTTTCTGAATATTGTGATATAATAAAGTAAGGAAATGTTTTGTTCCTTGAAAGTTTTGATTCTAATGACTGTATCCATGTTTTAACGATCTTCAAGCAAGCTTCTTTCGAAATCCCAAGATTTATTTAATCTATTAGAGAGGAGAGGATGAAGGAATGGAAGTAAAGGGATCGTTTGAGACCATTTTAACGGAGTTACATGAGATTATGAATTCAAAACCTGCAGCAACAATTCCTAAGTTCCATAGAACTGTAGCGACTGGGGAAAGTGATGAAAATGCCCCCTTTCAATTATTTTTTGGATGTTACTTTACGTATGAGCCTGTCATCATGTATGGTGTACTGAATGAACAATTAGATCAAGGTTGTGTCTATGTTAAACAAAAAGTAAAACCTTCAGAGATCATGAATGATTTTGTAAATTTAGTTATAACCTATTTTCCTGAAAGTACGATGGAATGGAAAAGAAAAATGATTTTTGATTTTGGAAATAAATTTACAAAACTTCTTTATAATTTTGATGAAGTACATTCAAATGAATTGCTTAACTCCGTGATTGACCATTTAATAAAATATGATCAAAGCATTGATGAGAATATTTGAGAATTAAAATAGATATAAAGAAAAATAAAAAACATCTCATTCCACAGCAAAATTGTGGTTTGAGATGTTTTTTTATCACTTTTTTGGATTGTTTTTATATTCAATTTTTCCTAATGCTATGGCTGCCCCAAGACCTAAACAAAGCGATATAAAACTAATCCATATTTGATCATCTACGCCTGGAAATATCACAATAATTGATCCAGATACCATCCCAATAATAATAGCATACATGATTGTAGGAAAAGTATGGAGTAGATAACTTAACAGTTTACTCATGATCATGATGCCAAATAAAATTCCAAATCCTACAACCCCAATTACAACAAGGTTTAGATTAGACACAGCATGTATAACTGTCGGATAAACTCCAATAAGTAATAATATAAAAGAACCACTTACACCAGGTAACATCATAGCAGTACTAGCCACCCAGCCAGATAAAAATAATAGTACTAATTCAGTAGGACCAATTATTTCCCACACAGCTGTGGTTGATTCTTCCTTAAAAATTGCCATAGATGCAATAGATAAACCAGCAATAATTAAGATGATATAATGTTTGCCTGTAAAATTTGATTTGGCATTAGCTTGAATAAATAAAAAGGGGAGAATACCTATAATTAAACCTAAGAAGAAAAAATAAGTAGGCTGAGGAAATTGTTCCAATAATGTCTCCATGATTTTGCTCAAAAGTAATATTGCGGATACCATCCCTATACCAATAGGCAATATAAACATGAAATGACGTTTCCAATTCTTGCTGAATAGCTTGTTAATGGCGTTTAATAAGTTGTCGTATATACCTAAAACAACTGCGATTGTTCCGGCGCTCACGCCAGGGATTAAGTCACTTATTCCCATTAAAAAACCTCTGTACAAATTTCTCCACTGCATTCTCACAACACCTAACCTTATGTAATAGCTTAAAAAAATGATAACTACAAAATTAGTTTATAGCTATATCATTTGTATGTCCGTATTATTGTAACATTTTAAGCTTGCTAAATGTACACTTTAATAATGGACTATATTTTTCTCTACTATTTTATTTTTCCTAGATAGTACAGTTTTGATGGATATATAAGCGAAAAAAAGTGCTTGTAAAAAGAATAGTATGCCCCAGATTAAAGTTGGAATATAAGTTATTGAATTTAGAAAAGTAGCATCTCCAGCCCTACTTGGAGAAATTAAACTTAAAACAAGAATATCGATGGTAGACATAAATGAGGTTGTGATTAGTAAAATCGATAGGATTAAGGTTATATTCTCTAAAACCTTCTGACTTTTTTGTACTAATAAATAAATCAGAAAAGGAATAAAACAAACAAGCCAAAGAATGCCGTATACGTTTCTAACCCAGAATATGAGGTTAATTACTGAAATGTATAGTAAAAGATGAATCAACCATTTATTTCTTCCATTTTTCCATAACAAGATACATACAAAAGCGATCATAGAAGCAAATACATATCCACTTATTCCAGATAAAAAACCACTGATCCAAAGCGAATATTTAGTGAATGTTACCCCTTCTAAATTAGAAAATAATTCAATTCTTGTTACCTCACCTTTTGTAAATAAAGTGATTAGTGCATGTCCAGTTTCATGAATCATCGTATTGATAACTCGTAAAAAGGTTCCTATAAAAGGGATATACATTAAGATAACAGTAATAATAGACATAATAAATAATTTCAAACGCATATTTTATCTCCTTTGAGGTTTTATGAAGTTCTTTTAAGTTGAGCTTTTTTGTTAAAGAACGTTTTATAACCTAATTGCAATAATAGTAAAATAGAAAGAGAAACACTTGCCGTTATTCCAAGTAGAATAACAATTTGATATTTAATTGCAATCATAGGATCTGCACCAGATAAAATAACCCCTGTCATCATACCTGGCAGGAAAACAATTCCCATACCTACCATACTATTTACTGTAGGTAAAATAGCTGCATCAAACGATTGTCTTACAATAAATCGTGAAGCCTCTTTTGGTGTGGCTCCAAGCATGAGAGAAGATTCAATAAATTGCCTTTTGCTGTGCATACCATCCATTAATGTGGAGATACCTAATGTAATTCCTGTCATCGAGTTACCAATAATCATTCCAGCAATCGGAATAAAATAACGTGGATCATACCAAGGTGTAAATTGAATAACAACAAAGTCAAAATAAACCATACTTAATGTGGTCCCTATAAATAAAGAAAATGCGATAATTTTTTTTAGATCAGCAGAAATCATCGTTTTTACTCTTTTAAATACATTATATACGGCAAAAGACTGCATAAATAAGATGATTAATACCGTGATGAATGGGTTGGGATTTTCAAAAACATAAGTTAAAAGATAACCTACAAGAGCTAGTTGGATACTCATCCTAACTGAGGCAATTAAAATTTCTTTTTCCCTCCGAATGCCTAACCATTTTACGATTGCAATTAATAATAATATAAAAACATAAGAAGTAAACAGCTGCACTAAAGTGATATCTTGAATGCTATCCATGAGTCACACTCATTTCTTTTTCATTTAATTTTGTGATGTCAATGATTTGATCTGAATATTTTTCTGCTACTTTTATGGAGTGGGTGACCATAATAACTGTTTTTTGATTATTTTTAATAAATTTGAAAAACTGCCCCATTACTTCATCTGCTGTTTCATCATCTAGAGCAGAGGTGGGTTCATCTAATAAATAAACAGGAGGATTCATTAATATTATTCTTGCAAATGCAAGACGTTGTTTCTCTCCTCCAGATAGCTCTTCTGCATTTTCATCTAGTTTTTTATGTAGATCAAACAATTCCAAAAGATTAATCAGATTTTGTTCATCAACAGAATCTGTATTTTTCTCACTAAATTTTAAGCCAATAAGCAAATTATCCTTTATAGATCCATCATATATAGATGGTGTTTGTGGTAGCATGACAACTTCTCTTCGTAATTGAATGGGGTTAATAGTGCTAATGTCTTTTCCTTCATATTCAATGGTTCCACTATCATAACTATTCAAATGATTTAACAATTTTAATAGAGTGGATTTACCACTCCCACTTTTTCCGATTATACTGGTTATTTTTTGCTTTTCAAAGGTTAAATCCTCTATGTATAGGATGGGGTTTACTTCAACATCTTTAAGATAAAACATATCGCCATTCCTTTCCGAATCATAAAGTATACATATTAAATTATATCACTCTTGGTTTTTAAAAAATAATTTTCCATATGAAAGGTGTTTTAGTTTAGTAAAGTGCTTGAACTATACGATTATGTTAATGTAATGATAAGGAAATTATACATGTTTTTTTACATAAAATAGATCATTTTTTTACAGCAAATAAAATAGTGGAATTGTAAGGAGGATATTTCATTGAGTGAATTTGAAAGCAAACTAGACAAATATGCTGAAACAGTAGTAAAGGTGGGTTTGAATGTACAGAAAGGACAGGATGTTAATATTACAGCCCCAGTCCATGCAACAAATTTTGTACGTAAAGTAGTCAAACATGCTTATTTGGCAGGAGCTAGGCAAGTATTAGTGGATTATCAAGATGATAAATTAGATTTATTAAAATATGAACTAGCATCTGAAGAAGGTTTAAAGGCATTTCCTTCATGGAAAGTTAAAGGGATGATGGAGATGGCAGATAACAATGCAGCCTTTCTAGGTATCCGATCTAAAAATCCAGAGTTGTTAAAGGATGTTGATCCTGAACGCCTAGCTATTGTTGATAAAGTTAGTGTAACCGAGAATAAAGAATATTCACAAAATTATATTTCAACCGGTAGAATTAGTTGGACATTAGTTAGTTACCCTTCTCCAGAATGGGCACAGCTTGTTTTCCCAAATTTAACAGAGGACGAATCGCTAGAGAAATTGTGGGAAGCGATGTTTGATGTTACTCGAGTTAATCAAGAAAATCCAGTTGGTGAATGGAAAGAGCACATGAGAGGTTTAGCCAATAGAGCTGAAATTTTAAATAAGAAAAAATATAAAAAACTTCACTATAGAGCAACGGGTACAGATCTAACGATTGAACTGCATAAGGATCATAAGTGGATGTGTGCCAATTTTACAAATGAAAAAGGGACAGAGTTTGTACCTAATATGCCTACGGAAGAAGTATTTACGATTCCTTTCAAAAAAGGAGTGAACGGTACGGTAGCTAGTACGAAACCTTTAAATTACAAGGGTAGTTTGATTAATCATTTCAGCTTAACTTTTAAAGAAGGTAAGGTTGTAGATTTTAAAGCAGAAGAAGGTTATGAAATATTGAAAAACCTATTATCCATAGATGAAGGTGCTAAGTATTTAGGAGAAGTTGCTTTAGTACCGCACGATTCTCCAATTTCTAATTCAAATTTAGTGTTTTATGATACGTTATACGATGAGAATGCTTCATGTCATATTGCTTTAGGTAATGCACTTAAAACCTGCGTGGAAAATGTGAAGGAAAAAAGCAAAGAAGATTTTGAAGAAATGGGCTTTAATGAAAGTTTGACTCATGTTGATTTTATGATTGGCTCAGGGGAGTTAGATATTGACGGTGAAACAGAGGACGGGACAAAAGAAGCGATCTTTCGTTCAGGAAACTGGGTCATTTAAGAAAAGATTAATTTAATGATGAAGGAGAAGGTGGATGTTAAAAATTATTCCCCCTTCTTTTTTTATACCGTATGATACAAATGTTTAAAAAGAGAGGTCTTTATGAAAATTGTTATCGTTCCGGATTCTTATAAAGGGAGTTTATCAGCATTTGATGTAGGCACAACAATAAAAGAAGGTTTTGCCTCATCTATGAAAGGTGTAGAGTTTGAAGTTATTCCAATGGCTGATGGAGGCGAAGGAACACTAGATACATTAATTTCTGCTACAAGAGGTGAGCTGAAGTCTGTTGAAGCAACGGGAGCAATGGGAGAAACGATTGCTACTTGTTATGGAATACTAGGAGATAATAAAACAGTAGTGATAGAAATCGCTAAAATCGTTGGACTCCCTATGGTTTCAACAGATCAAAGAAATCCAATGTTGACTACAACTGCTGGGATTGGTGAGATTATGCTTCATGTTATGGATCTTGGTTTTCGTCATTTTATTATTGGGCTTGGCGGCAGTGCTTCTAACGACGGTGGTATAGGGATGTTATCTGCTTTGGGGATTACTTTTTTGAATCACAATGGAGAAAAAGTAGGGTCAAATGCATCCTCATTGCAAGAGATCTATGAAGTAGATTTTTCTACACTTGATCCACGAATTAAAGAATGTGAGATTAAAATTGCTAGCGATGTAGAAAACCCACTGTGTGGTGAATTCGGTGCAACAGTTGTATTTGGTCCACAAAAAGGAGCAACAAAGCAACAAGTAAAGGTGTTAGATGCAGCGTTAAATGAATATGCATCGTTAATTGAACTACATTTACATCATTCATTTCAAAACAAACCTGGAGCAGGGGCAGCGGGTGGTTTAGGTTTTGCTTTTCTAATATTAGAAGGTCAAATGTTCTCAGGTGCGAAAATTTGTATTGATGCTACAGGATTAAGGGAGAAAATAAAGAATGCAGATCTGGTCATAACAGGAGAAGGACAAAGTGATTATCAGACACTTTATGGAAAAGTTCCGATACAAATTGCAAAAATAGCAATAGAATATCAGGTTGATGCTATACTCATATCAGGTGCCCTAGGTGAAGGTTATGAGAAGTTATATGAATTTTTTAATAGTTGTCACTCCATTGTTCCAGGACCTATGTCATTAGAAGAAGCAATGAAGCACACAAAACTGAATTTATTTGAAAAAGCTCTTAATGTTGGGAAGTTACTGAATTTAGGTTTTACTAAATAATAAACATGTCGATTTTTTTTTATATGATGGCTTTTTATAAATATGCTAATATATTGTACAATGATTGTATGAAGATTGAGGAGGATATGATGAAATGATTAAACGTATTGCAACTGTAGCTGTTTACGTAGATGATCAACAAAAAGCGAAACAATTTTGGACTGAAAAGGCTGGGTTTGAAGTTGCTGCTGAATTTCCAATGGGACCAGGTGTATTCTGGTTAGAAGTAAGACCTAAAGGAGCTCAATCTCACCTTGTTATTTATCCTAAAACTATGATGCAGGATTGGAACGAAAAGAAACCTTCCATCGTATTTGAATGTGAGAATATTGATGAAACTTTTGAGACGTTAAAAGCAAATGGTGTCTCATTTGTAGATGAGCCTAAAAAGATGGAGTGGGGTACGTTTGTACAGTTTAAAGATGAAGATGGAAATCAATTTTTATTGAAGGGTTAAATTATTAGGATTTAAATTAAGGTTTATGATGACATTTGACCAAGGAACTAGAGGAGTTCCTTGGTTTTTTGTATGAAATGCAAAGCAGAGCACATCCCTCCGACTTTAGATGTAGATTTTTTTTAGTCCAAATGAGTAGAGCTAGCTCAAACCTCTTCCCGACGTTTATTTTATTAAATGAATATAAACTTAAAGTATAGAAAACGAAGGAGGGTGTTTGAAATGAAAAATAAAGTAGTCATGATAACTGGCGCATCAAAAGGTCTAGGTAAAGCTTTAGCCGTAGCATTTGCTAAGCAAGGTGCTGATTTAGCTATTTGTGCTAGAGGGCAAGAAGCATTAGATGCAATACACAATGAACTAAAACAATTTAATATCCAAGTTCTAGCGGTAAAGGCAGATGCTTCTAACGTACGAGATGTAGAACGTTTCATAGCTTTAACGGAGAACGTGTTTGGACATATAGATGTACTTATTAATAATGCTTCCATTTTAGGTCCTAGCCCAATGCCATATTTGTTAGATTACCCTGAAGAAGATTTTGAACAGGTTTTAAAGATAAACACAGTGGGTCCATTTTTAGTTACACGCAGAGTCATCGCCGATATGCTTCAACGCAAGCAAGGGTCTATCATTAATGTTACTTCTGAAGCGGGTAATGTAGGATACGCTGGATGGGGAGCTTATGGTATTTCTAAGTTTGCGATTGAAGGGTTAACAGAAACTTGGGCTGATGAAGTCAATGGTACTGGAGTTAGAGTGAATATGGTTGATCCTGGAGAGATGGATACAGAGATGCACGCTTTAGCAGTACCAGATACAGATTATGAATTAGCAGATCCAAATGATCTAACAGAGGTATTTATTTACCTAGCTTCAGAAGAATCCAGCCAAATCAATGGCAAAAGGTTCAGAGCACAAGAATTTGTGAGAGAAGGTGAAGCACTATGAATGCAGTAGCGATGAAATTTGAAATTCCTGAACAGTTGAATGCAGCTAAACCTCCTGAACGGAGAGGAATTCGTAGAGATTTCGTACGAATGATGGTTTTAAATCGGGACAATGGGGAAGTAGAGCACTCTACATTTTACAATTTAGATCGATATTTAAAAAAGGGAGATGTTCTTGTTTTAAACAATAGTAGAACAGTACCTGCAATATTACACGCTGAACATTTAAGGAACAACAAAATGATAAATCCCAAAGTAGAAATTAGGCTAGCACATAGGAAGACAGAGAAAAGTTGGGAAGCATTAGTTGTTTCAAAGAATGTGAAAGATGGGGATCAGTTGAGACTTTCAACAAAATTAATCGCAACAATAGGAGTCAATGTTAAGAGAGAACCATTTTATTTATTAGAGTTTTCACTCTCAGGTGCACAATTATACGATGAAGTTTATTCATTGGGAGAACCAGTTCGTTATGAGTATATTCAGGGAGAATGGGACTTGAATTATTATCAAACTGTATATGCATCCGTTCCAGGTTCTGTTGAAATGCCTTCTGCTGGTCGAGCTTTTAGCTGGGAGTTGCTATTGAAATTACAACGTAAAGGAGTTCATGTAGCCTTCTTACAACTTCATACAGGTTTAAGCTACTTGTTGGATGATAAATATCACCAAGACCCATCTGAAAATACGGAAAGTTATCAAATTCCACAAGAGACAGTTGAATTAATCCAAAAGGCAAAGGAAAATGGCGGAAGAGTTATCGCTGTAGGTACTACGGTAGTTAGAGCACTTGAATCGGCCGTGAATGAAGAGGGGAAATTAATTAACGAATCAGGTTGGACGAATTTATACATTACGAAAAACTACCCACTGAAAGTCGCTGATGGATTAATTACAGGGTTACATGAGCCAGAAGCGAGTCACTTGCAGTTATTATCTGCATTTATTGATGAGGAAGATTTGATGGAGGCATATCACCAAGCTATTAATGAGTCCTATTTATGGCATGAATTTGGTGATATGAATTTAATTCTATGAACAATATCAAGAGCATTCATCATGTTGCTATCGAAGTAAGTGACTTAAGTCGTTCCATCGAATTTTACCAGTCTCTAGGTTTTTTAATAGAGCAATCCATAGATTTTAAAGGTGAGGAAGCAATATTTTTAGAGTTAGAGCATTTTCGGTTGGAGCTTTATGAGGTTGAAAATTCACGTAAAAAATCAAATTATGATAAACAAATGCATATAGCATTTGAAGTCGAAAGTTGGAACGAATTGTTGAAATGGATCGATGTTATAAAATTAGAAATTATAGAGGGTCCTTTTAAGTTAGAAAATGGGTGGAGGACAATATTTGTGAAAGGGTATGATGGTGAAATACTTGAATTTATGGAAGAGCTCTAAACACGTATTTTTCTAAAATTCCACTTCCGTCCAATCCATTTGATTGCTCCCTGAATACAATGGAGTATCAAAAAATGGGAAAGGACTGTGCTAATTATGGTAATCAACGTACCTGAAGATGTACCTACAATCAATGCTGCCTTGGTAGCAGCTTCTCAAGGTGACACCATCAGAGTTGCTGCCATTACTTGTAATGAATCATTAGTCATAAGTGGAGCAAATTCAAACCAAATACGAATCGTAGGGGCAGGAATGGGGAAAACGATCATTGATGGAACAGGTCTTCCAGATGGCTCAATTGGTATAAATATTTTGGATTCAAGTTTAGTCACGATTGAAAATCTGTCTGTTCGATGCTTCAGCGGAAATGGTATTCAGATTGAATCAAATGAAAACATTATTCATAAAGTTGAGGTATCAGAAAATGGAGAGCAAGGTATTTCAATAGAATCTAATGGATCAAGGAATATGATCATGTCATCAGTAATAAATGGAAATACATTGAATGGTATCTTGATCATGATTGGATCGATAAGTAATTACTTAATCTCTAACCATGTTTCAAATAATCTAATTGAAGGGATGCGTATATTTGGGGATAATAACTTGGTTTTAAAAAACACCATTCAACGAAACTTTGAGGATGGTATAACAACAAGAGCAGCAAACAATTTAATTATTCTTAATTTGATTTTAAATAATCTTTCTGGAATACAGAACAATGAGAATGATTTTGTTTTTGTAAATAAAATATTTAGGAATAAAAATGCTGGGATAGAAAGCCGCAGTGATATGAATTTATATTGGGTAAATCATATAAGATGTAATGGTGAGACAGGGATACGACTTAGAGGTGGAGCACAACAAAGAGTCATAAATAATATGATCATTAACAGTGGAAATATAGGGATTGAAATTTTTGAGGGTATCAACGACAACTTGATCGATAATAACTGTATCAATAATAATGTGAATCAAGGCATACAAATTAACCCTAATTCTAATGATAACGTCATCCGATCCAACAAATTAGCTGGTAATACACCAGATATAGCTAATGAAGGTATGGGAACATTATTTGATGCTAACCGCTGTACAACAAGTGATCCTCCTAGTTTATGTAATGAAGATAACGAGATCTTCGTAAAAGAGGGTCAGAGTATTCAAACTGCGATAAACAATGTTCCTAGTGAAGGTTTTACAATTCGAGTAGGAAAAGGAACCTTTAATGAGGCACTCACAATTAATAACATAGGAGGAAATCGGGATAAAATTCGAATCATTGGTGCAGGTAGAGGTAAAACAATTATTGATGGGATGGCTTTACCTGGTGAAACTGGAATTGACATAGAGGCCAGATTCATAACAATCGAAAATCTGACTGTTCAAAACTTCGAGAATCGTGGAATTCTAATTGATGCAGATGATAATATACTTTCATGTGTAAATGTACTTGATAATCAAGGTGCTGGGATTGAAATCGACTTTGGTTCTGAAAGGAATTTGGTTATAAATTGCAATTCTTGTGGGAATACAGGCGATGGAATTGTTACTAACGGGAATAACAATTATGTCATTAGTAGTAAATCTAATAAAAATGGTGGAAATGGCATGCGATTTAGAGGTGATTTTAATCTAGCACTAAATAATTTCTGTGAAGAAAATAATAATGATGGAATGGATTTTGATAATAATGGTTTTATTATTGGCAATTGTGCATTGAATAATGGACAATTTGCTGATGGTTTTTTTACAGGTGATAATAATTTAATTCTTTGGAATAAAGCATTTGGTAATCCGGAGGAAGGAATAAGAACAGAAGATAATAATTTAATTTGGGGAAATAGGATATGTAATAATGAGACCCTGGGGATATTTATGCTATCTTCTAACAGAATCAGAAACAATACCTTAAAGAAGAATACTGGGGTTGGTGTATTCAGTAGTGGGGGGGATGTGCGCAACATTATTGACAACAATACCATAGTAAATCAAACAGAAGCAGGGATTTTGTTAAATATGAATAGTCAAGGAAATGCTGTTCGTTCTAACTGCTTAAAAGGAAATAATCCGGATATTGAGGATAACGGAATGAATAATGTCATTGACGAAAATATTTGTAAAACGAGTAATCAACCCGGAGTATGTGAAGATTGCTGATTATAAATAAATAGCATCTTGACAAAAATTTGTGCAACACCTTATACTAACAACGTAATTAAAAAAAAAACAAATTTCGGAGGTAAAGTGAACAATGGAGAAGTAATCTTATTTATTCTAGCATTTCAATTTAAAAATAATTTTGAAACTAGAGATAGGATTAGTCTGTCCATTATCAGGGTGTGTATAATACGCAACCTTTGTTCATAGTACCTTATTTTATTGCTATAATAACACGCTTAATCGATGTGTTTATCATGAAGATGGAATGATTTTAGTTGCTTCAGAACTTCGTGTGTTTTAGCAGTGATGTAATTTATTAAGTGTGAACATGAAAAGAAATGGAACAATAGCAACTAATCCTCTCTAGGTATACTAGGGAGGTTTTTTTATGACTATTTTAGAGATAAATAGAATTGAGAAATATATAAAGGATCGTTTGTTATTTAAGTTAGAGGGTCGAATAACTGTATCGAAAAAAGATCGAATTGGAATTGTAGGTTTAAATGGAGCAGGCAAATCTACATTTTTATCTGTTTTATCTGGGAAAACGGATTTGGATGGGGGAACGATCAGTCACAATATAAATATGATTGAGATTGCACAGAATGATGAAACAAAAGTCAGTGGACATGCAAGAGAATATCTATCCAAGTGGGGAATTCAAAAGGAAATACATCACGAAATGAGCGGCGGAGAAAAGATGAGAATAAAAATTGCTGAAGTTCTTCAACGTAAATTTGATCTACTACTTGCTGATGAACCAACTAGCCATTTAGATTTGTCTGGCATTATGAAGTTGGAACAAGAGATTAAAAGAGTTCAAGGTGCAGTTATTATAGTCTCACATGATCGAGCTTTTCTGGATGCAGTATGTACAAAAATTATTGAAATAAACAATGAAAGAATAACTGAATACCAGGGCAACTATAGTTCGTATACAAAACAACAAGAGATGAAATTAAATCGTGCTCAATTTGAGTATGAGGAATACATTAACGAGAAATCTCGTTTGCAGCAGGCTTTTAAAGAAAAGCAACAAAAGGTTAAAAAAATGAAACATAAACCGAAACGAATGAGTTACAAAGAAGCTAATTTGGGTGCAGAAAAAGCAAGAAGTAAACAAGCCAAGGTAGGCCGTTCTGCAAAGGCAATTGAGAAACGGATTGAACAGTTGGAGAAAAAAGAAAAACCAATAATAAAGGATCAAGCTATTTTTGATCTAACCCAACATAAACAAATCCATAATAAATTTGTGATAAAAATGGAACAAGTAACTAAAAAAATAGCGGGGCGTACTTTATTTTCAAATTTGAATGTGATGATTAAACCTGGCATGAAGGTCGCGTTGATAGGAAACAATGGAACAGGCAAGTCTACGTTATTAAAAATGATAAAAGAACAAAAACAAGGTATCTTCGTGCCTGCAAGTTGTAGAATAGGCTTCTTACATCAAACGCTTAAAGATCTAAAAAAGGATCAGTCGATATTAGAAAATGTGATGGATACAAGCATTTATTCAAAAGAAAAAGTAAGAACAATCTTGGCAAGGATGCTTTTTAAAAGAGATGAAGTTCATAAAAAAATTAGTGTATTGAGTGGGGGAGAGAAAGTTAAGGTAGCTCTAGCCAAATGCTTTGTAAGTGATACAAACCTATTATTATTAGATGAACCTACGAATTATTTAGATATTAAAACGCAAGAAAGTTTAGAAAAGGTGTTAAAAGAGTATCCAGGAACAGTTGTGTTTGCTACACATGATAGACGACTAATAAACCAGCTTGCAACACATGTTTTAATGATTGAGAATGAAAAAGGTTTTTTTATTGAAGGGAATTATGATGCCTTAACCTTTGACATCCAATAAGGGATTATGTCAAAGGTTTTTGTATGTTTTCTCTCTCTATGAAATCAAGCATATTCTTATCTGTTTATAATGATTATATAAGGTTATTTATGGTATAATTGTGTTGTTTTTTATGAACTTGATTTAGGTACAAATCCCAGCTAAGGAGGATGAATATGGCAAAGAAGATTAGAAATCCAATTTTAAAAGGCTTTAATCCAGATCCATCAATTATTAGAGTCAGAAATGATTACTATGTAGCCACTTCAACTTTTGAATGGTTCCCTGGAGTGCAAATCCATCACTCTAAGGATTTAGTCAATTGGAGATTGTTAACACGCCCCTTAGACAGATTATCATTATTAGATATGGCAGGAAATCCAAATTCAGGTGGTGTATGGGCACCTTGTTTAAGTTTTGATGGGAATTTTTTTTATCTAATATATACGGATGTGAAAAGTTGGCATAACACTTCTAATTTTACAAAAGATACGCATAATTATGTGATTACAGCAAAAGACATCATAGGTCCATGGTCTGAACCGATATATTTAAATAGCAGTGGATTCGATCCATCTCTGTTCCATGATGATGACGGTAAAAAGTGGCTAGTAAATATGCAAAATGACTTCCGTAAAGGGAAAAATCCATTTGCAGGAATATTACTACAAGAGTTTTCACTTGAAGAAGAAAAATTAGTAGGTCCTGTAAAAAATATTTTTAAAGGCACAGAATTAGGGGTAACTGAAGCTCCTCATATATATAAAAAAAATGGTTATTATTATTTAATGACAGCCGAGGGGGGAACCACTTGGGATCATGCGGTATCCATGGCAAGATCAAAGGATATTTGGGGACCTTACGAAGTGGACCCACAAAACCCGATGTTAACATCAGCCAAAAACCCAGAACTACAGTTGCAAAAAGCAGGACATGCGTCCTTAGTTGAAACCCAAAATGGGGAATACTACATAACGCATTTATGCGGTCGTCCCTTGAGACCGGATATGAAGTGTAATTTAGGAAGAGAGACAAGTATTCAAAAGGTGTATTGGAGTGAGGATGATTGGCTACGTCTTGAAGGTGGAGGAAATGAACCTAAATTAGAAGTGCCTGCGCCGAATTTGCCTGAGTTTAAATTTGAAAGACTGCGTTGTAGAGATGATTTTGATGACACAGAATTGAATATCCATTTAAACACGTTACGGATACCTCCTGATGAAAGCTGGCTTTCACTTAAGGAAAGGCCAGGTTATTTGAGACTAAAAGGTCAAGAATCGTTAAGCTCACTTCATAGACAAAGTATAGTTGCGAGAAGACAACAAGCTTTTCGATGTGAGGCTGAGACTTGTATAGAATTCGAACCTGACATTTTCCAACAGATGGCGGGACTTGTTTGTTATTATGATACAAATGACTATATTTATCTTCGCATTAGTCGTGATGAAATATTAGGAAAAACCCTAACTATTCATCATATGGAAAGTGGAGAGATAGACGAACCTTTAGAAGGGGAAATAAAAATTGAAGGATGGACAAAGGTTTATTTAAGAGTAAATGTATTCAACCACTCTATAGAGTTTTCTTATTCTGAAGATGGGGTAAATTGGTATAAAATTAATAAGATATTTGAAGCAGGGCAACTCTCAGATGAACATAACAAATTGGGATTTACAGGTTCTTTTATAGGCATATGTGTACAGGATTTAAGTGGTATGAAAAAACATGCAGATTTTGATTACTTTACTTATTTCGAATTGGATGAATAAAATATAATAGTCCATAAATCGGACGAGTCTTGGAAAATCACTTATAGGTGATTTTCTTTTATTGATCCGGTAAATGGATGAGAGGTATTTGATATTTAGTTGAATCCATCACTAGATGATAAAAAGTAAGTAACGTGGTATACTGATAGTATTAATGTGGAGGTGAATAGGATGAGTAAACAATCAAATCAAGAAAGTTTATGCCCTAAATTAACATCAGCAATGCAGTTATTTGGTAAACGATGGGTAGGTTTGATTATTTATACTTTATTAACTGGACCCAAACGTTTTAGAGATATCGAAAAATCACTTCCAATTAGTGGGAAGTTGTTAGCTGAACGACTAAGAGAATTAGAAAAATATAAATTGGTAATCCGTCATGTTTATCCAGAAGTTCCTGTAAGAATAGAGTACGAATTAACTGAAAATGGAAAAGCAATGCAGCCTATCATTGAAGCTATACAAGAGTGGGCAGAATCATTACCTCTAGAAGATATATGTCAAGATTAAGGTTTTATTAGATCCCTTAATCTTGATACGGGGGGGTTGTTTGTAATTACTCCCAGTAATTTCTCATCTCATTCGATTCGCTATCAATATTTATAAAAAATACCCTCAGTATTAATATTCTCTTTCCTCTAAAAATTCTTTAATTCTTGTTTCAATATCCAAAACTCTCCTTTTTATTTGTCATGGAATATCCACATATTATTTAAAATTATTCGCATTTTTTATTGACATTGAGAATCATTATCGATATAATCTCACTGTAAATGAAAATCATTATCAATTAGGGGAGAGAATAAAAACATGAAGAAACTGACAACTGCTTTATCCACAATGTTAATCGCTAGTGTAATTTTATCAGCGTGTGGTACAGAAAAGCCAGAAGCTGTAGAGGATACAAAAGATCAGGTAGATCAAACGGAAGGCTCTCAAAATAGTAATGAAGGCGAAGGTCAAGAAGCTTCCATTGAAGATACAATTACTTATACTGAAGTTGATACTTATAAACAAATGATGGATGAGCTTAAAAAAGAGAAAGAAGGAGAAGCTGCAGATTGGAATCTAGTAAGCACTCTATATACTGATGGTTTAAAAGATACAGTAGTAGAAACAGATGATAGTTTAGATGTTGCTATTTTAGCGGCAATTGAAGCTGGGGCAAGTGAGCAGTTAGATACAGTTGTTGCTCTCCAAGTAATTGATAAAACAACTCAATCATACTTCTATAAGAAACAAAAAAATCTACAGTCTGATGTTGTGGCAGCACTAGAAGAGGGTAATCAGCAAGAAGCTGATGTAGCTTTTTCAGAGCTTAAGTATCTAGCAGAGCATGTGTTAGTACCAACAGCTGCTAAAAGAGATTCATACTATAGTGCAGATATGCAAGCTCAAATTGAAAATGGATTAAGTCTTCAAGAAACTGCGTTAGCAGAAGGTAATATAGATGATTTAAAAGTGTATAAGCAAATGACAGATAAATCCGTATATCGTAGTTATTATCTCGCAGCAAATTCTTATGCTGAAAAAATAGCTGCAGCAGTTCAAGAAGGCGGAGCTGAGAAAGTAGATTTACAAATTAAACAGGCGGAAGCTTGGGGTTTCTATCAAGCGATTAAAGGTTCGCTCTCTGGAGGCGATGAACAAGCCGCTGCTGCTCTTGATACAATTTTTAATCTAGGTGAAACAGATCCTGAATCCATTAATGCAGATGAAGTAGCAGATTTATTTGTGAAAGCATTTGTTGGAAAAATAACGAGTTATCATGAGAAAGTTCCAGTTGCTTTAGAGGAAGGAAACATCACAGATGCTCGTGTTGAAGCAATGGAGGCAAATATCTTTATGAAGGCTATCGAATTAGAGATCATTGAACGCCTTGGAGAAGAACAAGGTTCTGATCTTATGGTGAAAGGTACAGCTTGGTTCGAAGCAGTGAGTATTGAAAATGCAGAAGAAGCTAACTCTATAAGTGCAGAAATAGTTGAAGCCTTGAATCAATTATTTTAAAATATAGAAGATTAAAATGGATGTTGTTCAAAAGAGTAGAATTCCTTTTGGGCAACATCTTCATTTGTGAGGTGCTGTATGAAAAAAGCTTCCTGGTTTGAAATTATTGCTGCGAGGTGCTGGAATTTATTAAATGAAGGAAAGCCATTTACGCCTATTTTTGTAGTAGGTGTATTTTATTTATATCACATTGGGTTGTGGACAGATCCTTCTTTTTGGTTGAATACCGCATTGAGTTTAATTATTGTACTGCCTTTATTCATCATTTATTATCACTACGACTTTCCGTTGTATTTAAGGAATTATTTATGGATGCCTCTAATCGCTTATTTGCTCCTTTTTAATGACGCGCAAATTTCTTTAGCTATGTTGGCGATAGGATTGTATTTTTTCTTTACTGTATTTTTTTGGGGAACGTTTTATTATCATTTGAGAATCGGTACTTCATGGTTAAATTTCACAAGGTTTTGGAAGTTAGTTTTAAAGAATAGTGATTCCACAAGTGGGAATGCACAAGAGCAGCTGCCAAAGTTTATATTGTTATTGTGGGTTTGGCAATATGTTTTTCAATCTATACATGAGCAAGGGACAGGATTGAATGAAATGCCTTGGATTACATTATTCTCTTTTGCGGTGGCTATTCTTATTTTTAGTTGGGTATTGCACAGATATATTTTTGATTGGAAACCGGAAGAAAATGAAGCGTTCACAAAGGGTAAATCGTCTAACCCAACAGACAAGCCAATTACAGATAAAGTCATCGTTATTGTTATAGACGGAATGCGAAAAGATAAATTTAAAGAAGCAAACACTCCCTTTTTGGATGACATGCGTTTAAAAGGAACAGAATATACTCAAATGGAAACCGTGTATCCAGCTCGAACTGTAGTATGTTTTTCTTCCATGTTTACAGGTACCTATCCAAGAGAACACGGAATTACCTCTAATATGGTATGGAGGCTTGGATTAAAGGTAGAAAGTATCTTTGACAGTTTAAGAAAAGTTGGCAAAAAAGGACGCCTGTTAGGTATAGCACACTTAATTGATAGTTTTGGTAAAGATGTTGAATCTGTCACGGCGGTGATGAACAATGATGTAGCTGATTTAAATATTATGCAGAGGGCAAAACATATCATGAGCGAGCAAGACCCAGATTTTCTCGTTGTACAATTTATTGGAACTGATCAAACAGGGCACAGCAGAGGTGTACATTATCCCGATTATATCCAAAAAATTGAAGAAGTTGATTCGTTGATTGAACAATTTGTAACGTGGTTAGATGAGCAAGGAAAAAAAGATAATACGACATTTATCGTTTGTGCAGATCATGGACAAGCGGATGGTATTGGAGGACATGGCCATTTAGATGAAGGAGAACGTTATGTTCCATTTTTCATCCAAGGTCCACTAATACATCAAGGGAAAAGAGTGGAGGAAAAACATAGTTTAATTTCAATTGCTCCAACAGTAGCTACTTTATTGGGCTCTCCTTATCCTAGTCATAGCAGAGGTCGGGTTTTGAAAGAGGCATTAAATATAGATGGAGAGGAAAACAAAAATTGAAAAAACATGTTGTTGTATTTATTCCAGCATATAACGAAGAAAAATCAATTGGGGAAGTGATTTCAAGAATCCCTCGTGATGCTAATTCTCAATTGTTTATACAAGTGCTTGTCATTAATGATGGATCTAGAGACGATACTGTCAAAGAATCAAAACAAGCTGGGGCAGATTTTATTTATTCTTTTAAAGAAAACAAAGGTTTAGGCGCAGCTGTCCGTCAAGGGCTAAAGGAGAGTTATAAACTTGGTGCTGACATTGCGGTCATGATTGATGCTGATTGTGAATATCCACCAGAACAGATACCAGAACTTATTTTACCGATTTTGGAAAATAAAGCAGACTACGTAATGGGTTCAAGATTTCTAGGGAAAATGAAAGGTATGAAACTTCACCGCCGTTTGGGTAATTATGTCTTCACATTGTTACAATCTGTTTTACTTAGAAAATGGATTTATGATGGGCAATCTGGAATGAGAGCATTCTCAAAAGAAGTGATGGAACATGCTGAAATTATTCATGATTATAATTATGCGCAAGTGTTAACATTAAATATTGTTCGCAAAGGATTCCGAATGAGAGAAATCCCTATTTATTATCAAGTAAGAACACAAGGTCAATCTTTTATTAAATTCAAAGAATATCTGCCTAATGTGATTGTGGCTATTATTAAGGAAATGTTACGTCCAGTAAGAAAAGTTCGTACCAGCTCGAGTCCAATGCATACTGAAAACTTACGTAAAGAAACAAAATTCAAATCATCTTCACAATTATAGTGAAGATTTTATTGACATTAACAATGATAATCGTTATCATTTAGAGTGTAATAACTGATAGAGGGAGACAATACATGAAACAGATCATCTTGATAATTGCATCGTTCTTCGTGCTTTTGGGCTCTTTTCAACAAGTAACGTTTGCTTATACTTATGGAGACCCGAATGAAGAACTCATCGCTGAGGTTTATAAAGCAATGGATGCTCAGTTAAATGAAAATCCTCCGAACTATACTGAAGCAGAAGCTATATACTTGACAGTAAAAGAGGATATTGAATTACATATGGGCATTGATCCATCAATGGCAGTGATAGATGCATTAGAGGTTGAAAATAGCGAAGCAGTGATGACCGCTATGAGTAATATACTCGTACTAAATATCGCAAGGCGTTTGGAATATATAGAACAGGATTTTACAGATTATACGAAAACAAAGTTATTGCTAGCAAAAGGATTGGCAACATACGACGCTTTATCACCTAGTATCATTGAAAAAGATAAACAATTGGATGAACAGGTAAGAGAGGAATTTAATCTAGCATTAGATTCTTTAGGAAATCCAGGATTGTTTGGAGTAGGTGAGAAGGAATCGGATATTGATGTATTTATAAAAAGTAAAGAACAAATTATTGAAACATTATCCGAACAATTTAATATTGAAAATGTTGAAGTTGGACACTTTGTTCCAGAAGTAGGACAAATTAGTCAGGAGCCTAAATTTGTAAATTTAAATGATATTAAAAATTGGATACCTATAGTGTTAATTCTTGTTGTAATTATTGCTATCGTTATTTATGCATTAAAAAGAAAAAAAGGTACATCAAGCTAGGATAATTGGGAGGAATCATCATGGATCTGCAAGCATTGCTTATTACATTTCGTGAAACTTTAGAGGCTTTACTTATCATAGGAATCATTATTACTTTTTTAAAAAAAATGAACCATCCTGAATACACTAAGTACGTATGGTTAGGTGCAGGTTTGGCTTTGATTGTAAGTTTAGGAGTAGCCTTTGTATTTCAAGTAGTGTTAACCAGCTTTTCCATGATGGCTAGTCAAATTTATCTTAAAATCTCAATTATGCTCATTTCATCCATGTTATTAACACATATGGTATTTTGGATGGCGAAAAGCAGCCGTGATATGAAAGGTAAACTTGAAGGGAAATTAAAAGCTTATATTTCAGCAGGAAGTGTCATTGGAATGGTCATTCATTCTTTCCTAGTTATATTAAGAGAAGGCGTAGAAACTGTATTTTTCTTTGCAGCTATTACAGGTGGAAACATTCAATTAGCGATGCAAAGTTGGGGAGCGCTTGCAGGTATCATTCTCGCATCAGTAGTAAGTTATTTATTCTTTAAAGGTACAATGCGTATTTCATTAAAAACTTTCTTTAGAGTGACAGGTGCTATGATTATTGTGATAGCAGCAGGTTTACTCGTTCAAGGCGTTGGAATGATGCAGGATGTTGGGATTATAGGAAGTGTAATGCCTCAAGTATATGATGTTACTTGGTTTTTGCCTGAGCATCCTACAGATTATACTCAATATTTAAGAGATACAGGGACGGCTCCTTTTATCTCTGGTGATGTAGGTATTTTCTTTACAGCATTATTAGGATATTCAGCCACACCATCTCTTGAAGAAATATTTGTTTATTTTGGTTATTTTGCTGGTATCTTCTTATTGTTATGGACTAGAAGAAGTGATTCTTCACAGAAAACGCAAACAGATAAGAAACAAAAACAAATGGTTGAGGATGCAAAAGTAGTTCATAGCAAAAAAGTTGTAAACGTATAGGAAATGATACATGATGAGTCAATTTAATAATAAATACAAATGGACGAGTAGCATGGTTGTTTTTTTAATCTTCATTGGAATGTTCACGTGGAGATTCATGCATATCTCGTCCTTTGCTCGTTCATGGGATATCGTTGATTTTGCACTAGCTTTAAACCGTTTCGATTTATTAGCGATGCAGCCGCATTTTCCTGGATATCCATATTTTATTTTAGCAGGAACGATTGTACATCAATGGATTAGTGATCCTGTTCAATCTTTAGTTGTTTTAAACGGATTGATGACTTTGCTTTCAATGATCCCTATTTATTTATTGGCTAGGAAAACTTTAAATAAACAAAAAAGTCATATTGCGGTTTTGTTTGTGCTTTCATTTAGTTATATCACATTAATTAGCGTGGAACCCATGTCCGAAGGAGCTGCAATTGCAGTACTTTGGTGGTATTTATGGAGTATAAATTATTCTTTATCTAATAAAAGCTTTTTGATTTCTTTAGTGCCTTTGCTCCTCTTTAGTATATTAATGGGAATTCGTTTATCTTATTTAGTGTTTGGTATTGGCATTCTGTTGCTTTGGTGGACGAAGTTAAAGAGGCAAGATTACACGATGAAATGGTTTGGTTTTCAGGTTTTCTTTTTTGGTTTATTTCAGAGTATTTGGGTGCTCGGTCTGGTTGTTTCTGAGGGAAGTTTAAGCGGGTTTATTGAGCTAGCCTTATCCTTTACATCAGGACACTTTTCGGATTGGGGTGGCACTTATGATGTTTCAAACGATTCATTAGCTGCTCGAGTATTTCATTTATTATTTTACAATTTGTATTGGACAGGGTTTAGTGGCCAATCCATCATTTTAGCGTTAATCATGTTTGTCTTAGTGGTCATGTTGGTAACTTTTCTTTTTCAATGTAAAAATAATAAAACAAGTCAATATTCACTTATCTTAATCTTGATGTTGGTGAGTTATTTGTGTTGGGCGTTATTCGCTCAAAATTTAGACAAACCTAGGCATATCTCGCCTTTAGTGGGGCCAATGGCTTTACTGATGATTCAGTTCCTACTAAAAAATTTAAAGTCAAAAATGGTTCTTATATTTATTTTCATTTTCATGGGAGCTCAACTCGTTCATGGAGCAAATTCAATCAAAAACTACGCCCAAGAGAAACCCGCCGTATATCAGCTTAGTGAGTATTTATCTCAGCAAGATGATGATTTTATCGTATACACTTGGGAAGAAACTAGAGTGTTTCAATATTTAAAAGCGGGATATGCTCATGAGCGTGTATTCACTTATGATTATTTCTTACAAGAAATCAAAAGAACGCCGTATAATCAAATTTGGATGACGGATAAAGTATTACGCGGGTTTGAACAGCAGGTAGGAGATTTAAGTGAACATGTAACTCACATTAAGACATTTTACTCAGACCCATTGTTTGACCCTATTTATCATGATATCACTCTATATAAATGGGAATAAGTTATCAATGTACTATATATCCCTTTTAGGATTAACGAATAGAGGTTTAACTTTTTTAGAGAGTAAAAAGCTTTGTTTCGGGAAAAAATGATAGGATAAGCTGATTAGATTCAGGAAGGATATCATAATAAAATGGACAAAAACAAGATAGAAGAAAAGGTAACTGAGGTATTAACAGAAGGTGAATATCAAAGTGAAGATGTTGAGGATGCAGCTGTAGATCTCATTAATGCTAAATATGAAATTAGAAAACATACTGAATTAGATCCGATCGTTGAAGAAACAAAGAAAATCAGAAAAGTTGTGAAAAGTGATGATCAACTTTACAATGAATATATGTCTCGTGCAGAAAAAGAAAATAAATAGGGTGATGATGATCGTGGATTATTCAATCTTAGATTCACTAATTAAAGAAAGCAAAAACCACTGCAATGAAGGAAAAGTGGCAAGTTACATTCCTGAACTGTCCAAAGTACCTGGAGACTTATTAGGCATTACAGTACATGAAGTTGGCAAAGAACCTGTATCTGCAGGAGAATGTATGCCAAAATTTACACTTCAGAGCATATCTAAAGTTTTTACATTATTATTAGCATTAATGGATCGGGGAGAAAAACAGGTTTTTGATAAAGTAGGCATGGAACCGACAGGGGATATGTATAACTCATTAATGAAACTAGAAATTGTAACCCCTGGTAAACCTTTTAATCCAATGATTAATGCAGGTGCGATTACGGTTACTTCTTTCATTGATGGTGATAATGTAAATCATCGCTTTGAACGAATTTTATCTTTTATTCAAATGCTGAGCGGAGATGATTCTATTTCATATAATGAAAAAGTATATCGTTCAGAGGATCAAACAGCACATCGTAACCGTGCATTGGCTTATTTGTTAAAGGACAACCTAATCTTAGAAGGAAATGTGGAAGAACATTTAGAGGTATATTTTAAGCAATGTTCGATTGAAACTAGTTGTAGCAATTTAGCTCGTATGGGTATGATATTAGCCAACAATGGAAAAGACCCTGCAACATCTAAGCAGCTAATTCCTAAAAGATATGTTCAAATTGCTAAAACATTTATGATTACTTGCGGTATGTATAACGCATCAGGGGAATTTGCCATTGAAGCTGGCATTCCTGCCAAAAGTGGTGTTTCTGGCGGAATTCTATCAGTTGCTCCAAATATGGGGATCGGTGTTATTGGTCCAGCATTAGATTATAAGGGGAATAGTATTGCTGGAATTAGGTTGTTAACTCGTTTATCACAAGAATGGAACTTAAGTATATTCTAGTTTTTGAAACATAATGTCAAATTTCCATAGTCTTGTTTCTTGACGGCATATATAGTTTTACCGACAGCATGGCTTAGGCTATCGAACCTTATACTATATCTAGTTTTCAATTTTAGTAATACTCATCCATACAAACCAAGCTTCAAAATAGAATATACTATCTCTATTAAAATGAGGGGAGTTATCTATTATATTTTGCCCTTGAAATTGCAGAGGCAGGATAATAGTTATTGAAGTGTAGAATGAAAATCTCACTATTAGGGTGAGATTACTTAATCTGCGTTTAAAATAAATTTATCAATGACGTGCTTCACGCCATCTTCATTATTACTATGAGTAATATAATTCGCAATTTCCTTCAGTGCAGGAACAGCGTTATTCATAGCTACACCTAGACCTGCCACCTCTAACATTTCGTGATCGTTCCAGCTGTCTCCAATTGCAATAACTTCAGATATATCACAACCATAATGCTGGGCTAAAAACTGTAGTGCATGTCCCTTTGTAGCTTCTTTATGAACAATTTCTAAGAAAAATGGTTTTGATTTTGTAATATGAACTTGATCTCCGATTTTTTGCTGCAAGTCAATTGCAATTTGATCTATAACCTCTGGCTGATTGATGATTAGAAGTTTTGTTAATGGTTTAGATACAAGAGTTTGAAAATCCGCTTCAACTTTAAACGGAACTTTAGAAACCTCTGAATATTCTTTGACGATGTCATTTTCTTCTTTTACATAGAGCTCATCCCCATGATATACCTGAAGGTGATATTTATTTTCTTCTGCATATTTGAATACATAGTCACTAATTGCTTCAGGTACTGAACGCTCATAGATAACTTCTTCATCCAATAAATTTTTAACAAGTGAACCTTGATATGTGATCAACGGGACATTTAAATTAATTTGTGCAGCAATTTGTTTTGCCGATGCAAACATTCTTCCAGTGGCTAAAGTGATGACCACATCCAGCTCGATGGCTTTGATAAGAGCTTCTTTTGTAGCTTCTGTTACAATTCTATCATCGTTTATTAACGTATCATCTACATCGATGGCTACCATTTTGTATTTCATATAAGTTAGGTTCTCCCTTCACGCATTTCTCTAGTCATTTCTAATAATTAAATAAACAATTAAACCTAAAATAGGAAAAAAAATCGTTCCAATTAATACAACGATCGCATATTCTTTAGAATTTCCTTTTCTTCTGGCATCTCTGTATGCCCAAACACTTGTAATGATATTTAAAGCTAATAATATTAAGCCAAAAAGAAAAAATAATCCCATTATACCTGCTGCAAAAACTTCCAAATGATTGGCCTCCTCAATACAAATAAACAAATAGGTGTTTTCCTATATGTTTCATGAATAATTATAACACTATTTTACCTATAAAAGTGAATAGTTGATGTTAATGATACCGATTGAGAGACATTTTAAAAAAAAGACAAAGCTATAATAAAAATAGCTTTGTCACGACAACGTTCTGTGGTGGTCATTATTACCAAGATATTTTAATGTTGCTTTTTAGGAAGATTACTGAAATAAAGCTTTACTGATTCGTTAAATTCCTTTACATATGGTTTTAATGATTTTCCTCTCCAGGTTTCCTGAGCATAGACGTTTAATTGGTTTACAAAAGCACGATTGGCAGACACGTAAATTTCTTCAACTTTAGGGTTAAGTTTTTTTACTTCCATAACTATTTTTTGTTTTAATCTGCTTGAAATATTGTTTTCGTTCTCTAGTGTGAATTTTGAATTTGTATCTGTAACTAGATTTTTTGGACTTGTATAGATAATTCCGCCATCCTCGTTGTATCCACCATCAGATTTTCCTGAATTGTTTTGCTCATGAATATTCCCTTTTCCAAAACCGCCAGTAGCTGTGTGATCTAAAACAAGGGAAACATATGCATTTCGATTGGTTAATATAACATAGGAATGACTTACACCAGGAATATCCATAATTTCTTTTGCTGTAAACGGACTAAAACGGATGCTCGTATTTTCGTGAGTATTTATGTTCTCTATTTGTTTTGCATTCATTTGATTCATTTTAACACCAGACATTTCATTCAGTGTTCGTTCGTTTAAATTTTGTTCGCTTTGTTGGAATTCCTGTTGTTTATAATTACATGATGTAAGAATAGACATGATGATTAAGGCATAAATAAAGTAAATTAATGGTTTCAATACAAACCCCCCAAACATAATGTTATGTTCTAATTTTGAAATAAGTATATAAATTTAGGGTTGTACTTCTGATTAAGAATTATACATTTACGCATAATAAAAATAGGAATTGGAAATAAAGTCAATGAGAGCATATTTGAACATAATAAATCTTCTTTTAGAACATTTTGTGAACTTGCTCTTCCAGACGATTGACAAATAAGTATAATTGAATTTATATTTAATAAAGTGATTAAGTTTATTGACAGGGAAAGCCATCCATGATAAAACAACTTTCTTGAAAAAGTCAAGTCATGTGAGCAATTTAAAACTTAGAAGCGGGGTAGATATTCAGTGAATCGGTGGCATTTATGGAAACGTATAATCCCCTTGTTAATGGTGTTCTCATTATTGTTAACAGGTTGTAGTTTGGTAGGACAGGGTTCGAATCCAATCGATCCAAAAGCATCCGTTGCTGAAGAGCAATACGGACTTATTTTATTGTCCATAGGGATTATGATTTTAGTGGTAATTGTAGTATTTGTTTTATATTTCTATGCAATTGTTCGTTATCGTCGTAAACCAGGTGATGATTCAATTCCGAAACAGGTGGAAGGAAGTCATAAGTTAGAAATCATTTGGACAGTGATTCCTATGATATTGTTACTTATTTTAGCGGTTCCTTCAGTCGCACTTACTTTTTCACAGGATGAGGATTATTCTGAAGATCCTGAGGTTATTCAAATTAAAGCGACTGGTCATCAATTTTGGTGGGAGTTTGAATATTCAGATTTAGGAATTTACACAGCACAGGATTTAGTACTTCCAGTTAATCAGAGAGTTCAGTTTCAATTAACTTCGTCTGATGTTATTCATTCGTTCTGGATTCCAGCAATGGGTGGAAAAATGGATACAAACCCAGGAATGACTAACAAAATGTACTTAGACACTCCTGCTGAACCGGGAGTATTAAAAGGTAAATGTGCGGAGTTTTGTGGAGAATCTCATGCTTTAATGGATTTCAAAGTTGTTATTCTTAGTGAGGAAGACTATAACGCATGGGTAACAAGTATGCAAACGCCGGCTACAACTGTAGATGCAGATGTAAGTTCAGGTGAAGAGTTATTTAAGCAAAATTGTATGTCATGTCATGCTGTTGAAGCAGGTTTTCCTGGATTAGGTCCAAATCTAACGGGATTTGCTGATCGTGAAGTTGTTGCTGGATATCTTGAAATGACAGACGATAACATTTTTGAATGGATCAAAAATCCAGAGCAATTTAAAGGTGAAACAGTAGAGATGCCAGCTATACCTTTAGATGACAATCAATATCACGATATCGTTAAATATTTAAAAACACTTAAGCTAGAGTAATAAAAAAAGAACTCACAAGAAACGAGGAGGATATACATAGTGGCGCACTCGGTTAAAAAGTATAGAGGATTGATGGATTGGCTTACAACCGTCGATCATAAAAAAATAGGAATACTTTATTTTGCTGCGGGTGGCTTTTTCTTTATTGTTGGTGGAATAGAAGCCCTTTTGATCAGACTCCAATTAATGTTCCCTATGGGGGCTAATGGAGAATCATGGTTTCTAGATGGGCAAACCTACAATGAAATCATGACCATGCATGGAACAACCATGATTTTCTTAGCAGCAATGCCATTGATTTTTGGTTTAATGAATGCAGTAGTCCCATTGCAGATAGGAGCAAGGGACGTTGCTTTTCCATTTTTAAACTCATTGGGTTTTTGGACCTTTTTCTTTGGGGGAGTATTATTAAATATTAGTTGGTTTACAGGTACAGTACCTGATATAGGATGGACTGCTTATGCTCCGCTATCTGGAGAGGAATTTAGTGGTACAGGTTCGGATTATTATGCAATAGGGTTACAGATCGCAGGGATTGGAACATTAGTCGGTGGGATTAACTTCCTAGTAACGATTATTAATATGAGAGCTCCAGGTATGACATTTATGAGAATGCCGTTATTTACTTGGACATCATTTATTACATCTGGAATTATCCTTTTTGCTTTTCCAGCATTAGCTGTTGGGTTAATTTACATTTCTTTTGATAGATTGTTTGATGCGAACTTCTTTGTCACTGCGACAGGTGGTAATGCAGTATTATGGGAGCATATCTTCTGGATTTTCGGACATCCTGAAGTGTATATACTAATTCTTCCAGCTTTTGGTGCGATTTCAGAAGTTTTACCTACATTTGCTAGAAAACGTTTGTTCGGATACAGCTCTATGGTATTTGCAACAGCACTTATTGGATTTTTAAGCTTTATGGTATGGGCTCATCATATGTTTACAGTAGGTATGGGAGACATAGCAAATGCACTATTTGGTGTTGCCACGATGTTGATAGCCATTCCAACAGGAATTAAAGTATTTAACTGGTTATTTACGATTTGGGGAGGCAATATTCAATTTACTACTGCGATGTTATATGCAACATCATTTATTCCAACCTTTGTTATGGGTGGGGTAACTGGGGTAATGTTAGCTATACCGCCAGCGGATTTCCAGTTTCATGATAGTTATTTTGTAGTAGCGCATTTCCATTATGTTATCGTTGGTGGAATTGTATTAAGTTTATTAGCGGCTGTATATTATTGGTGGCCTAAAATGTTTGGTCGCATGTTAAATGAAACGTTAGGTAAATGGAGTTTTTGGTTATTTTTCATTGGTTTCCATTTAACGTTCTTTATTCAACATTTCTTAGGGTTATGGGGTATGCCTAGACGTGTATTTACCTACTTACCTAATCAAGGATGGGACACAGCGAACTTTGTAAGTACGATTGGCGCATTTTTCATGGCTGCTGGGGTCATCGTGATTTTAATAAATGTTATTATTTCGATTAAAGGACCAAAAGCGCCAGCAGATCCATGGGATGGACGTACTTTAGAGTGGTCAATTCCTTCACCATCACCAGAATATAACTTCAAACAATTACCTTTAGTTAGAGGGTTAGATGCATTCTGGTTGGAGAAGATGGATGGCAAAAAAGAAATGACACCTGCTGAACCATTGGGTCCAATTCATATGCCATCACCATCAATCTTACCGTTTTTCATGTCATTAGGATTGTTTATAGCAGGTTTTGGTTTTATGTATCGTGGTTATGAATTTGAAAGTATGTTTATAAACAATTTGTTTGGAAATAATATTATTGCCATTAGTGGATTAGCAATTACATTTGTTTGTATGTTTTTAAGATCTGTTTATGATGATCACGGTTATCATATTGAAGTCGAAGAATTACAGAAGGAGGGTTAATCATGAGTCATGCGGAAGCTCATTTAGATAAACTGCCTCCTGAACCAGAAAAAGCGACATTAGAAGGCAGAAATAAGGTTTTAGGTTTTTGGTTGTTTTTAGGCGGAGAAACTGTATTATTTGGGACCTTGTTTGCTACTTTCTTAGCATTAAGAGGTAGTGTTTTAGATGGACCCACAGGATCAGAGTTATTTGATTTGAAGTTAGTTGCAGCTGCAACCTTTATATTGTTAACAAGTAGTTTAACCAGTGTATTTGCTGTTCAAGCCATGCACCATAAAAATGTGAAAAACTTGATGATCTGGTTAGGTGTAACTGTATTATTAGGATTTGGATTTTTAGGTTTAGAGATTTACGAGTTTTATCATTATGTAGATGTAGGTCATGGATTTACGACAAGTGCATTTAGTTCATC